>MTKO01000102.1 GCA_004028505.1 Candidatus Electrothrix aarhusensis
CGAAAAGAAAGGGCATGGGGCGGGATATCAACCTGGATAAAGCCGCCCGGCTGAAAATCCATTTCCTCTCCCTCGGGCAGCTTGAGCACCAGTTCCTTGATAAAGGTGGCGATATTTTCGTTGGACACCACGGTGCATTGCCATTTCCGGGTCTCCAGCATCTCCGGCGGCACTTCGATGTTCATGTCCCGCTTAACCTGGACCTGACAGGCCAGCCGCATACCCTGCTTGGCCTCCCGCCGGGAGATATAACCCCGCTCGGTGGGCAGAATACTGCCTCCGCCTTCCTTGACCGTGACCCGGCATTGTCCGCAGCTGCCGCCGCCGCCGCAGGCTGAGGAGATAAAAATCTCTTCATTGGCTAGGGTGGTGAGCAGGCGGCCACCGGGTTTGACCTGGAGCTCTTTTTTTTCGTTGATCTCGATGGTGACTTCCCCGTCTGGCAGGAGCTTTTTCTTCGCCAGCACAATCAGGGTGACCAGCAGAAATTGAAGAGCGAGAAAGGTAAGAACAGCGGCGATAATTTCCAGCATGCTATGATCTCTTTTAAAAGGATATTCCGGCCAGGCCCATAAAGGCGAGAGCCATCAGCCCGGCAGTGATAAAGGTCAGGCCGAGACCCCGTAAGCCAGCAGGCGGATCAGCATATTCCAATTTTTCCCGAATCCCGGCCAGCAACCACGGCCAGCAGAAAGCCGCCGCCAGACCCGATGCCGTAGAACACGCTTTCTCCGAAGGTGTATTCCCGTTCCACCATAAAGAGGGTGCCTCCCAGGATGGCGCAGTTGACCGTGAGCAGGGGCAAAAAAATACCCAGGGTGTTGTAGAGGGCCGGAAGGAAGCGATCAAGGACCATTTCCAGGATCTGGACCACAGCGGCGATAACTCCGATATAGATCAGCAGGCCGAGAAAGGTCAGATCCAGACCGGGAAAACCGGCCCAAGCCAGGGCGTCCGGCTTGAGCAGGTGATGATAGATCAGGTTATTGATGGGAACAGTGACGACCTGAATGAGCAGAACCGCACAACCCAGACCGGCAGCCGCGTTGATCTGCTTGGAGATCGCTAGGAAGGTACACATCCCCAGAAAAAAGGAGAGCACCATGTTCTCCATAAACAGGGAGGTAAACAGTATTTCAAAATAATGGAGCATCAATCTCTCTCCTGTTGGCCGGGATACATCGTGCGTAAGGCCCAGATAACCAGGGCGATAAGGAAAAAAGCCCCGGCTGGCAGGAGCATCAGGCCGTTGCTCTGATACCAGCCCCCGTCGGTGACCAGGGGCAGAACCTCATGGCCGAAGACGGTGCCGCTGCCCAGCAGCTCCCGAAAAAAGGACACGCTCATCAGGATAAAGCCGTAGCCCATCCCGTTGCCCAAGCCGTCGATAAAGGCTTTCCCCGGCGTGTGGCTCATGGCAAAGCCTTCGGCCCGGCCCATAACAATACAGTTGGTGATGATCAGGCCCACATAGACCGAGAGCTGTTTGGCAGATCATAGAAAAAGGCCTTGAGCAGCTGATCCACCAGGATCACTAGGGTGGCGATCACGGTGATCTGGATACCGATGCGTACCGTATTGGGGATCTGCTGGCGGATCAGGCTGATGATCAGGCTGGAAAAGGCCACCACCAGGGAAAGGCAGACTGACATGACCAGGGCCGTGGCCATATTACCGGTTACGGCCAAGGCCGAGCAGATCCCCAGCACCAGCAGGGCAATGGGGTTGCGTTGGAAAAACGGGTTGAGGAGCAGTTCTTTTTTCTGTTCAGGCATCGTTGTTGATCCCTTTTTTTTTAATATCTGACCCGTTTTCCGGGCGTCGTAGGGGCGACCGGCGGTCGCCCTTTCTTTGATGATCGGCGTGATGAAGGGCGGATACGGCATGCCGTATCCCTACATAATGTCGACACCACCATGCCCCAACGGGGCTATATCTAACCAGCCCAGGGTAACACCCTGGGTATATAACGATGCGGAACGCATCCAGTTTGGTTACTCGGGGTGTTACCCCGAGCTGGATAAATATAACCCCTTCGGGGTATGTGACCCTCATTGACCTGCCGTAGGGGCGACCGGCGGTCGCCCTTGTATCCTTGTATATCGGGCGTCGTAGGGGCAGACCTATGTGTCTGCCCTTTTTTGATCGGCGGCATGAAGGGCGGACACGCAGGTCCCGCCCCTACATTTTGCCAGATTCCTTATAGCGTTGCAAAAATGGGCCAAATCCATGCTCCCCAAACCAGAATTGCATCAGGTTACTGACCCCATTCATAGTCAGGGTAGCACCAGAAACCCCATCCACCTGATGCGGGCCTTGTCCTTGGCCCTTCACAACCTGAATGGCAGGCTGTCCGTTTTGACCATCTTGGCTCTTTGGGTCATAGAGCTGTTTCCCCTGCCACCCAGCCTGCCAATCAGGATTATCTATCTCACCGCCCAAACCGGGGGTTTCGCCGTGTTCATAAAAGGTGATGCCGCTGATGGTGTTGAGGTCAGCGGACAGGGCCACGTAGCCGTACAGGGTGGACCAGAGGCCCTTGCCGCGAATGGGGAGGATGATTTTATCCAGCTGTTCCCCTTTACCCTCTTTATTGACCAAGTAGATCAAAGAGAATTTTTCCTGGCGACTGAGCCCGGCTTTATCCTCTTCTCTACTTAGCTTTCTGCCGGTTTCATCGTTAAGAGCAGATTGGAGCTGATCAAACTCGGCAGGGTTCAGCGTTTCCGGCGGGACAAAATCACCGTCTGCCAGTCGGATGATCTTGGCTTCCACCTGCTGAAATAGAGTTTCCACATCACCTTTGCCCTGATAGAGCCCAGCAGCCCGGAGGATGTTTTTCTTCTGATCCAGCTTGCGGTTGGCCTCCTGTCTCGGTCGGAGTCCTACTGCGGCTCCGGCAACGAGAAGAGAGCAGATGAAGGCTAGAACCATGACCGCAGTAAAGGCACCAGCTGGTGTTTCCTTATCCATGCCGGAGCCTCCTTTGCCGGATATTGGCCTGAATGACCGGATAATCAAAGAGTGGGGAAAAGACATTACCCAGCAGGATGGCCAGCATCACTCCTTCAGGGTAAGCCGGGTTGATCACCCGGATCAGGATGGACAAGGCCCCGATAAAAAAGCCGTAGCACCATCTACCGATATTGGTATGCGGGGCCGTGACTGGGTCGGTGGCCATGAAGATGAGGCCGAAGGCGAAACCGCCTAGGACCGGGTGCCAGTAAAAGGGCAGGTTGATCAGGCATTGGTTGGCGAGGCGATAAGTTGGAAGACCAACCCCAGACCCAGCCCGCCCAGGAGCATAGCAAGCATGATCCGCCAGGAGGCAATGCCGCAGATCAGCAGGAAGATCGCCCCGAGCAGGCAGGCCACCACCGAGGTCTCGCCCATCGAACCGGGGATAGTGCCGAGAAAGGCGTCTGCCCAGCTGAAGTTGAGCCCGGAAAGGGGGGCATCAGCAGGGGCTGCTGCCACCTTGGCTAAGGCTGTGGCACTGGACAGGCCGTCCACGCCCACCCAGACTGCGTCACCGCTCATCCTGCTCGGGTAGGCGAAAAAGAGAAAGGCTCGGGCAACCAGAGCCGGGTTCATGAAATTACGGCCCACTCCGCCGAAGGCTTCCTTAGCAAAGATGATGCCGAAGCTGATTCCGAGAGCCACCTGCCAGAGAGGGTACGGTCGGGGGCAGGGTCAGGGGAAAGAGGAGGCTGGTGACCAGAAAGGCCTCAGACATCTCATGGCCTCGGCCAAGGTTGAAGATCACCTCCCAGAGTCCGCCTGCTATCAGAGAAACCAGATAGATCGGGAGGAAAAAGAGGCTGCCGTGGATGAGATTGGCCAGTGGATCATCCGGTGTACAGGATACTTGCAGCGCTGCCATGATGGTGCCGCGCCAGCCCGCAGGGCTTGTCAGGCCCAGCCCTTGCAGAGCCAGATTGGCCTGATAGCCGGTGTTCCACATGGCCATGAACACGCAGGGGATAAGGGCCATGACTACCAGGATCATGATCCGCTTCAGGTCCATAGCATCCCGGACATGGGGCGCAGAGTCGGTGGTGTGGCGGCTCCCCATGAGAAAGGAGTCCAGCGCGTCAAAGGCTGGGTACCAGGCCTCGAAGCGTCCTCCCTTGTTGAAGAGGGGGGCGGTTTTTTGTAGGAGGGTGTTGAGGAATTTCATGTAAAAAACAGTCAAGCTGATTGTGAGCGATTTTTCGGCTCCGGGGAGGGGAAGAACCTATAGTCGGGTAGAACCTTTCCTTTGGTATGCTTCAGGGTATCAGCGGATAGGTAAAACCTATTGCTCGGTATGGTTCGACCTATCGCGGGATAGAAAAATCCCAAAAAGTCATTTGATTGTCAACCCCACAATGTTTTTCTCATCTTTTTTAAATTGACAACTTGTTCATGAGTTCCATTCTGTTCAGCGTCTTTTACTAGCTGATCATGTTCTTCAAGAGACGGTGCATCAAATTCACCAAAATACAGACAGGAGCTATCAGCTACCCAAGATGCACCAACGCAAGACGGTATTTCATGGGCATAAAAAAACCAAATTCTCAACCAACTAACATTAATGCACCAAGTGTACCTTTCCATAGTGCCTTGACTTCTTGAATTGACTTGATATAAATTGCCAATCCCCAAAAAAGATTCAAAGTATTCTGGAAAAGTGTACGAAACTCTATTGATAGAAAAACATATCCTTAGCTTAGTTAAAAAATATTCTTTATCTAGTAAATCAACCAAATCATCTGGAACGGAGGTTTCAGCACTTGCCAGTCGGCAACCAAAAGCTTTAACAAAATATTTAAAGAGATTTAGACTTTGACACCACCAGGCATCCTCACCATATACAAACTCCAATGGAGCAAATCGTTTTGCATATATTAGGTCCGAATTATCAAATACCCATCGTTCAAAAATTTTATATGCATTGTCCCAAGGTTGAGACCTGTTATTATTGCAATGTGAGCATATCACAGGATGATACGAAAGTATATTAGACTTAGGACCTTGAACAGGCCTAGGCCGCCCATCCTTAGAATGAAGCATTCCGCCAACATTTTCAAAAGAACCTTTTCCGTATCGCCTTGTGATATCACTTTTTTTGAATTTGTGTTCCCGACTATCTGATGGATTTCCGCAAATCCAACAAGGCTTTTTGGGGTTACTGTTCATTTTGTATTAATTATTAAAAGATCCAGTTCGTAGGTCTAATTGAGTGCAACGAAATCAGACAATTCAGGATTCGGGAAATCAACTGTCCGCTTTCGTTCCACTCAAGCGGACCTACGCGACTGTGGAATATTTTTTCTTTTCATCTTATGTAAAAGGTTGATTGCTATTCTGGTCATCCATCCTCTTCTATTTTCGTTAATACATCACGCAACATAGGCCCAAAATTATTCTTCCCTGGGCAAACAAAACTGCACAGGGCTAGATCCTCCTCAATTAGTTCCAGGCACCCCAGCGCCGCAGCCTTTTCCGTGTTGCCGGTGGCAATGCTCTTGAGCAGGGACGTGGCGATCAGGTTCAGCGGCAGGACCTTTTCATAGGTGCCCATAGGCAGGATAGCTCGTTCTCCTCCCCAGCTCGCTGTGCTCAGAGGAAATTTGGTCCCGGCTTTTTTTGTGAAGGCGGACAGGAAGATGGGTAGGGAGGAATAGCGGTCGCCTCCCGGACGCAACCAGTTCAACAGGCCGGAGCCGTCTTTTTCCGGCAGGGCGCAGATCTGCTGCTGGTAGCGACCTAGATAACCGTGGACGTTTTCCTCGCCCATCCGATGCCCGCTCAGGACCGAGCCTGCAATCAGGCGGGCCTGGGGATCAGCGATCTCGTTTTGACAAAGCTCTGGGACAGAGGCCCCGGCCAAGGTTTTTATTAAACGCGGACGCTGCATGGACGGCCCTGTTAGGGCGACAACCCGCTCTTCCCAGAGCTTGCCGGTACGGAAGAGATGACCGATTGCAATCACATCCTGATACCCGATATGCCAGACTTCCTTGCCGGAATGAACCGGATCGAGAAGATGGATATGGGTAGAGGCCAGTCCGGCAGGGTGGGGACCGGAAAAATAAGCCACCTCGATATTCGGGAGGTCGGACCTTCGTAGAGTTATGTCCTGGGAGCAACAGAGAAAGGTTTTGGCTGTCAGGGATTGGAGAGCGTTCAGCCCTAAGATAAAATCACCCCGGTACTCGTTGATAATGACTGCCGGATTAGCTGCTAAGGGCTGAGTATCGATAGCCGTAATAAAGAGGGATGCCGCTTCCGCCTCGGGGGAGGGTACCTTGCCAAAGGGTCGCGTTCTGAGGGCGGCCCATTGCCCGGATGCAATCAGGATTTCCTTGATGGCGGCGGTATCTGGTAAATCTTTTGAAGCAGGGCAGGGCGAGGTAAAGGAGAGTCGTTCCTCTCCTTCCAGCTCAATCACCAGGGATTCAAAGCGGCGGCGTGGTCCTCGGTGAATAGCAGTAACCTTGCCCGGAGCAGGGGCGGTAAAGCGGACACCGGGATTTTTTTTATCCGTAAACAGGAGCTGTCCTGTTGCCACCTGATCATCGACCCTAACCTTCATGGTCGGTTTGAGGTCGACATAATCAAAGCCGAGAAGAGCCACCTCAGTGACTGGATTACCCGTTTGAATACTCTGTTCCGGTGTGCCGCTGATAGGGATATCAAGTCCCTTGGTGATGGTGAAATCCATAAGAGTGGAACCCATTTCAGCTAGCAAAGCCGTCAGTTTTCTGGACCTTCAGATCCTTCCCTATGAACAGCCCTTCACAACCCGGCATGCCTGCCAGTAAGTCTACGCTGTCTGCTTTGCCCAGAACCATGCAGCCGGTAGCCAGGGCATCAGCCAAGGCGGCATTAGGAGCGGTAATGGTGCAGCTTGCCAGCTCGGGTGGGGAAAAACCGGTCTTGGGATTGATGATATGGTGCGAAAGCAGATCCGGGCTGAAAGGCTGAAAATAATCACCGGAGGTGGCTACAGCCATATCATCACCGCTGACCGTGAGTAACGCGCCTGGCATCTCAGGACGCGGTTTTCTTATGCCGATTCGCCAAGGTGCTCCTTGGGGCTTGCTGCCGCTGACCAGCAGGTCGCCGCCCGCTTCTACCAACACCTGCTGAAAACCAAAAGATTTTAGGGTGGCAACGCCTTGATCTACGATATAGCCCTTGCCGATACCGTCCAATGTTATGCCGAGGTTGCCTGCATTCCCTACTGTGTCCTCTACGTTCTTTGCCGTCCCTTTACTATCTAAGCGAACCTGAGAGGAGGTGAGATGAAGCTGTTCCTGACCGATATTGCGGACAAGACTCTGGATAAGAGCTGGTTGACTGCGGAGTTGTTCTTTGTGTTGCTGGTACAGAGTCAGGAGCGGCAGAACCGTGATATCAAAGGCACCGGCAGTTTGTCGGTGGATCGTATCTGCCAGCTCAAGAACAGTACGCAGTTCTTGGCTCGGTCGGTCCAGCGAGCCGGTCCGGTTGAGGGTCGCGACCTCGCTTGTCTGCTGATGACGAGAGAGCTTTCCCTCAAGGCCCTGCATGCGAGAAATCATGGCCGTGATTGCGGCCTCGGCCTGATCCCGGTCCTGGCTGTACACCGTGAGATTGAGCTGGGTCCCCATAAGAGGAAAGGATTTCCTGACCGTCAGGAGCCGGGGAGCATTAGGAGAAAAAGGAAAAAATCGGGTAGCTCCGGCGGCACTGACAAGACCAGCAAGGGCTACAATATGGAGGAAGGATCGACGGGTCAGAGCGCTTCGCGGGTTTATTGAGTTGTTCATGGTAAGAGGAAGTTTTTTTGTTCTCTCACAAGGCTTAAAGGGAACGTTAAGAGGGGTCAATAAACAGGGGGCAACAAACGAAAAATACTCCATAAGGTGCGACATAACCAAAAGTAACCAAAGAATTACACTCCTACTCCTTTCCATTTATTCTGTCAAGGTAGATTTGATGATGATTCCGGCAAAAGCTTGGGCACGGTAGACCTTCAATCTCTCAATTTCTGTATGCAAGCTCTTGTCTGTGCAAGGAGGGTGCTGGTGGGTGCTGGTCGAGTTGGCTTATATATTGCTCAACGTTGATTGCTCAATGTTGTTCAAGGTCGCTCAAGAGCGCCTGACTCACCGATCTCTTTTAAGATTAGCCCTTGATGAAGTATTATTGATGGTTTGTTGATGGAATGCATGAGTTTTTTTGATAAGAAGCATAACAGGCACTTGCAGTACCCCATGGTAGATTTTTCCTTGACATTCCTCAAACAACAAATTATTAAGTGACACACTCTCAAAATAAACTGATGATTATTGAGAGGGCGATAATGAAATTTTTAGGACGAAATACAAAGATAGCAGCCGAAAAAAGTTGATCTGCTCAAGCAGGGATACTGATTGCGTGCTACTCATTTTTGAAATTAATTTTAGTGGTAGATCTTAATGTGATGGCGGATGAACGCTGTCATAATGAAAATCCTTTGAGGAGGTAGTTAAATGCCAAGTTACGTAGATCCAGCAAAATGTGATGGTTGCAAGGGGGGGGATAAAACCGCTTGTATGTACATCTGCCCCAACGACCTGATGGTGTTGAACACCGAAGAGATGAAGGCGTACAACCAAGAGCCAGATGCATGCTGGGAGTGTTACTCCTGTGTTAAGATCTGTCCGCAGGGCGCTATCGCTGTTCGTGGTTATGATGACTTTGTACCCATGGGTGGACAGGTACATCCCATGCGTTCTTCTGATTCCATTATGTGGACCATCAAATTTCGTAACGGCAATATCAAGCGTTTCAAGTTCCCGATTCGGACAACCGCTGAGGGTTCCGCCAATGCATATTCTGATGAGAAAGGCGCAAACCTTGATGATGAGTGTCTGACACTTGAAGGCGAGCTGAAGAAACCCACCATGCTTGCGTAGTGCTGAGTAAACATAATATTTTTACTATTTGATATATAAGGAGATTCGAATATGGCGTTACCAAATAAGCCGAAAGGTGAGTTGCCTGCTATTGCCAACCCGGAGATTGTAGAGCATGAAACTGACGTACTGATCGTCGGCGGTGGTATGGGAGCTTGCGGTGCAGCTTTTGAGATCAAAAAATGGGCACCTGCCGACCTGAGAATTCAGTTGGTTGATAAGGCTGCTATGGAGCGTTCCGGAGCGGTTGCTCAGGGTCTGTCCGCTATCAATACCTATATCGGCGAGAACGAGATTGAGAATTACGTCAAGATGGTTCGTAATGACCTGATGGGCGTTGTTCGTGAAGATCTTATCTACGATCTCGGTCGTCACGTTGATGAGTCTGTTAAGTTGTTCGAAGAATGGGGACTGCCCATCTGGAAGAAAGCTGAAGACGGAACCAACCTGGACGGTGCCAAGCCTGCTGCTTCACTGCGTGAAGGCGGTACACCGGTACGTACCGGTAAATGGCAGATCATGATTAACGGTGAGTCCTATAAGTGCATCGTTGCCGAAGCTGCTAAAAAAGCTTTGGGCGAAGAAAATATCATGGAGCGTATTTTCATCGTTAAGATGCTGCTGGACAAAAACAAAGAAAACCACATTGCTGGCGCAGTTGGTTTCTCTACCCGTGAAAACAAAGTACACGTTTTCAAATGTAAGACCGCTATGGTAGCTTGTGGTGGTGCGGTAAATATTTTCCGTCCCCGTTCTACAGGTGAAGGTAAAGGTCGTGCATGGTACCCAGTATGGAATGCTGGTTCCACCTACACCATGTGTGCTCAGGTTGGTGCTACGCTGACCATGATGGAAAATCGTTTCACCCCGGCCCGTTTTAAAGACGGTTACGGTCCTGTTGGCGCATGGTTCTTGCTGTTCAAGGCCAAAGTATCCAACGGTAACGGTGAGTTCTACGCCATGGGCGATGCTGCCAAAGAAGAACTGAAAAACTTCATGCCTTACGGTGCGTCTGCTGTAACCCCGACTTGTCTGCGTAACCATCTGATGGTTAACGAGTTCAAGGAAGGACGTGGACCGGTATACATGGCTACCGATGTAGCTCTGAATTCCTTCCTCGATGAAGCTCGCGAAGCTGGTAAGAACGAGAAAGAAGTTAAAAAAATCTGGAAACATCTTGAGTCTGAAGCTTGGGAAGATTTCTTGGATATGTCCATCGGACAGGCTGGTCTCTGGGCTGGTATGAACATTGAGCCTGAAAAAGTAGGTTCTGAGATCATGCCGACCGAACCCTACATGCTGGGATCGCATTCCGGTTGTTGTGGTATCTGGACTTCAGGTCCGGATGAAGATTGGGTTCCAGATGTTGACGGTCCGCGTTCGCACAAGTACAAGTGGGGCTACAACCGTATGACCACTGTTGACGGTCTGTTCACAGCTGGCGATGGTGTTGGTGCTTCTGGTCATAAGTTCTCCTCTGGTTCGCATGCCGAAGGTCGTATTTGTGGTAAGCAGATGGTTAAGTATTGTCGCGACAATGCTGACTTCCAGCCTGAGTTGTCTCAGACTGCTGAGGAATTGGCTGCTGAGATCTACGCCCCGGTAACTCGTTACCTGGAGTATGTTGGTGCAACCACCCATCAGGATGTTAATCCTAACTACTGCAAACCAACCGGTATCATGATGCGCCTGATGAAGGCCACTGATGAGTACGGTGGTGGTGTTGCTACGTACTACATGACCTCTGGCAAGCTGCTTAATATTTGTCTGGATCTTCTGCGCATGCTGCGTGAAGATGCTGCAAAGATGGCTGCTGGCGATCTGCATGAGCTGATGCGTGCTTGGGAAAACTATCATCGTATCTGGTGTGTTGAGACCCATATCCGTCACATTGAGTTCCGTAAAGAGTCCCGCTACCCCGGATTCTACTACCGCTCTGATTTCCCCACCGTTGATGACGAAAACTGGAAGGCTTTCGTTAACTCCACCTTCGATCCGAAGACTCAGGAGTGGATGTGTGAGAAAGTTGAGTGTATCAACATCGTAGAAACCGAACCTTGGATCTAAGGATACAGGGGCGGTAATATGACGGGCAGGGGAAGCTTTTCCTCTGTCCGGTTAAGCTGTACATACTTGTATTGCTTGACCGTCACCGTCAGATTGAATCTCCAGGCCCCGTTTACGAGGTCTGGAGTTTTTTATGTCCTGTGAAAAAATGTGAAGGTTATAAGCGGTTGTTTTTGTTTGAATTGAGCAGCATGCTGTTTCGGCTTGCTTTTCACTTGAACCAGAAATAACCAATTTATCAATACCAGCAGTTTTTATGGAGGTTTGGCATGAGTGATGCTACGAAAACTGGTGCGGTACTGGTTGTTGGCGGCGGTATCAGCGGTTTGACCGCTGCGCTGGAAGCTGCGGAAGTTGGTAATGAAGTTTACATTATCGAGAAAAATCCGTACTTCGGCGGCCGTGTGGCCCAGCTGAATCAGTATTTCCCGAAACTTTGTCCCCCCACTTGCGGATTAGAAATTAATTTCAAGCGGGTAAAGAATAACCGGAAAATTCGTCCGTACACCATGACCACGGTCAAATCGGTGTCTGGCGGTCCGGGTAATTACGAGGTGGAGCTGGAGACCGCACCCCGTTATGTCAACTCCAATTGCACAGCCTGCGGTGATTGCGCCGAAGCCTGTACCGATGAGATTGATAATGCCTTTAACTTTGGCATGAACAAGAGCAAGGCAATTTATCTGCCCCATGAGATGGCTTTTCCGCGTCGCTATGTGCTGGATAAGGATGCCTGTTCCGCTGATTGTCTGGAGGCTGTTAAAGGTGCCTGTAAGTACAATGCCATTGATACCGAGATGGCGGCTGAGACCTTTACCGTGAATGTTAGCTCCATTGTCTGGGCAACCGGTTGGAATCCCTATGACAGAAAAAAACTGGACAACCTGAAACCGGAATCCTCGCCAGCCATTATCAGTAATATGATGATGGAGCGGATGGCCGCGCCTAATGGACCTACCGGCGGTAAGATTCTCCGTCCCGGCGATGATAAAGAGATTGAGTCTATCGCTTTTGTTCAGTGTGCAGGTTCCCGTGATGAAAATCATCTGGAGTATTGCTCCTATATCTGCTGCATGGCGACCTTTAAGCAGATGACCTATATACGTGAGCGTTACCCTGAAGCCAAGATCTATGTCTTCTACATTGATCTGCGGACACCGGGTAAATATGAGCATTTTCGTGAAAAACTGAGAACCGATGCTAACTCTTCCTTTATTAAGGGAAAAGTTGCTGACATCATTGCTGAGGACGATGGCGGTGTAACCGTTGTTGCTGAAGATGCAGTCGGTGGTGGTAAAGTGCAGCAAAAGGTAGACATGTGTGTCTTGGCGACAGGGATGAAGCCTGCACTCGGTGAGCAGGGCAAGGCTCTTGGGCTGAAGATGGACGGCAATGGTTTTGTTGTTTCTGAGCCGGAGAAAGGGATGATCGCCGCCGGTTGCGCCAAGTCAGCTTCTGACGTGTACACCTGTACGCAGTCTGCTACTGCCGCAGCTCTCAAAGCAATCCAGAACGCACAGTAGGGGGAAATCAATGGATAAAGTATATGGTGCGTATCTTTGCACAGGGTGCAGTATCGGTGACGTTCTTGATGTTGACGCTCTGAAAGAGGCTGCCTCTGAAACCGGTATGGAGATGCAGGATCATGCCTGTCTCTGCGGTGCAGAAGGTCAGGCTCTGATCAAGAAAGATATCGAAGAAAAAGGCGTTAATACCGTGGTTGTCTGTGCCTGTTCACCCCGCGTGATGCAGGACACTTTCAACTATGGCGACGGCACGATCACTATTCGCGGTAATTTGCGTGAACATGTGGCGTGGACCGCACAGCCTGATGAGGCTGGTGAAGAGAATCAGGCGGAGCAGTCCTCTGACGAGGTCGATGAGTTTCTTCAGGAAATGGGTGAGGACTATGTCCGCATGGCTGTAACCCGTGCTCAGAAGAGCGAAGTGCCCGAGCCCTATAAAATGGAGCAGATCACCAAGAAAATTTTGGTGATGGGCGGCGGTATTGCCGGTATCACAGCGGCCACTGAGGCTGCTAAGGCCGGATATGAAGTAACCATCGTTGAAAAGACTGATAAGCTGGGCGGCAAGGCTCTTGGTTGGCGTAAGATGTTCCCGACCGCTTATCCCTACAGTGAGCTTGAGCAGCCCAATATCGAGCAGATGATCGCTGAGGTGACCGGCAACGACAAAATTTCCATCAAGACGGAAACCGAAGTTGCCCGTATCGCCGGTGCTCCAGGTGAATTCGGGGTGACCCTGAAAGATGCTGGTGCCGAAAGCGAATGGGATGCTCCGGCTAAGGTTGGTGTTGACGAGCGTGATAAGATCGAGAAAGGGGAGATGGAAGACCCCAATACCGGTTTGAAGGTCTATACAGAGGCCAATCCCGACGCGGAGCTGTTCGGTGCGGTTGTTCTGGCCACTGGCTGGCGGCCCGCTGATGTCTCCGAGTACGAACATCTCGGTCACGGTACCCTGAACAATGTTGTAACCAATGCCGAGTTTGAAAGACTGGCCAAGCAGGGTAAGGTACCTGCCAAGGTTGCCTTTATTCAGAGCCCAGGCAGCACAGACAACGACCGTGATTTTCCGTACTGTAACTCTGTTACCTCTATGGTTGCTTTGAAGCAGGCTCAGTATGTCTGTGATGATAACGGTGAAAATGCTCAGGCATATATTCTGTATCAGCATATGCGGACACCGGGTAACACCGAGCTCTTCTATAAAGGAATGCAGCAGCGTGACGGCGTGTTCATGACCAAAGCCACGGTTACCAAGGTGGAAGAGGCTGATAGCGGCTTAAAGGTGAGCGCAGAGAAGACTCTCCTTGGTGATGATCTGGAACTCGTTGTTGATATGGTCGTACTGGCAGCTGGTATGGTTCCAACCACAGTGGATGAGCCGACTATTAACTTGGCCTATCGTCAGGGACCGGGTTTTCTGGACCTAGATATCTCTGATGGCTATGCTGATTCTCACTTCATCTGTTTCCCTTACGAGACCCGTCGTACCGGTGTTTACACCTGCGGTGGTGTGCGCAAAGCGGAAACAATGGAAGAGACCATTGATGATGCTACCGGTGCAGCGCTGAAGGCCATTCAGTGTATTGAGTCTGCTGATCGCGGTGTGTCTGTTCATCCGCGTTCCGGCGATCAGACCTATCCAGATTTCTTTTTTCAGCGTTGTACCCAGTGTAAGCGTTGTACTGAGGAATGTCCTTTTGGTGCTCTGGATGATGATGAGAAGGGAACCCCATTGCCCAATCCAACCCGTTGTCGCCGTTGCGGCACCTGTATGGGAGCCTGTCCTGAGCGCATTATCGGTTTTGCCGATTATAATGTGGATATGATCGGTTCCATGGTCAAGTGCATTGAGGTGCCGGACGATGATGAGGATAAGCTCCGGATCGCAGTCTTTGTCTGTGAGAACGATGCCTATCCGGCAATCGATATGTCCGGTATGCGTCGGAACAAGATGAATCCCTTAGTTCGTTTTATTCCGGTCCGCTGTCTTGGTTCTGTCAATATGGTTTGGATCAAGGATGCCATGTCTTCCGGTATGGACGGTGTGCTCCTCCTCGGTTGCCGTTACGGTGATGACTATCAGTGCCATTTTGTTAAAGGTTCTGAAATTGCCAGCAAGCGTATGGAAAATATCGGTGAAACCCTGGGTACCTTGGGACTTGAGCCGGAACGCTGCGGTGTTGAGCAGATAGCTATCTCTGATTACGACAAGATTCCTGGAATCATCGACGAGTTTGTTGAGTCGGTCATTGAGATGGGGCCGAACCCGTTCAAGGGCTTCTAACCTCTCTGTTGTGTCGAATTCGTATTCGTCAGAATGTGCTTGCATTGATTCTGGCGAATACGAATCATATGTTAAAAAATCATTGTTTCGACATCTTGAAAAAGCTTTCAGGACAGGAGAAAGAAAATGTCTATGAACGTACAACCGGATATCCATTTTATTAGGGACATGAAGGAGGCCGGGGGTGATACCCTGAAGAAATGCTTCCAATGCGCCACCTGCTCAGTAGTCTGTCCTCTTTCCACCGATGAAAATCCTTTTCCCCGTCAGCAGATGATTTATTCGCAATGGGGGCTCAAAGATAAATTGATCGGTGATCCGAATATGCTGCTCTGTCACCATTGCGGTGATTGTACAGCCTATTGCCCTCGCGGTGCCAAGCCCGGCGATGTTATGGGCGCGATTCGTGCCTATGCCTATAAATTTTACGGATGGCCAACGCCGCTGGCTAACTTGGCATCATCAGGGAAAAATTTACCCTTTCTTGTTGCGATACCTGCCTTAGTTGTTTTTCTGGTGTGGCTGATTTCTGGATCAAATGTTCTTCCCCATGAAGAATTTCTCCATGACGGTTTCAGTAACTTCTTCGGTGAAGGATATGTTACTCTTTTTGGTATTAAGCTGTTGAGTAGAAATGTATTTTTTATCAACTCCTTCATGATTCCCACAGCAGCCTTGGCTTCCTTTGCCGCATTTAAAGGGGTGACAGCCCTGTGGCGGAAAATGTCTGAGAATGCCGGGGTGGGCGAAGCTTTGTACCGTCCTTCAGTTCCTCAGTTTGTGAAGGAATTCCTGTGGCCTTCTCTTGTTGAGATTGTCCAGCATGATCGTTTTAAAAAGTGCGAGACTAATCAGGAGCGTACTCGCGGCCATCAGCCACTGATGTGGTCCTTTATCGGGCTGTTTTTTGTCACGACCTACTCCTTTGTTTCTCAGGATATTCTTGGCTACTTTATTCCGTCCTTGCATGGACCTATGTCTATGTTGAATCCTGTCAAGATGGTCGCCAATATTGCAGCGATTGCTCTGCTTGTCGGGATTGTCATTCTTTGGAAAAACCGGAATGAGATGGTTGAGAAGAAGCAAGCCAGCAATACTTTTTATGACTGGTTTCTGATTTGGATGATTGCCGGAGTCGGTGTAACAGGCTTGGGAGCGGAGATCTTGCGTCTTGTCGGTGTGCTTAAGCTGGGGTACTTGGTATATTATCTGCATCTGGTTTCTGTTATGATGCTTTTCCTCTATATGCCGTACACCAAATTTGCCCACTTGGTTTACAGAACCTGTGCCATGACTTTTGAACGGTACAGAGACTCTGCTTATGTAAAGAACCCGGTCAATAACGGATAACTCTCTGCATAACCCCTTGTTTCAAGGTGGCGTTTTGAAAACCAGACTTTTAAAGTCTGGTTTTTTTATTTGAGCGGGAAAAAAAAGCTTGCAAAGGGATTGTAGGTGTTGTATAATTCGCTCCACAAATCGTAGCGCTGGCGTAGCTCAATTGGTAGAGCACCTGATTTGTAATCAGGGGGTTGCGGGTTCAAGTCCCATCGCCAGCTCCAGCGTTCGAAAGTCGATAAAGAGATGCCAAACTTGAGATTTGGCGGCTCTTTATTGTTTTTCGAGTTTGGAGGGGTTCCCGAGTGGTCAAAGGGAACAGACTGTAAATCTGTCGGCAGCGCTTCGGAGGTTCAAATCCTCCCCCCTCCACCATTTTGCACGTAACGGGCATGCGCATGAACTGTGCTGCCTGTTCTTTTTTTTGTGCATGTGCGGGAATAGCTCAATTGGTAGAGCATCAGCCTTCCAAGCTGAGGGTTGCGAGTTCGAGTCTCGTTTCCCGCTCCATGTATATCTTTAGTTTGCGTTTTTGTGCCCACGTAACTCAGTGGTAGAGTACCTCCTTGGTAAGGAGGAAGTCACCGGTTCAAGTCCGGTCGTGGGCTCCAGGTTTGCCGATCCAGAAGTGATAGTCGGTAGAGAGAAGAAAAATTGTCTGGGGAGACATAGTAATGGCAAAAGAGAAGTTTGAGCGGACAAAGCCGCATGTCAACGTTGGAACCATCGGTCATGTTGATCATGGTAAGACTACCCTGACAGCGGCTATCACACGGGTGTTGTCAACAAAGGGTCAGGCTGATTTTACAGATTTCAGCGAGATTGACAAGGCTCCGGAAGAGAAAGAGCGCGGAATTACCATTGCCACCGCTCACGTTGAGTATGAGAGTGTAGGGCGTCATTACGCTCATGTAGACTGTCCCGGTCATGCTGATTATATTAAAAATATGATCACTGGTGCTGCTCAGATGGACGGCGCGATCCTTGTTGTTGCTGCTACTGACGGTCCTATGCCGCAGACCCGTGAGCATATTCTGCTGGCGCGTCAGGTCGGTGTTCCGGCTATGGTTGTTTTTCTGAACAAGTGTGATCAGGTTGATGACGAAGAGCTTATTGAACTGGTTGAGATGGAACTTCGTGAGCTGTTGGATAATTACGAATTCTCGGGTGACGACACACCGATTATTCAGGGATCCGCTCTTTTGGCTCTGGAAAATCCAGAAGATGAGGCCAAGACGAAATGTATCTGGGACCTGATTGATGCTGTTGACTCTTGGGTGCCGGAACCTCAGCGTGATGTTGATAAGCCTTTTCTGATGCCTGTTGAGGATGTTTTCTCTATCTCTGGTCGTGGTACAGTTGCTACCGGTCGTATTGAGAGCGGCGTGATTCACATTGGTGATGAGATTGAGATCGTTGGTATTCGCGATACGCAGAAGACCACGATTACCGGTGTTGAGATGTTCCGTAAAATTCTTGATGAAGGTCAGGCAGGTGATAACGTTGGTGCGCTGTTGCGTGGAACCAAGCGTGAAGAAATCGTTCGTGGGCAGGTCTTGGCTAAGCCAGGCTCTATCACTCCCCATAAGAAGTTCAAAGCTGAGTGCTATATCCTGACAAAGGAAGAAGGCGGACGACATACTCCGTTTTTTAACGGCTATCGGCCTCAGTTTTATTTCCGTACCACTGACGTGACAGGGATTTGTACGCTTGAGGATGGTGTGGAAATGGTTATGCCCGGAGATAATATCCATATCACGGGAGAGCTGATCACACCTATCGCTATGCAGGAAGGGCTTCGCTTTGCTATTCGTGAAGGTGGTCGGACCGTAGGTGCTGGCGTAATTAGTGAAGTTATAGAGTAAATTTTTCATCAGGATGTTGATCCTGATGAAAAGGATACTTGAAGAACGTGACTCCGGTTTGGCCTTCTGGTCGCCGGAGTCTATATATCAGGGGGTTGCGGTATGAGAGATATAATCACGCTTGCCTGCATGGAATGCAAGCAAAGGAATTATACGACGACAAAAAACAAAAGAACAATACCTCATAAGCTTGAGCTGAAAAAATACTGTCCTTTTTGCAGAACACATACTGTACACAAGGAAACAAAGTAGTTTTTACAGCGAGTAGTAAAAGGTAGTTACGCAGGTAAAATTCGTAGCGAATGTTGTGCAGGCCAGTAGCTCTAATTGGTAGAGCATCGGACTCCAAATCCGAGTGCTGGGGGTTCGAGTCCCTCCTGGCCTGCCATTTTTTTCTGCTGGGTGCTGAAAGGAAATGTCAAATAAAAAAAAGAAAAGTACTGCAAAGAGTGGTTCCGGGGATGATAATGCATCGTCCTTTTTCCTTGCTCCGGGAAACATTCGTCGTTTTTATCATGAAGTAGTTGTTGAATTTAAAAAAATTGTCTGGCCTGACCGGAAGGTGACCTTTGGTTTGTCGGGTTTTGTCATTTTATTGACTGTGCTACTTTCCGTATATCTGGGAGCTGTAGATTTGATTCTCGGGAAGTTGGTAGGGCTAGTTCTACAATAGGCATTAGGCATATCATGGCAAAGAAATGGTATATAGTTCACACTCATACCGGTTTTGAGGTGAAGGTTAAAGCAACGCTTGAAGATAATATCAGGCAAGCTGGCCAAGGGGAAATTTTTGGTGATGTTTTAGTTCCCACCGAACAGGTAGTCGAGATGGTTAAGGGAGAGCGAAAAACTTCAGAGCGTAAGTTTTTTCCCGGCTATATACTTGTGCAAATGGAAATGAATGAACATTCCTGGCACACGGTTATGGAAACCCAACGCGTTACCGGTTTTGTCGGTGTGAACAGTGGTCAGGGAGCAGCTGCCGGTGGTCAAGTTTACAAGTTGATTCCTTCGCTAACAGAGCAGGAAGCGAATAAAATTATCATGCGCATAGAAGAAGGCGCTGAGAAACCCATACCCAAGGTTATTTTTGAGGTGGGTGATATTGTTCGGGTGACTGAAGGTCCTTTTGCGAATTTTGAAGGAACGGTAGACGAGGTTTTTCCTGATAAAGGGAGAGTTCGAGTGATGGTCTCTATCTTCGGGCGTTCAACCCCGGTTGAGCTAGAGTATATGCAGGTAAGCAATAATTAAAAACTCCAGATGGTCCGTGGAGGAGTGAATCATGGCAAAGAAAATTCAATCATACATAAAGTTGCAAATACCGGCTGGAAAGGCAAATCCGTCTCCCCCGGTAGGGCCAGCTTTGGGTCAGCACGGTGTAAACATCATGGACTTCTGCAAGGCCTTCAATGCGAAGACCCAGTCAGAAGGTGATATGATCATTCCTGTTGTTATTTCAGTTTATAATGATCGTTCATTTAGTTTTATTACAAAGACGCCGCCCGCATCTGTGCTTCTTTTTAAAGCTGCTGGCCTGCAAAAAGGATCCAGTAACCCGAAAAAAGAACGCGTTGCTGAGATCGGAAGAGATAAAATTAAAGAGATTGCTGAACTCAAGATGCCTGATCTGAACGCATACAGTGTTGAGCAGGCAATGAAAATTGTAGAAGGAACTGCTCGGAGTTGCGGAATCACCGTCGTTGATTGAGTCAGTTTATAGCAGATTTATTTTTCGTTCGTACCACGTCTGTTTATTGAGAGGATGTGGGAGACAAATAGAGGTTGATTATGCCGAAACATGGTAAGCAGTACCGAAAAGCAGCTGAAGGGATTGAGAGAGGCGTTCTGTACTCTTTGGAAGATGCCGTCAACCTTTTGCTTGCAAACAACTGCGCAAAATTTGATGAATCAATTGATGTTGCCGTTCGTCTGGGAATTGATCCTCGGCACGCAGATCAAATGGTTCGCGCTTCCGTTATCCTGCCGAATGGTACAGGTAAGGACGTACGCGTCCTCGTTTTTGCTAAAGGTGAGAAAGAGGCAGAGGCCTTGGCGGCAGGTGCTGATTATGCTGGCTCTGAGGAGTTGGTGAAGAAAATTAAAGAAGGTTGGCTAGAGTTTGATAAAACAATAGCAACTCCTGACATGATGGGCGAGGTGGGTAAGATCGGTCGCGTTTTAGGTCCGAGAAATTTGATGCCCAATGCTAAGCTCGGTTCTGTTACCTTTGATATTGAGCGCGTTGTTCAGGAAACAAAAAAGGGAAAAGTAGATTTTAAGTCTGATAAGGCAGGGATCATCCACGCGTTGATCGGTAAACGTTCCTTTGGACCTGAAAAGCTGGTAGCAAATATTGCTCATTTTGTTGATAAATTGATACAGCTGAAGCCCTCGACAAGCAAGGGTGTATATCTGCGATCAATAAGCCTGTCGAGTACTATGGGGCCTAGTGTTAAGATTGACACAATGCAGATTCGTGCCTTAATCAAGGCCTGATTTATTCTTCACTCGTCTCTTTATGAAAAATGAGGAGACCGAGTGAAATTTTGTATGTTTCGAAAAGAAGAAGTTATTTCGTTACAAGAGTTGAGAGTAACGTTGTTTTTATAGCTTGGGACGGTCAAAGATAGCAGGTACAGTTCTGTTTAATAATCATTAGGTTGCCAGCCGAGACCAGTGAATTCCTTTCAAACGTATTATGTTCGCTTGCTGCGTTTGGAAAGAATTAATAACACATTTCATTCCTGTTGTTCTGCGACAATCCCGTGCCTAATTTCTAGGAGGTGTAACAGTTGAATCGCGAAAGTAAGGCGAAAAAGGTAGATGAGCTCAAAGATACCTTTGCCAATGCCAAGTTCGCAGTAGTAGCTGATTACCGCGGATTAAAAGTAACTGAATTTGAGCAACTTCGTGTTTCTCTGCGTGAGCAGGGAGGGCAGATTCAGGTTGCCAAGAATACCCTTCTTAAACTGGCTGTACAGGGTACAGAGTTTGAGGGGTTAACGCAGGACTTCACTGGTACGACAGCAGTCGCGGTGAGTTTTGACGAGCCTGTGGGAGCAGCTAAAGCCTTAGCTGATTTTTCAAAGGAAAATGAAGCACTGGTTGTGCGCTCAGCAATGTTTGAAGGAAAAATGTTGAGTGCTGATGACATGGTTGCTCTGTCAAAACTGCCGAGCAAAGAGCAGCTGCTTGGTCAGTTGTGTGGCGTGCTTGCCGCAGTACCGACAAAACTTGTCCGTACATTGAATGCTGCGCCCAGTAATTTGGTCTATGCGCTGCAGGCGATAAAAGATCAGAAAGAAAATTAAGCTATTTTTTTATATCCGGAGGAATGAAAGATGTCTGAAGCTATTGAGCAGGTAGTAGAACTTGTAGAGAAAATGACCCTTCTTGAGGTTGCTGAACTGGTTACAGCCTTGGAAGATAAGTTTGGTGTTTCCGCAGCTGCCCCCGTTGCTATGGCTGCAATGCCTGGTGATGCTGGCGGAGCTGCTGCTGCCGAGCAGACAGAGTTTGACGCTGTTCTGACAGTTACCGGTGATCAGAAGATCAAGGTCATTAAAGAGGTACGTGGTATTACCGCTCTCGGTCTCAAAGAGGCAAAAGCCTGGTAGAAAGTGTACCTGCTCCTATCAAAGAAGGAGTTACCAAGGAAGAAGCCGAAGAGATCAAAGGAAAGATTGAAGCCGTAGGTGGTACTGTAGAAATTAAGTAACCGGGCAGCTTCAGCTGTTTGTGGCTGAGAGTATTTGTCAGTCAGGATGTTTTTAGTAACGCTATGGGGGAGTCTCCCTCGTGGCGTTACTGCGTTTGTGGACCGGCCAACGAGTTACATTGTATCCAAGGATGGTGAGAAGACTCATGGATAGGATTCAACTCGTTGTTAAAGCTGAATTTTGCAGATAGTATACAAGAGGGGATCATGAAAAGAGTACGCAAGGGATTTGCCAAAACACGCAAGCTTGTAGAACCACCGCATCTTATTGCTATGCAGCGGCACTCCTATGACCGTTTTCTGCAGATGAATGTTGATCCGTCTCAGCGAGAAGATGTCGGTCTGCAGGCAATTTTTAGCAACATTTTCCCGATAAGCGATTTTAACGGACTCTGTACTCTGGAGTTTGTGAATTATTCATTCGGAGAACATAAATATACTGTTTCCGAATGTATCGAACGAGGGATGACCTATGAGGTCCCTGTCAAAATAACAGTCCGCCTAATTACCTTTGAGATTGATGAGGAGACGGGTGTGCAGACCGTCCGCGACATTAAGGAGCAGGAAGTCTTTCTTGGTTCGCTCCCTCTGATGACCGATGACGGTGTCTTTATAATAAACGGAACAGAGCGAGTTATTGTTAATCAACTTCAGCGCTCTCCGGGACTTTTTTACACCCATGATAACGGTAAATCCCATGTTTCGAATAAACGTCTTTATTCCGCACGAATTATTCCGGTGCGCGGTTCCTGGCTTGATTTTGAGTTTGACATAAAAGATGTTCTCCATGTCCGTATCGACAGAAGGCGTAAGCTTCCGGTAACGACCCTGCTCAGAGCTCTCGGTTACACCGATGAGGAGTTGCTGCGAGAATTTTATCCTGTAGATACTGTCCAGGTACTGGAAAACAGTTTCAGAATTCTTTTTCAGCCAGAAACTTTTATCGGCCAGCGTCTGTCCACAGATCTGGTGAATCCGGCAGACGGAGAAGTGCTCGCGAAAAAAGGAAGAAAAATTTCCAAGGCCTTGGCAAAAAGAATTGCAAAGGCCGGTATAGAGTCTATAGAGTTCTCTGATGAAGAACTCCTTGATCGGGTGCTAGTAATCGATCTGCTCCATCCTGAAACCGGAGAAGTACTGGCTAAATGCAATGACCGGTTGACCGAGGAACTGATTGAAACCATACGGGCGAATAATATAGCCAGCTTTGAAGTCCTCTATATAGACAATGTGAATATTTCTGAATCATTCAGAAAAACCTTGTCTGTTGATAAAGTTAAGGACGGCGATCAGGCTTTGATCGAGATCTATCGACGACTCAGGCCCTCCAGCCCTCCTACTGTTGAAATTGCTCAGGAGTTTTTTAATAAACTCTTTTACGATCCCGCCACCTATGATCTTTCTGTTGTAGGGCGTTACAAGATTAACTCTAAGCTTGGTCTTGATACGCCGATAGAGCATCGCACTCTGACCAAGGAAGATATTGTTCTCGGCGTGAAGCATCTGGTTCGACTGAAGGATGAGCTACGCGAGGGTGATGATATTGATCATCTCGGTAATCGTCGGGTACGTACAGTTGGTGAGCTCTGCGAAAACCAGTACAGGATGGGTCTTGTTCGTATGGAACGGGCGATTAAGGAGCGGATGAACCTTCAGGAAGTTGAAACCCTGATGCCCCATGATCTGGTGAATCCTAAGCCTGTGACTTCAGCTGTGAAAGAATTTTTTGCTACCTCACAGCTCTCGCAGTTTATGGATCAGACCAACCCTCTTTCCGAGGTGACCCATAAGCGGCGCCTGTCGGCATTAGGACCGGGCGGTCTGACCAGAGAGCGAGCTGGCTTTGAGGTACGCGATGTTCATCCTACGCATTACGGTCGTATTTGTCCGGTTGAAACACCTGAGGGGCCGAACATCGGACTTATCGTGTCGTTAGCAACCTATGCAAAGGTGAATGCCTACGGTTTTATAGAGTCTCCCTACCGTGTGGTTAAGGATCGTAAGGTCACAAATGAAATTAAAGATTATACCGCTCTTCAGGAACAGGGCAATGTAGTTGCTCCGGCCAACATCTATGTGGGTGAGGACGGAATGATTATTGATGATACATTGATTGCCCGTATGGACGGTGAGGTTGTTACGGTTCCTTCTGATGAAGTAACGGCGATGGATATTGCGCCGAATCAGCTGGTTTCCGTTGCGGCTTCCTTGATTCCTTTCCTGGAAAACGATGATGCTAACCGGGCCTTGATGGGATCCAACATGCAGCGTCAGGCTGTACCGCTTCTTAAACCGGCGTCTCCTCTTGTCGGAACAGGGGTTGAGAAGAACTTGGCTCAGGATTCAGGGGCCTGTCTGTTGGCTGGTGGTGATGGTGTGGTGGAAGAGGTTGACGCCAATCGAGTGGTGATTCGCTACGATGAGCCGGGTACAGATAATTTTGATACCGGAATTGGTGTCTACCGTCTTTCAAAGTATAAGAAGACAAACCAGAATACCTGTTTTAATCAGAAGCCGTTGATCCTGCCCGGTACACGAGTAAAAAAAGGGGATGTACTGGCAGATGGCCCCTCCACCGAGATGGGCGAGCTTGCTCTGGGGAAAAATGTAACCATCGCTTTTATGCCTTGGCGTGGATACAACTTTGAAGACTCCATTCTGATTAATGAGCGTCTCCTGAAAGAGGATACCTTTACCTCGGTTCACATTGAGATATTTGATGTGGTGGCCCGTGATACAAAGTTGGGTAAGGAAGAGATTACCCGTGATATTCCTAATATAGGTGATGAAGCTCTGCGCAATCTTGACGACTCTGGAATTATCCAGATCGGTGCGGAGATTCATGCTGGCGATATGCTGGTCGGCAAGGTAACTCCGAAAGGAGAGACCATGTTGTCGCCTGAGGAAAAACTTCTGCGAGCCATTTTTGGGGAGAAAGCAGGCGATGTAAAGGATACTTCACTGAGAGTACCTCCTGGTGTAGAGGGTGTGGTTATCGACGCAAAGGTCTTTTCCCGGAAAGGCGTGGACAAAGATGAGCGCAGCTTGGTCATTGAGGAACAGGAACTCAGTCGCCTTAATCGAGATAAGGAAGATGAACTCCACAGTCTGAAAAACGGGGTTCGTAGAAGGTTATGCGACCTGATAGTGAATCGGACGACCAAAAAGGACATCCTTGATGCAGACGGTAATCTGATTCTTCCTCTTGGCAAAAAACTCACTGAAGAAAGTCTTGATGCCGTGGAGTTTGATCAGCTGCGTGCCCTTGATTTTTCAGAACGGGCCAAGTACGAGGATGATCTGGAGGATGTTTTTAATAACTACTCCCGTCAGGCTCAGGTTGTTCGTGAGCGCTATGAAGGTATTGTCGCCAGTATGGAAAAAGGTGATGACTTGCCTCCGGGCGTGGTCAAAATGGTGAAGATCTATGTCGCCACCAAGCGTAAGTTGGCTGTGGGCGATAAAATGGCTGGGCGACATGGAAACAAGGGTGTTGTTTCTCGGTTGCTGCCGGAAGAGGATATGCCGTTTTTTGCTGATGGAACCACAGTTGATGTGGTTTTGAATCCTCTGGGTGTTCCCTCGCGTATGAATGTCGGTCAGGTGCTTGAGTGTCATCTGGGATTTGCTGCCAAACGTCTGGGAGAGCAGGTCCAGAAACTGGCTCTTGCTTACGAGGTTGAGCAGGTCAAGGATCGCCTCCAGACAATTTATTCTGAGGAAGAGTATACCGCAATCACCAGTGGCCTCTCAGATGATGAGCTGATTGATAAGATACGAAAGTACGGCCACGGCATCCATATGGCCACACCGGTCTTTGATGGTGCTACCGAGGCGGAGATTCGTAATATGCTCATAGAAGCCGGAGTGGATGAGGTAGGACAATCCACTTTGTATGATGGGCTTACCGGAGATAAGTTTGATAATAAGGTGACAGTCGGTGTTATGTATATGCTCAAACTGCATCATTTGGTAGATAATAAGATTCATGCTCGCTCCACAGGACCGTACTCTTTGGTCACGCAGCAGCCTTTGGGTGGAAAGGCCCAATTCGGCGGGCAGCGACTCGGAGAGATGGAAGTCTGGGCTATGGAGTCGTACGGCGCCGCTTATACCTTGAAAGAATTTCTTACCGTCAAATCTGATGATGTTGAAGGAAGAACCTCAATGTATGAAAAGATTGTCAAGGGCAATAATTTCCTTGATGCTGGGTTGCCCGAGTCCTTTCATGTTCTGGTGAAAGAACTGAAAGGGCTGTGTCTGAATGTTGAACTGTTATCGACGGATGATAAATAACAGAACGCACAGGCAATAACGTAGCAACCGAGCATTTATAGATTATGATTTTGAAAGCAGCAGATATATTGCTGCGGCATTAACAGGGGAGGGTAATCTTCGTGGAAGAACTGTTCAGCTTTTTTAACAAGCCGAAAGGACCGCTTGTTTTTGACAAGGTTAAAATTTCCCTTGCGTCACCGGCAAAGATACTTGAGTGGTCCCATGGTGAAGTGAAAAAGCCTGAGACCATTAACTACCGTACCTTCAAGCCGGAACGGGACGGATTATTCTGCGCCAAGATATTCGGGCCTGTTAAGGATTACGAGTGTAATTGCGGAAAGTATAAACGCATGAAGCATAGGGGAGTGGTCTGTGAAAAATGCGGTGTTGAGGTTATTCAGTCCAAAGTTCGGCGAGAACGCCTCGGACATATTAAATTAGCCGCTCCTGTTGCACATATCTGGTTTCTCAAATCATTGCCCACGAAAATTGGGTCAATACTGGATATGACCCTCAAAGAGATGGAGCGGATACTGTACTTTGAGTCCTACGCAGTTGTTCGTTCTGGGGTGGAGAGCATCCCACCTGGAACTTTGCTGAATGAGGAACAGTATCAGGAGGCACTGGAGCAATTTCCTGGGGAATTTGAAGTCGGTATCGGTGCTGAAGCGATTCGCGATATGCTGAAGGAACTGGATCTTGTTGAACTGTCCACACAGTTGCGCAGGGAGATGAAGGAAACCGGTTCTGTTACCAAACGTACTAAGCTTGGCAAGCGCTTGAATGTTGCTGAAGCATTTCGTGATTCCGGTAATCGTCCTGAATGGATGATTTTGGAAGTTGTCCCTGTTCTGCCCCCGGACTTACGTCCTCTCGTGCCGCTGGAAGGCGGTCGTTTTGCAACCTCTGATTTGAACGATTTATATCGTCGGGTCATTAACCGCAATAACCGTCTGAAGCGCCTGTTGGAGCTGGATGCGCCGGATATTATTATTCGGAACGAAAAACGGATGCTGCAAGAAGCAGTTGACGTTCTTTTTGATAATGGACGGCGAGGTCGTACCATCACCGGACCGAATAAACGTCCGCTCAAGTCGTTGTCCGACATGCTCAAAGGAAAGCAGGGGCGTTTTCGCCAGAACCTGTTGGGTAAGCGTGTTGACTACTCCGGTCGTTCGGTTATTGTGGTTGGTCCTCATCTCCGTCTGCATCAATGCGGTCTGCCCAAGAAAATGGCTCAGGAGCTTTTTAAGCCTTTTATTTATAATAAGCTTGAAACATTAGGCTATGTAACGACCATTAAGAGTGCCCGCAAGATGGTGGAAAAGGGTGCCAAAGAGGTATGGGATGTCCTTGATGATATCGTCCGCGAGTACCCTGTTATTCTAAACCGTGCACCAACGCTGCATAGGCTTGGTATGCAGGCCTTTGAGGTTGTTCTCATAGAGGGTAAGGCTATTCAGCTCCACCCCTTGGTCTGTTCTGCCTTTAATGCCGACTTTGACGGCGACCAGATGGCAGTGCATCTTCCCTTGTCGGTGGAAGCCCAGGTTGAAGCTAGGGTTCTGATGATGTCCACTAATAATATTCTGTCTCCGGCCAGCGGTAGCCCGGTCATTATACCAAGCCAGGATATTGTCCTCGGTTTGTATTATATGACCAGAGAGCGCTACGCCGTTGCCGGTGAAGGAATGATTTTCAGCTGTCCTGCTGAAGCTCGGATGGCCTATGATCATGGTGCGGCGCATCTCCAGGCAAGGGTCAAGGTTCGCCTGAAGGGTGAATTGGTTGCAACAACGATTGGAAGAATTATCGTTGGTGAGCTTCTGCCCGAGACCGTTCCTTTTGCCGTCGTCAATAAGGAACTTTCTAAGAAAGAGCTGGGTTTTCTGGTGGATTACACCTACCGCCATGCCGGAACAAAGGATACGGTTATTCTTGCGGATCGTCTGAAGGATCTAGGCTATGAGCAGGCCACACAGGCGGGGATTTCCATCTGCATTAATGACATGAAGATTCCGGTCAACAAAGAGGAATTTGTTGAAGAGTCTGAGCGTAAGGCGGCGGAAGTTGACGAGCAGTATTCGGACGGTCTGATCACTGATGGTGAGAAATATAATAAGATCGTTGATATTTGGTCAAAAGCAACGGATAAAATTACGCAGGAAATGATGGAAGAGATGTCTGTGGATTATGTCCCGGACGGAAAAGGGAATGTGCAGGAACTCAAGAGCTTTAACTCGGTCTATATCATGGCCGACTCCGGTGCTCGTGGTTCGAAGGATCAGATCAGGCAGCTGGCCGGTATGCGTGGCTTGATGGCGAAACCTTCCGGTGCTATTATTGAAACGCCGATTAAGGCAAACTTCCGCGAAGGCCTATCCGTTCTTGAGTATTTTATTTCCACGCATGGTGCTCGTAAAGGTCTTGCAGATACAGCTTTGAAGACAGCAAACTCCGGGTATCTGACAAGACGATTAGTTGACGTTGCCCAGGATTCCACGATTGTAGAGAAGGACTGTAGTACAATGCGCTACACGGTTGCCGAGCCTCTTCTGGATGGTGGCGAAGTTATTGTTCGTATTGGTGAGCGGATTCTTGGTCGAGTGGCAAGTGATGATATTGTTGACCCGGAATCTGGTGAAATCATCGTTGAGATGGATGAAGAAATCACTGAGGAAAAGGTTGAAGCCATTGAAGCCGCTGCAATTGATAGGGTAAGAATTCGTTCGGTACTGACCTGTGAATCACGGCGTGGTGTTTGTGCCAAGTGCTATGGTCGTGACCTCGGACGCGGTCATATGGTGAATATCGGTGAAGCGGTCGGTATTATCGCTGCCCAGTCCATTGGTGAACCAGGCACCCAGCTGACCATGCGTACCTTTCATATTGGTGGTACTGCAAGTCGATCCGTTGAACAGGCTGAAATTCGCAGCCAGCGCAGCGGTATTGTGCGCTACAAGGGATTGCATTCGGTAACCAATTCTATCGGGTTCGAGGTGGTTATGAACCGTAATGCAGAAATTACCGTTGTTGACGACCAGGATGTGAACAGAGAGCGTTTTGCTGTTCCTTACGGTGCTGAAGTACGGGTTGCTGACGGCGCAAGAGTTGAGCCTGGGACTGTGATTGCTGATTGGGACGCCTTTGCTATTCCTATTGTTGCTGAGGCACCGGGTCGGATTAAGTACGGCGATATCATTGAGGGTGATACCATGCAGGAGCGTGTTGATCAGGTTACCGGAAAGGTCTCTAGGGTCATTATTCACGCCACAACGGCTAAGCACTCCAGCCCGAGAATTTCTTTGAAGGACGGTCGCGGTCGTACTATTAAGTTGCATGATGCTGAGCACGAGGCCCGTTATCCGTTACCGGTTGGCTCAATTATATCGGTAGATGAGGGGGCAGAGGTTACGGCAGGTACCGTGGTGGCAAAGATTCCACGCGAAACCACCAAGACGAAGGATATTACAGGTGGTTTGCCACGAGTTGCAGAGCTTTTTGAGGTGCGTAAACCCAAGGAGCTGGCCATTGTTACAGAAATTGACGGTCGGATCAGCTTTGGCAAGGAGCTGAAAGGCAAGCGGCGGGTTGTGGTAACACCGGAAACCGGTGAGCAGAGAGAATATTTGGTGCCAAAGGCGAAGCATGTCACGGTTCATGAGGGAGATTATGTCAAGGCCGGTGATGCGCTGATGGACGGATCCATTCTTCCTAACGACATCCTGCGGATCAAGGGTGAGGAAGAGCTGGCGCAATTCCTTGTTGATGAGATCCAGGAAGTTTACCGCCTCCAAGGTGTTAAAATAAACGACAAGCATATTGAAACCATTGTTCGCCAGATGTTGAAGCGGGTAAGGATTACCGACCCAGGCGATACCAAATTTATGCTTGATCAGCTTACGGAAAAATGGATGTTTTACGATGAGAACAAGCGGGTGATGGATGCGGGGCTACAACCAGCCTCTGCTGAACCTCAGTTGTTGGGGGTAACAAAGGCCTCATTATCTACTGACTCATTTATTTCAGCTGCTTCCTTCCAGGAAACAACCAAGGTTTTGACCAATGCGGCAATGGCCGGAAGAGTCGATACGCTGGACGGCTTAAAGGAAAACGTTATCATGGGTCGCTTGATTTCAGCTGGAACTGGATTGTCGAGATACAAAATTAATTGACATGTCGATTGTTTTTGCTTGACTCTTAATGTTGGAAATGATATGGTACCGACCTGTTGCTTTTTGCGCAGGTAGAGAGTGTATATTTTATTGAAAAGGTAAGGGAAGATGCCCACTATTAATCAGCTCGTTAGAAAAAGAAGGAAGAAGCAGGTTAAGCGTTCAGATACGCCCGCGCTGCAGAATTGTCCGCAGAAGCGTGGTGTCTGTGTTCGTGTGTATACAACGACCCCTAAGAAGCCGAACTCTGCGTTGCGTAAAGTTGCAAGGGTGAGGTTGACAAACGGAATTGAAGTTACCTCTTATATACCTGGCATAGGTCATAATTTGCAGGAGCATTCCGTTGTCTTGATTCGCGGAGGTCGTGTAAAAGATCTGCCCGGTGTTCGTTATCACGTTGTTCGTGGTACGTTGGATGCTTTAGGGGTAAATGATAGGAAGCAGGGGCGGTCTAAATATGGCGCAAAGCGTCCTAAATAGCTATATTGTAAGATTTATCGGAGTGTAAAGGTATGCCGAGAAAGAAGTTACAGAACAAGCGCGCTGTTGAGGCCGATCCGAAATATAACTCTGTTTTGGTTTCCAGGTTTACTAACGGTCTGATGCTGGATGGGAAAAAGTCACTAGCTCGGCGTATGTTTTATGATGCGATGGCTGTTGTGGAAGAGAAGCTTTCTGAAGAGGAGCCTCTCGTTGTTTTCGAGACAGCTATGGAGCATGTTCGTCCGAGAGTAGAAGTGAAGAGCCGTCGAGTTGGTGGTGCAACCTATCAGGTGCCTGTTGAGGTTCGTCCTGATCGTCGTAATGCGCTTGCTATTCGTTGGGTTATTAGTTTTGCCAAGAGTCGTTCCGGGCGTTCTATGGCTGATAAACTCGCCGCCGAGCTGATTGATGCCTATAATAATAGGGGATCTTCAGTGAAGAAGCGTGATGATACGCATAAGATGGCTGAGGCAAATAAAGCCTTTGCTCATTATCGCTGGTAGTATCTGTTTCTCTTTTGGCTAGGCAGGTAAAGCTAAAAAAAACATGTAGGGTGACCGGTGGCTGATAATGGAGCGTTATCCCGTGTTCGCAATATTGGGATAATGGCCCATATTGACGCGGGCAAGACAACGACAACGGAGCGGATCCTTTTTTATACTGGTCGCTCCCATAAGATAGGTGAGGTTCATGATGGCACTGCTGTTATGGACTGGATGGAGCAAGAGCAGGAGCGCGGGATAACTATTACTTCCGCTGCGACGACTTGCGAGTGGGCTGGCTTTCGGGTTAACATTATTGATACTCCGGGCCATGTAGATTTTACCGTTGAGGTTGAGCGGTGCCTGCGTGTTTTAGATGGCGTAGTGGCGGTTTTTTGTGCGGTCGGTGGCGTTGAACCTCAATCTGAGACAGTTTGGCGTCAGGCTGATCGTTATCACATCCCACGTATCGCCTTTATAAATAAAATGGACCGTGTCGGTGCTGATTTCGATAGGGTTGTTGGAGAGATAGAAGAATCTCTTGCAGCTAGTCCTGTTGTTTTGACCTTGCCGTACGGTAGTGAAGAGACTTTTTCAGGGACCATTGATCTCATAGAGCAGAAGCTGTATCGCTATGATGAAAGTGATAAGGGTGGTACGGTCCATGAAGAAGAGATTCCTGATGATATAAAAAGCAAATCATCGGCCGCCCGTATGATGCTCCTCGAGAAGTTGGCCGACTTCGATGAGGGCATCATGGAAAAATATCTGGATGATCAAGAGATCTCTCCCGGTGAGATTCGTAAGGCTCTGCGAGATGCAACGTTAGCCTTACGGCTGGTACCTGTGCTGTGTGGTTCCGCCTTTAAAAATAAAGGTGTGCAACCTTTACTTGATGCAGTAATCAGGTATCTGCCCTCACCCGTAGATGTCCCCCAAGTTGAGGGGGAGGACAAGGACGGTGCGCCGCTTGTCCTCAAACTGGCGAGGAGTGAAAAGTTTTGCGGCTTGGTTTTCAAGCTGCAATCTGACCCCTTCATTGGCAATTTAGCTTTCATTAGGGTGTATTCTGGTGAGCTGAAGGTTGGTGATAAGGTCTTTAATCCGCTGAAGCGGAAACAAGAAAAGATCGCAAAATTAATTAAGCTTCATGCGAATAAGCGTGAGGAAGTTCAAGCTATAGGTGCCGGAGACATTGGTGCTGTTGTCGGGTTGAAATTTACGATGACAGGCGATACTCTCTGTGAGGCCGGTGGCTATATTGTTTTAGATACAATGGACTTCCCCGAGCCTGTTATTGGCATCGCTATTGAGGCGAGAAGTAAGGCTGACGAAGTAAAGCTCACTGAAACACTGGCGAAGATTGCCTGTGAAGATCCGAGCTTTCGGGTAAGCTTGAACGAAGATACTGGCCAGCAGATTATTTCTGGAATGGGTGAACTCCACCTGGAGATAATAGTTGATCGGTTAATCAAAGAGTTTAAGGTCTCTGCTAATGTGGGTACGCCACAGGTAGCCTATAAAGAGACTATTACCAGTCTAGCATCTGGTGAAGGACGTTTTGAGACCCAAGGTGGGGCAAAAGAACAGTACGGACATGTTGTTCTTGAGCTGAAACCTGCTGAGCGCGGCACTGGATTACAGTTCGTTTCTCAAGTGGACAATAAACAGATTCCATCGGAATTTCTTGCTGCTATTGAAAAGGGCGTTCGCGATAGTTTTGATTCCGGTCCTTTGATTGGCTACCCCCTGATTGATGTAGAGGTGGAGCTAGTTGATGGGTCGTATGATGAAGAAAACTCAACAGAGATGGCCTTTGGTGTTGCAACTGCACTGGCATGCAGGGAGGCAGTTACTAAGGCAGGCCCCATTCTTCTGGAGCCGATAATGGCTGTTGAAATCGTGACCCCGGATGAGTACTTGGGCGATGTGATAAATGATTTGAATAAAAAAGGTGCCCAAGTCGACGGCGTTGCGGCGGAAAGAAATGTGCAGGTGGTGAAAGCTGGCGTGCCGCTTTCAAAGATGTTTGGGTATTCGACCTCGCTCCGCTCCGCAACCCAAGGAAGGGCAACCTTTACCATGCAGTTTAAGGCATTTTTAGAGGTTCCGGCAAAACAGGCCGAAGCCATTATACATAAGATTCGAGGCGTTTGATTTAAGAGCAAGAGGTAAGGCAGATGGCGAAAGAAAAATTTGAGCGGACAAAACCGCATGTCAATGTTGGAACCATCGGTCATGTTGATCATGGAAAAACGACTCTGACAGCGGCTATCACACGGGTGTTGTCAACAAAGGGTCAGGCTGACTTTACAGATTTCAGTGACATTGACAAGGCTCCTGAAGAGAAAGAGCGCGGAATTACGATTGCCACCGCTCACGTTGAGTATGAGAGTGAAGAGCGTCATTACGCTCATGTGGATTGTCCGGGTCATGCTGACTATATCAAGAATATGATTACCGGTGCTGCCCAGATGGACGGCGCGATTCTTGTTGTGGCTGCTACCGATGGTCCTATGCCCCAGACCCGTGAGCATATCCTGCTGGCGCGTCAGGTCGGTGTTCCAGCTATGGTTGTTTTTCTGAACAAGTGTGATCAGGTTGATGACGAAGAGCTGATAGAGCTGGTCGAGATGGAGCTTCGTGAATTGCTTGATAATTATGAATTCTCGGGTGACGATACGCCGATTATTCAGGGGTCTGCCCTGCAGGCTCTTGAGAATCCGGAAGATGAGGCTAAGGCAAAATGTATCTGGGATCTGATTGAGTCTGTTGATTCTTGGGTTCCAGAACCTCAGCGCGATGTTGATAAGCCTTTCCTGATGCCGGTTGAGGATGTTTTCTCTATCTCCGGCCGTGGTACAGTTGCTACCGGTCGTATTGAGAGCGGTATCATTCATATAGGTGATGAGATTGAGATCGTCGGTATTCGCGAAACACAGAAGACCACGATCACCGGTGTTGAGATGTTCCGCAAGATTCTTGACGAAGGACAGGCCGGTGATAATGTCGGCGCTTTGCTGCGCGGAACCAAGCGTGAAGAGATCGTCCGTGGGCAGGTGTTGGCTAAGCCGGGCTCTATCACTCCGCATAAGAAGTTCAAGGCCGAGTGCTATATTTTAACAAAGGAAGAAGGTGGGCGACACACACCGTTTTTTAACGGCTACCGGCCTCAGTTTTATTTCCGTACCACTGATGTGACAGGGATCTGTACACTTGAGGACGGTGTGGAAATGGTTATGCCCGGAGATAATATCCATATCACGGGAGAGCTGATCACACCTATCGCTATGCAGGATGGCCTTCGTTTCGCTATCCGTGAAGGTGGTCGTACTGTAGGTGCTGGCGTAATCAGCGAAATTATTGAGTAAGAGGAAAAAATGATCCCCACAGATAAAATTCGCATCAGGCTGAAAGCGTATGATTATAAATTACTTGATCAGTCGACTCGTGAAATAGTTGAGACAGCCAGAAGAACCGGTGCAACAGTTGCCGGTCCGATTCCGTTGCCTACAAGCATCAATAAGTATACGGTATTACGATCACCGCATGTGGACAAGAAGTCACGTGAGCAGTTTGAGATGCGAACTCACCGGCGGTTGCTTGATATTCTTGAGCCAACCCAGCAGACAATTGATTCATTAATGAAGCTTCAGCTGTCAGCCGGTGTTGATGTGGAGATCAAGCTGCCGTAGCCGCTCTTTGTTACAACGTGCCAAAGATCAGATGAGCGTGAATCGCTTTGAATAGAGTTAGCATACAGGTAAACAAATGCCGAATACAAATGGAATACTGGGGCGGAAAGTAGGAATGACCCGAGTCTATAATGAAATGGGAAGGTCTATTTCTGTTACCGTGATCGAAGCTGGCCCCTGTAAGGTATTGCAGAAAAAAACTGTAGGTAAGGAAGCTACAACGCCATCCAAGTCGGTTTTTTGGAAAAAAAAGAGTCCAGATTGAACAAACCCGAAGCTGGACATTTTAAGCGATCAGGTGGAACCGGATACTATCACGTCCGAGAATTTCGGGTAACAGAGCCGGAAATTTATGAAATTGGTCAGGATATCACTTTGGCTGAGGTTGTAAAAATCGGGGACCAGGTAGATATTACCGGAAAAACAAAGGGTCGTGGATTTCAAGGTGTTATGAAACGACATGGCTTTGGAGGTGGTAAGGCCTCTCATGGTTCCGGTTTTCATAGGGCGCCCGGTTCAATCGGTTGTAGCGCATATCCCGGACGAGTGGTTAAGGGAAAGAAGATGCCGGGACACATGGGGACTGATAAACAAACAGTGAAGAACCTCACGGTTGTCGATGTTCGTGAAGATGAGAACATCCTTCTGGTTCAGGGTGCGGTCCCCGGCGCTAAAAACGGTTTGGTCAGCATTTATACCAAGGCCTAAGTGCTTAAGGTGTCTGCAAGGAGATACTCATGTCAGTTTGTGATGTAGTGAATACCTCGGCTGAAAAGGTCGCGGAAATTGAAGTAAATGATAATTTGTTCGGTGTCGAGGTCGATACAGGAATACTGCATGAAGTAGTCTGTATGCAGCGTGCCAATAGACGCCAAGGAACCGCTTCTACAAAGACAAGAGGCGAGGTTCGCGGCGGTGGTGCTAAGCCGTGGCGACAGAAAGGAACAGGTAGAGCCAGAGCGGGAAGTAATTCTTCACCGATATGGCGTGGTGGTGGTACGACCTTCGGGCCTAAGCCGAGAGATTATAGCTACTCATTGCCGAAAAAAGTTCGCAGGCTGGCTTTGCGGATGGCTCTTTCAGCCCGTATGAGTGAAGGCAACGTGGTTATTCTTGATCAGTTTGCAATGGATGCACCAAAGACAAAGGAATTTGTTGATGTGATGAAGTCCTTTGACTTTGATCGTTGTCTCATTGTGACTGAAAATGGGAATACAGCAAATCTTCAGCTTTCTGTGCGTAATGCAGTAGGCTTCAAGCTGCTGCCTGTTGCTGGACTGAATGTGTACGATATTTTGAAATATCCGAAATTGATGGTAATCCAGTCAAGTCTGGAACAGCTTGAAACGAGGCTGATGGTATGAAAGTACTCCATAATATTGTTAAGAGCCCTTGCCTGACTGAGAAGGCCAGTCGCCTGCAAGAAGCTCACGGTGCGATTGTCTTTAGGGTCGATCCGAGAGCAAACAAAATAGAGATTGGTCAGGCTGTTGAGCAATTATTTGATGTAAAAGTTGCAGCAGTCAGAACCACTATGGTGCGTGGTAAGAAAAAAAGAGTCGGGCTTAAATCTGTCGGACGAACCAGTGACTGGAAAAAGGCTTATATCACTTTGTCTGAAGGCGAGATTGATTTTCTTGCCGAGCTGTAGACCATAGCGATTCCTTTTTATTTTGGACGAGTAAGAGTGTAAAGCTTTAGATAACGGAAAGAAAAATGGCAATCAAGACCCATAAACCGACATCACCGGGCAAAAGGCATCACGTATCGATTCTTCAGTCCGATCTCTCTGATAAAGGTCCGGAAAAAAGTCTTCTTGCGCCTTTGAAAAAAACAGGCGGAAGAAATAATTATGGACGAATCACCTCAAGACATAGAGGTGGCGGCCATAAGCGACGGTACCGTATCATTGACTGGAAAAGAAATAAGACCGATATACCTGCTAAGGTTACAGCAATTGAATATGATCCGAATAGATCTGCAAATATTGCACTTTTAACCTATACGGACGGTGAAAAGTCGTATATATTGGCTCCAGCCGGGATTCAGGTCGGAGACTTTTTAATGGCTGGCAGTGATGCAGATATCAAGCCTGGTAACTGCATGGCAATGAGCAATATCCCATTAGGTACCATTATTCATAATGTCGAGATGAAAATCGGCAAAGGTGCTCAGATGGTACGTTCTGCCGGTGCTTCAGCTCAGCTCATGGCAAAAGAAGGTGAGTATGTTCTTGTAAAATTACCTTCTGGTGAAGTACGAAAATTTAACAAGCAATGCCGAGCCTGCATCGGTTCTGTAGGAAACTCAGAGCACGGAAGTCAAAAACTTGGTAAAGCTGGACGTTCTCGATGGAAAGGACGGCGGCCTTCAGTTCGCGGCGTGGCAATGAACCCGATTGATCATCCTATGGGCGGTGGTGAAGGAAAGAGTTCCGGTGGACGACATCCATGTACCCCGTGGGGTATGCCGACCAAGGGTTTTAAGACTCGTAAGCGTAAAGGTTCTGATCGAGATATCGTGACCAAACGCAAGTAAATCAGGAGAATTTCACAATGTCACGTTCAATTAAGAAAGGTCCTTTTATTGATGGCCACCTGATGAAAAAGGTGGAGAATGCACAGGAGTCCGGGTCTCGTAAGGTCATTAAAACCTGGTCTAGGCGCTCTGACATCATTCCGGATATGGTGGGACTCACCTTTGCTGTACATAACGGAAGAAAATTTATTCCGGTGTATATTTCGGAGAATATGGTCGGCCATAAGCTGGGCGAATTTTCCCCTACCAGAACCTATTACGGTCATGCAGCAGATAGGAAAGGCAAACGCAAATAGTAGCCTGTACTTATCAGCTCCAAACTAGATTACGATCAGGAGTACGACGATGGAAACGAGAGCCGTCGCTAAATATATACGAATATCTCCGCAAAAGGCGAGGCTTGTTGCTGATGTTGTGCGGGGCAAAGATGTAGATACTGCGCTCACTACCCTGAGATTTATGCCCAAAAAGGCAGCAAAAATCATACGCAAGGTTTTGGAATCAGCAGTTGCGAATGCCGAACAAACAGAAACCATTGATGTTGATACTCTGTATGTGAAAGAGATTCAGATCAATGGGGGACCGATGCTTAAAAGGTTTCGACCCCGTGCTATGGGAAGGGCCACTAGAATATTGAAACGGACCAGCCACATTACGGTGGTTGTTGATGAGGCCTAATTTAGGGTCACTCTTGAGTCTTTGAGATTAACTGTATAGGGAAACGGAGGGATACCTTGGGACAGAAAGTCAATCCCATAGGACTGCGGCTCAATATTACCAGAACATGGGATTCGATCTGGTACGCTGATAAAGATTATGCCGCCAACCTGTATCAGGATCAGCAGATACGCAAGTATTTGAAGAAAAAATTGTATCATGCCGGAATTGCGCGCATTGTTATTGAACGCACCGGTGAGAAGGTACGGGTTAAGCTGCATACGGCACGTCCGGGTATAGTCATCGGCAAGAAAGGTGCTGAGATTGAAAATCTGAAGCGCGATCTTGAGCAGAAGTTTGGTCGAGAGTGCATGATAGATATTCAAGAAGTACGACGTCCTGAAGCTGACGCTCAGCTTGTTGCAGAAAGTATTGCTACCCAGCTCGAACGCCGTATCGCTTTTAGAAGGGCGATGAAAAAAGCTATCAGCTCGGCCCTTCGTTTTGGAGTGAAAGGAATTAAGATTTCTTGCGCTGGTCGTCTTGGCGGAGCTGAAATGTCCAGAACAGAGTGGTTCAAGGAAGGACGTGTACCTTTGCACACACTTCGTGCGGATATTGATTACGGTACGGCGGAAGCCAGTACAACGTATGGAATAATCGGTGTAAAAGTGTGGATCTTTAAAGGCGAAGTATTAGCAGATAGTGAAATATCTCAGGACTGATTAGGGTTCAGAGATAATATCTAACAGGTGTTATAAAAATGTTAAGTCCACGCAAGGTAAAACATAGAAAACAGCATAAAGGGAGAATGCGGGGAGAGGCTCAGCGCGGGTCTCAGATAGCATTTGGCGATTATGCTTTGAAGGCTGTAGGTTGTGGTCGCATGACTGCTCAGCAGATAGAGGCCGCACGTATTGCGATTAACAGAAAGGTTAAACGTGGCGGCAAGATGTGGATTAGAGTTTTTCCAGCAAAATCCGTTACGAAGAAACCGGCTGAAACCCGTATGGGTAAGGGGAAAGGTTCTCCTGACTCTTGGGTATGTGTTATTCGTCCTGGAAAAATTCTTTATGAGCTGAAAGGCGTACCTGAGGAAGTTGCGAAAGAAGCTCTCAGGCTGGCTGCTTATAAGCTGCCGTTTCCGACGAAGGTTATTATGAGGAGGGACAGCATATGAAGGCGAGTGAATTGCGTCAGCTGAGTGATGAAGAGCTGAGAAAAAAAGAGCTCGAACTGAGAGAAGATCTCTTTAAGCTTCACTTTCAGCATAAGATCAGATCGTTGGAAAATCCAGCCCGTTTGCGTGAGATTCGTAAGGATATAGCAAGGGTACATACCGTCTTGACTGAGCAGGCACAGGCGTGAATAGCCTGTCAGAATAAATACAGCATTGGATCATAAGATGACTGAAGAGCACAGGCCTAAAAAGACACAATTAGGTTATGTAAAAAGTAACAGCATGGATAAAACGGTCGTCGTTCTTGTAGAGCGAAAGATCCGTCATAAACTGTATGGGAAATATATTCGCCGTCATGTGAAATATATGGCTCATGATGCAGTTAATGAATGTCAAGTTGGAGATACTGTACTTATAGAAGAATGTCGTCCGCTTTCAAAGAATAAGCGTTGGTTTGTTAAAACGATAATTCAACGTGCTGTCTGATTGGCAGACCCACTTTGACAGGAACGATTTAATCAGGTGATACCATGATTCAGACAGAAACACTGCTGAATGTCGCAGACAACTCCGGAGCCAAGAAGGTTCTCTGTATTAGAGTTCTTGGAGGGAGTAAGCGTCGCTATGCGAGTATCGGCGATGTCATAGTAGTAACAGTAAAGGAAGCCATACCGCATGCCAAGGTCAAGAAAGGCGACGTGCTTGACGCAGTCGTTGTGCGGACATCCAAGGCGATCAGTCGTCCTGAAGATACCACTGTTCGTTTTGATGATAATGCGGCAGTTTTACTTTCAGGAAACGGTGAACCGATAGGAACACGTATTTTCGGCCCGGTTGCCCGTGAATTGCGGTCACTTGGATTTATGAAGATTATATCTCTTGCACCGGAAGTACTGTAGAGAAAACGCTTACTGATGCAGGTTACGACACGAGGTAGGAAGATGCGGCAGGGACGGACAAGTTTACTGATAAATGACCAGGTAGAGGTAATTACCGGTAAAGATAAAGGGCGGGTTGGTAAGATACTGAGACTCGACAGAGCAGCTAATCGAGCGTTTGTTGAACGCATCAATATGATCAAGAAGCATCAAAAGCCCGTTGATGCTCAGCAACCCGGCGAGATCATTGAGCGTGAAGCTTCAATTCATATTTCAAATCTTATGCTTGTCTGCCCTGAATGCGCCAAAACAGTGCGAATCGGTAAAAAGATACTTGAGGATGGAGTTAAGGTGCGGATGTGCAAGAGCTGTGGTGCTACCCTGGAAAAATCCAAGAAGTAAGTAATCTGCTGCTGGTTACGGAACGGAGAAAATGATATGGGGACAATGAAAGAACTGTATGAGAGTGAGTGTAAACCACAGCTCCAGGAAAAGTTCGGTTATTCAAATAAGCATGAAATACCTAAGATTGAAAAGATAGTTCTTAACATGGGGTTGGGTGAAGCTGTACAGAATCCAAAAATTGTTGAGAAAGCTGCTAACGAGTTGACATTAATCGCCGGGCAGAAGGCGGTTGTCACGAGAGCCAGGAAATCTATCGCTACCTTCAAATTGCGTGAAGGTATGCCGATCGGAGCTCGTGTAACCCTGCGGCGTGAAAAAATGTACGATTTTCTGTCCAAGCTTATAAACATTGCTCTTCCCCGGGTACGAGATTTTCGTGGAATATCTCCCAAGGGTTTTGATGGCAATGGTAATTTTTCCATGGGAATTCAAGAGCACATTATTTTTCCTGAGGTTGATTATGATAAGATTGACAAAATCAGAGGCTTGAACATTTCTTTTGTTACTGATGCCAAGACTGATGAAGAGGGACGTACCTTGCTGAAGATGCTTGGTATGCCGTTTAAAGAACATAAAAAAAGCACTGACCAATAAGGGTTATACACAGCAGGGAGCATTCAATGGCAAAAAAATCACTGATTGCCAAAGCGGGCCGTAAACCGAAATTTAAGGTGCGCTCATATAATCGATGTCCAATGTGCGGGCGCCCACGGGCTTACCTGAGAAAATTCGGGTGTTGCAGGTTATGTTTTCGTAAACTTGCGTCTGAAGGAAAGATAACCGGTGTAACGAAATCAAGTTGGTAATTCGGTCAATTAAAGTCTCACAATCGACTATTTAATAGAGGTGTATATAGATGTCTATGAGTGATCCGTTGGCGGATTTTCTAACTCGTATTAGAAATGGTATTCAAGCCAACTTTACATCGGTTGATATTCCCTTGTCCAAGCTGAAGGTCAGAGTAGCTGATGTCCTTAAAAAAGAAGGATATATTGCTGATTATCATGTTGATGAGCAGGGTGTACAAGGTACCTTGACGATAGATCTGAAATACGGCCCGAATAATGAAAAGGTAATAACCGGTATTCGCAGGGTTTCCAAACCGGGTCTTCGTCAATATAAAAAGAGCGATGCAATTCCCAAGGTCATGAGTGGTCTTGGTGTAGCTGTTTTGTCGACATCTCACGGAGTGATCTCGGATCGTGAAGCAAAAAAGCTGAACGTGGGTGGTGAACTTCTCTGTGAAGTCTGGTAACTGCTCTTGTTCAGGAGGAACAACTAATGTCACGAATTGGAAAAGAGCCAATCACACTCCCCAGTGGAGTTAAGGTTGAAATCGAGGGAACGCGCGTGAAAATTTCAGGCGCAAAGGGTGCTCTTGAGCGAGATTGTCGACCGGAAATTGAGATAGAGCAGAAAGAAGGCCAGATTTTTTTCAAACCCAAAGGAAACAGCAAGCGTATTCGTTCATTCTGGGGTATGACACGTACCCTGGTAAAGAATATGGTTCTGGGCGTTAATGAAGGCTTTGAGAAAAAACTGGTTGTTGAAGGTGTGGGATATCGTGCTAACATGTCCGGTAAGACCCTTACCTTGAGCGTCGGCTATTCTAACCCGGTGGATTTTTTGCTTCCAGAGGGTATCTCTGCTGATGTTGATAAAAATAATCAGATTACTGTTGCCGGTATAGATAAAGAGCTGGTTGGCCAGACAGCCGCCAAGATCAGAGATATACGGAAGCCTGAGCCCTATAAAGGCAAAGGTATACGCTATATTGATGAGCATATCGTGCGCAAGGTCGGTAAATCTGGAACAAAATAGTTTTTAAGGATCAGGTGAAATAACCATCATGGCAAAACAAAGTGATAAGTTATCAGCTCGCTCAAAACGTATCCGGAAAATTCGTAAGAAGGTCACCGGTACTCCTGAGCGCCCGAGAATGCGTGTTTTTCGCAGTAATCGACATATTTATGTGCAGATAATTGATGATACCATGCAGAAAACTTTGGTATCAATGTCATCGGATGATAAGTCTTTTGACGGATCTGACGTAAAGGGCAAAAAAGAAAAAGCTGCCAAGGTCGGAGAGATTGTTGCACAACGGGCTATTGAAGCTGGGATTAATAAGGTTGTTTTTGATCGTGGTGGTAATTTATATCACGGTCGAGTGAAGGCCCTCTCAGAAGGGGCACGCAAGGGCGGTTTGGTACTTTAACCTGCCGGGTGTATTTACATATATTGTTTTAAATATTTCAGGTAATGGAAATTCCATTGGGGGTGCTACTTGGCTGATTATAAGCGTGCCAAAGAAGGCAATCAGGACGAACTCATTGAGAAGATAGTCTATATTAACCGCGTTGCTAAAGTAGTAAAAGGTGGACGTCGGTTCAGCTTCAGTGCTATAGTTGTTGTCGGTGACGGACAGGGTAAGGTCGGTTACGGGCTGGGCAAGGCAAATCAGGTTCCTGAGGCTATTCGTAAAGGTGTTGAGAAGGCACGTAAGGATATGCAGAGAGTATCATTGACAGATGTGTCCATTCCGCATCACATAGACGGGAAATTCAAATCCGGTAAAGTTATGCTGAAACCGGCTTCTGATGGTACCGGGGTTATTGCAGGTGGTGCTGTACGTGCCGTTCTTGAGGCTGCCGGAGTGCAGAATATCTTGACAAAATGTTTGGGCTCAAATAACCCTCACAATCTGGTGAAGGCAACGCTGAACGGTTTGAGAAGATTACGCTCTGCTGACGAAGTTGCTGCATTACGTGGTCTGGCCGTTGACGAGGTTGTCAGCTAAAGATGATGGTATGTTGATGTGTACGTTGTCTTACATCAATAATGACTCAAAAGAGTTTAGACAAACGTTGGTTGAATTATGAGTGATACAGTGATAATAACCCAAGTAAAGAGCGGTATTGGGAGCACCAAAAAAATCCGCGCAACTTTGGTCGGCTTGGGTCTGACAAAAATGCATAAGACTATCAGCAGGAAAGACACTCCTGAAATCAGGGGAATGATTCGTAAAGTTCAACACCTGATAAAGGTTGAGGAGTAGAAAATGCTGACCCTGAATAATCTTTCTCCGAATAAGGGTGCCCGAAAAGCAAAGAAAAGAGTTGGCCGTGGCCCTGGAAGCGGTCTCGGTAAAACTGCTGGTCGTGGCCATAAGGGTGCTCGTTCTCGATCTGGATATACCGCAAAACCAGGTTTTGAAGGTGGCCAGATGCCCCTTCATAGGCGTTTGCCGAAACGTGGCTTTACCAATATCTTTAAAACCACCTATAAGATTATTTCCTTATCTGATCTTGATACATTTGAAGATGGTACCACTGTTGACAGGCAGGCTTTGCTGGATGCGGGGCTTGTCACGGAACGTGATACCATGATTAAGATTCTTGCTAACGGTGAGATCTCAAAAAAAGTTCAGGTCGAAGTTGATAAAGTCAGCCGGGGAGCCCAAGAAAAGATCATTGCGGCGGGCGGCACAGTAAAGGAATAAGATATGAGCGGTCTTGCCAGTGCAGCAAATATACCAGAGCTCCGTAAAAGAATAGTTTTTACTCTTTTAATGCTTTTGGTATATCGTATGGGCGTTCAGATACCGACACCAGGTATCAATGGAGATGCTCTTGCGGCTTTTTTTGAGCAATATTCCGGTACCCTGTTCGGCATGTTTAACATGTTCTCCGGTGGTGCGCTGGAAAATTTTTCCATTTTTGCTTTGGGCATTATGCCTATATTTCAGCCTCGATTATTATCCAGCTTCTGACAGTTGTTATACCACAGTTGGAACAGCTGAACAAAGAGGGTGAGGCTGGACGTCGCAAGATCACCCAGTATACACGTTACGGTACTGTAGGCCTGGCTCTGATTCAAGGTTTTTTATTGCCTCCGGTTTGGAGGCAATGACCGGTCCTTCAGGCGTACCGATTGTTCTGGTAACTGGTCTCCAGTTTAAACTGATGACAGTACTGACTTTGACAGCTGGTACTTCTTTTATTATGTGGCTCGGCGAGCAGATGACTGAGCGCGGCATAGGGAACGGTATTTCTCTTATTATCTATGCAGGTATTATCGCAAGGATGCCCGCAGCTGTTGGTAAATCAGTGCAGATGGTGAGTTCCGGCGACATCCCTATTATTATTATTCCGGTAATGCTTGCTATGATGTTCGGAGTCATCGCCGTGATTGTCTATTTTGAGACAGCCCAGCGAAGAATTCCTATTCAATATGCAAAACGAGTTGTGGGAAGAAAGGTTTATGGTGGTCAGGCATCCCATCTACCCCTGAAAATTAATATCGCAGGAGTTATTCCACCTATCTTTGCCTCCTCTATCATGATGTTTCCCGCAACTATCGGGACGTTTATTCAGGTAGATTGGGTACAGAAGGCAGCAGCTTCCCTTTCTCCAGGTACAGTCTTTTATTATATGCTCTATGTCGTTATGATTGTCTTCTTCTGCTTTTTCTATACAGCAGTTACCTTTAATCCTGATGAGGTAGCTGAGAATCTGAAGAAGAATGGTGGTTTTGTCCCTGGTATCAGGCCGGGTAAAAAATCAGCAGAGTTCATTGATAAAGTTCTCACTCGAATAACTGTTGTAGGAGCAATTTACTTAGCAGTCGTCTGTGTATTGCCGACGATTTTGGTCAGTAACTTTAATGTGCCCTTTTATTTTGGGGGAACTGCGCTTCTGATCGTTGTCGGTGTGGCCATTGATACGATTTCTAAAATTGAATCCCATCTCGTTATGCGTAATTACGAGGGCTTTATGAAAGCTGGCAAGATTAAAGGCAGGCATTGAGGCTTGTGGTAGCTGATAACGAGAAAAATATTATAGTTAAAACCTCAGGTGAAATTGAGGTGATGCGTCAAGCGAACAGTATAGTCGCGGACGTTTTGGAAATGCTGCAACAAGAAATGCGTCCAGGCCTGACCACTCGTCAATTGGATCGTTGGGCGCATGATTGTTGCCAAGATCATGGGGGGCAACCTGCCTTTCTCGGGTATAGAGGTTTTCCGGCAAGCCTTTGTGTTTCCATTAACGAACAAATTGTCCACGGGATTCCCTCGAAAAAGGTTAAAGTTCGAGAGGGAGATATAGTTTCTGTTGATTTCGGCGTGATTTATAACGGTTTTTACGGCGATTCGGCAGTGACCATACCTGTGGGTAAGTTGACTACTCGCAAGGAACGCCTTCTTCAAGTGACGCAGGAAGCGTTGGAGCGGGGAATTAGGCAGGTTAAGATCGGGAACAGAATTTCTGATGTTTCGGCTGCTGTTCAGGAACATGCTGAGAACAACGGGTTTTCTGTTGTTCGTCAGTTTGTCGGGCACGGAATAGGCTCCAGTCTTCATGAAGCACCTGAAGTGCCAAATTACATTCAGGATCAGCCTTCACCGAGGATTCTTGAAGGAATGGTTATTGCCATTGAACCTATGGTTAATATTGGTACTGCCAAGGTTAAGGTCCTGAAGGATGGTTGGACAGTGATTACAGCTGATAAAAAACCCTCAGCTCATTTTGAGCATTCCGTTGCTGCAACAGCAGAAGGGCCACTTGTTTTGAGTAGAAGAAAAGAAGAACTCTAATCTTTCGATAATATTGTGGAGTTGACGTGAACCCCTACGGGTTCTTTTTTTTATGCAAATCAAGTTAAAACTGGTTGTAAAAAAAAACTTTTTTATATATAATAACCTTTTTTTATTTTTTGAAAATAAAACTGGATGGGAACTATGGCCAAAGAAGAAGCCATTGAAGTTGAAGGAACTATAATTGAGCCTTTACCCAACGCGATGTTTCGTGTTGAACTTGATAACGGGCATAAGGTTCTGGCGCATATTTCCGGTAAGATGCGCATGCATTATATTAAAATTCTGCCAGGTGATAGAGTGACGGTCGAGTTGTCGCCTTATGACCTGACAAGAGGGCGTGTCACTTTCCGCTCAAAAGGCGGCGGTAAAGGGAAGCGCTGAACCAAACAAGTCAGCAAGGAAACAGAGACATGAAAGTACGAGCATCTGTTAAAAAAATGTGCAGCGACTGTAAGATCCTTAAGCGAAAGGGTGTGGTTCGGGTAAACTGCAAAAATTCAAAGCATAAGCAGCGTCAGGGTTAACCTGCATAATGTAGCTTTTTTTTAAAGGAGTAAAGTTTTGGCACGATTATCAGGTGTAGATTTACCGCGCAATAAGCATATGGACAGGGCGCTTACCTATATTTACGGTATAGGGCTCACGACTGCACGCGCTATTTTGGACAAGGCTGATCTGCCGTATCAGATGAATTCCGATGATCTGAGCGGTGATGATGTTACACGTATCAGGAAGATCATTGAGGCAGATTATGTCGTTGAAGGTGATCGCCGGCGTGAAGTGGCTATGGATATCAAACGTCACATCGATCTCGGTACCTACCGGGGACGACGTCATCGTATGAGTCTTCCTTGTCGCGGACAACGGACAAAGACCAATGCTAGGACACGTAAGGGTCCTAAGCGTGGCGCAGCAGTACGTAAAAAATAAGATTGTCAACACGCTTTTACTGCCGGTGAAAGTACTATTCATAGAGGAAGCTATACGGAGCTGATATGGCGAAAGGGAAAAAAGGCGCGGTACGAACAAAGCGTCGTGAAAAGAAAAATGTTCCTGATGGAATTATTTTTATCTACTCAACGTTTAATAATACGTTAATAACCATTTCGGATAAGCTAGGCAATGTTGTCTCTTGGTCTAGTGCCGGAGTTATCGGCTTTAAGGGGTCACGAAAATCAACTCCTTTTGCAGCTCAGAATGCCTTGAGTGATGCTGTTGCTAAAGCAAAAGAAAACGGTCTTCGCAGAGTTGAGATTCGTGTGAAAGGACCAGGGCCTGGTCGTGAAGCTGCCCTTCGTGCCTTAACCGGAACAGATCTGGAAGTCTCAAAGATTGTTGACGTGACTCCGATACCGCATAATGGTTGTAAACCCCCCAAACGCAGGCGGGTTTGAGCAGTTTTAGTTTTCTGTACGGTCGCTGCCAGTATTAAGGCTGACCGCAGCGTAAAACCGATACCAATAATTGATGGAGGAATAAGTGGCTAGATATACAGGAGCTTCCTGCCGGACATGCAGGCGGGAAAATCTTAAATTGTTTTTGAAAGGCGAGAGATGCTACTCGGATAAGTGCTCATTTGAGCGGCGCACCTATGCGCCCGGACAGCACGGCCAGAATCGTTTTCGTAAGGTTTCCGACTATGCATTGCAGCTGCGGGAGAAGCAGAAAGTTAAGCATATGTATGGAATGCTTGAGAGTCAGTTTCGTCGCTACTTTTATCTAGCAGACCGCGCCAAAGGTGTTACCGGTCTGAATCTTCTGTCAATGTTGGAACGCCGCTTAGATAATGTTGTCTATCGCATGGGCTTTGCTGGCTCCAGAGATCAGGCACGCCAATTTGTCCGCCATAATCATTTTCAGGTTAACGGTAGAAAAGCAGATATACCCTCTTTTCAGGTAAAGCCTGGTGATGTTGTCACCCTGAAGGAGAAAAGCCGCAAGAATGCTTTTATCGTTGAGAGTCTTGAGGCTGTTGCTCGCCGTGGTGTGCCCAGCTGGATGGAGCTGGATAAAGGTAATTTTCAGGGAACAGTGAAGGCTATGCCTAATCGGGAAGAAATAACCATGCCGATTAATGAACAGCTTATAGTCGAGCTGTACTCCAAGTAATACAAGGTCAGGTATTTCATGGAACAGGATATTCGGGATGATAATCCCTTTTACAGGAACTGGTATGACCTTGTTAGCCCGGAACGTCTGGAGGTTACCAGGGAGAGCCATACAAACAGGTATGGTAAATTTATCTGCCAGCCTTTAGAACGCGGTTTTGCAGCGACAATAGGGAATTCCTTACGCAGGATACTTCTTTCCTCTATCAGAGGAGCTGCGATTACTTCCGTTCGAATTGAGGGAGCTGATCATGAGTTTACCACAATTGACGGAGTGCAGGAAGACGTCGCTGATATTATACTGAACCTGAAGCAGGTTCAGTTGAAGCTCAACGCTCCTGAGACCAGAACTGTTGTCATAGAAAAAAGTGAGACTGGCTTGATCACTGCTGGTGATATTGATGGCGGTGACAAGGTTGAAGTTATGAATCCGGAACAGCGATTTGCACGGTGACTGGAGCCAACACTACTTTCCGGGCTGAACTTGAGGTTCAGTGGGGCAAGGGCTATGTTCCAGCGGATTGGAATAAAAAAGAAAATCGTCCCTTGGGCGTGATTCCTATTGATGCTGCTTTTTCACCGATACTTCGTATTCAGTATGTGGTGAGTCAGGCCCGTGTTGGGCAACGGACAGACTATGACCGCCTCACGATAGAAATTGAAACTGACGGGTCTGTGCTCCCGGAGAATGCTCTTGCCTATGCTGCTAAGATTCTCAAGGAACAAATGACGATCTTTATCAATTTTAATGAGCAAGAGGCGATAGCTCCTGAGAGAGGGGATGGTGATGGTGATGGTCAGGACTTTCCTGATTTTCTCGATAAAAATGTCGAGGATCTTGAGCTTTCAGTTCGTTCCGCAAACTGTCTGAAGAATGCCAACATACAGTATATTGGTCAATTGGTGCAAAAAACAGACGCTGAAATGCTGAAAACGAAAAATTTTGGTCGTAAATCACTGAATGAGATTAAAGCTCTCCTCTCGCAGCATGACTTGACCCTTAATATGTCCCACGAGGCTGGGTGTTACCCTGTGAACGAGAGGACGCTGACATCGAAGGTTAATCTAGAGCAATCTAGAGTATGCCTTCAGATTGATCGGCTAACGTGATTTACCGATTTTGAGGATAGAATAATGAGACATAGAAAAACCGGTAGAAAACTGAACAGGAGTGCCTCTCATCGTTTAGCAATGATGCGGAATATCGTAACTTCGCTTCTTGAGCATGAGAGAATTTCCACAACTGTGCCCAAGGCCAAAGAGGCTCGGCGTGTAGCAGAAAAAATGATCACCTTGGGAAAACGTGGTGATTTACACGCTCGGCGGCAGGCCATGGCTTATATCCGTTCAAAGGATATTGTGGCAAAACTTTTTGATAAGATTAGTGAGCAGTATACTGACCGTCAGGGTGGGTATACGCGGATTGTTCGTACTGGAGTTCGTTCCGGCGATGCTGCTCCTATGGCCATCATTGAGCTGGTTGGCTATGAGGAATCAGCTGTGCAGGAAGCAGAATAGAAGAAGCTGTGTACTGATTACCCCCGTTGAAAGAGGTACAGAGTAACCTTTTCTGTAGCTCTCCTGAAACGGAAGGATGTATTGAGCCGGTTTGATGATCATCATCAAACCGGCTTTTTTTATGGAGAATGGTTATGAGTAGTGAAGTGACTACAGAAACAGGACCTGATGCACAAACAATTCCTTTGCAGCAAAGGGACTTCTTCCAGTTTCGTTGCCACCCTGGGGTCAGTTGTTATCTGACCTGTTGTCATAAATTAGAGTTACGACTTTATCCTTATGATATTATTTCTTTAAAAGATAAACTGTCGTGTAGTTCAACAGAGTTCCTGGAGTGTTATACCCGTTTAGGGGCAGGCGTACACCCGTATTTCCCAGCAGTCATGTTGAATATGGTGGTGAGTGAGGAAGCGCCGTGTCCGTTTCTCACTGAAGCGGGTTGCTCTGTTTATGCAGATCGCCCTTCAGCTTGTCGAACATACCCTTTGGAGAGAGGGGTTGAAAAAGAGGGGATAGGGGCAAGGCTGAAAAGCCATTACTCTGTTGTCCGTCATGCTTACTGCAAGGGCCATGATGAAGAGAACAGCTACACCGTTCGCCAATGGAAACGTGAGCAGCGCCTGGATTCCTTTAACCTGATGAACGATCTCTGGGCCGAGGTTGATGCCTTGTTTGCCAGCGACCCCTGGCAGGGCGAAGGACATGCTGGCCCTCGGCAGCAATTAGCCTTTATGGTTTGCTATAATATTGATGCCTTTCGTGCCTACAGCATTGAGAACAAGCTGACAGCCCGGTATAGGTTAGATCGTGACCAACGGAGGCGTATTGAACGAGATGATGCCGAGCTGCTCAAATTCGGATTTAATTGGCTCTTGCATGTCCTTGGTAACAAAAGAACATTACGTCCCCGGTAGTGCGATCTACTGAGAGCAGGATCAGCTCTCCTCCTGGTTGGTATATCCTCGGTGTCCTCAGCCTGCTTATGGGCTTTGGTTCAATCTCCACCGACCTCTACCTCCCAGCCATGCCCTCTATGGGTCGCGCTTTGGGCGCAAATGCTGGCATGATAGAGCTGACCATTTCGGGTTATCTGATCGGGTTCAGCCTGGGACAGCTCTTTTGGGGACCAATCAGTGATCGATATGGTCGCCGACCCTCAGTGTCTGCTGGCTTGATTCTCTTTGTCATCGGTTCAGGAGGATGTGCTCTTGCTGGGAGCGCACCCGCGCTTATCGGTTGGCGGATTGTCCAGGCAATCGGGGCCTGTGCCGGTGTTGCCTTGGCACGGGCAATGGTTCGTGATCTTTATGTGGGTAATCGGGCCGCGCAGATGCTCTCAAGCCTGATGACTATCATGACCATTGCGCCGCTTCTCGGTCCCTTGCTGGGTGGGCAGATCGTGGCGTTGGCTGGCTGGCGTGCTGTTTTTGGGTTCCTAGTGGTGGTGGGCTTATTCACCCTTATTCTTCTGTGGACTATCCCTGAAACCTTGCCTGCCAGCCGCCGGAATACTGAGTCCTTCCGAGGTGCCCTGCGCTATTACGGCGAATTGCTCCGCCATCGCCGGATCCTTGGGTATGCAAGTACCGGCGGTTTCCTTTATGCCGGTTTGTTTGCCTATGTGGCCGGGACCCCCTTTATCTATATTAATTATTACCATGTCTCTGAGCAGGGATACGGTTTTTTCTGGGGGATTGTCATTGTCGGTGCCACAGCGGCAAATTTCCTCAATGCCCGTTTGGTTATCCGGCATGGTTATGATCGAATCCTGATCATCGGCACCGTGGTGATGGCCCTTGCAGCTTTTACTACTGCCTGGACAGCCGGAACCGGCTGGGGCGGGCTGTGGGGCTTGGTCTTACCCCTGTTTGTGTTTATTTCCAGTGTGGGACTCATCGTGGCCAACTCGGTTGCCGGAGCCATGACTTGTTTTCCTGAACGGGCCGGGGCTGTGTCCGCCTTGGTCGGGGCAATCCATTACGGCAGCGGGATTATCGGATCTGCCTGGTCGGCCTCCTTGCCGATGGTACGCCTTGGCCTATGGGCTTGATTATCGGTATGACTGGAGTGGGTTGCCTCCTCTCAACTTTTTTCTTGTTAAAGGCTCCCGAGAAATAATTGTTCCAGGAACAATTCCTCTGTAACCCCCGTCTCTTTTCGCTGCATTTCAGCAGATCTTAAGCAGTTGTCCCGTCATCAACTTTATCCTCTCGATTTGGATGAATTTTTTCTTTACTCGTTTCCTGTTCCATGCTACTTGTTGTATTTGTTTGATAAGAGGGAGAATACAGGTGAGCTTTTGATGGGCATATCTGAATGAAACGAAAGGAAGTCTCCTTTACCGGTAACTATTAACACAAGAGTTGAAAATGAAAGGTATTATGAGAATAGCAGCAGTAATAGTTGTGTCGCTCTTGTTGCTTACAACCGACCTCATGGCGGAAGAGAGCAAGGTAGAAAATATTACGCCGGATATTGTCGGAAAAACATATCTGTTTGATTATGGTGAGTATGCGTATGACATAACAATAACGTCTGACAAGTCGTTACATTGGAAGCTGGCTAAAGGAAGCTTTGAAGGGCCGAGCACAGGAGATAATCCGTATCTGTCCAGTAAAATTGCTGATGGTGTTGTCTTCATATCCTGGAAAGAAAAAAGCGGGTATCAGTTTTATAATGTTATGGATTTGAATACCGGGAAGTTAACAACCCATGCTAATGCGGACGGGTTGTCTATAAATATGGGAAAGGTTACGTTGAAGAAGTGATGTGTGGCTGAGTGGGGTAGTTTGGGTAAGGAAAACGGAGCATTGCCTCCGCCTTGCTGCAACAGGTTGTATCTGTTGAGGTTATTGCCAAGGCTACTACGGGGTTGTTGGTGGGTGAGCTTGAAGAAATGCGGGGGCGGGAAAGGGAGGTGCAATAGTTGACGTTACCCATTCGCTGATCATAGTATACTGGTGATACATGTTGGGTTATGATCTTGATAATAGAGAAAAGAGGCGGAACGCATGATTATGACATATCTGGATGATATCGTTTGTGAATTCAAACAGGCGGTTGCCGCGAAATATACCGTGAGTGACATGAGGCTCTTCGGTTCAAATGCGCGGGAAGACGCGACAGAAGAGTCTGACATTGACATTTTTATTCAGATTCCCGATCTGACGACGGATATTGAGCAGGATGTGTACAATATGGCTTATGATTTAGAGTTGAAGTATGACTGTTTAGTTGATGTTATCCTGCTCTCTGATTCTGACATCGGTACCCATGCGGATTGCCTACCGATCTACCGCAATATTCTGCGGGAAGGGGTGCGCCTGTGATACCTGAAGATCGTCGGACGATCATGACCTATAGCTTGGAACGCTCGGCTGTTACGCGAAAACGGGATGCTCATCCCGGCCATGAATCTTGTCAATATCATGGAAAGTTTCCATTTATTAATATTGTGCTGTGGGGAGGATGATTCGACATGAGTGAAGTGCCCAAAGAATCCCAAGCTTTTGCTAGGGCGAAGATGCAGGAGATATTAGATTAAGCTGTTGATGCTGGTGCTGATGCGGTCACAATTGAGTTCGCCAAAGAAGGCGGTCTGGAGGTACTCTTTGTGTTCGGGAATACAGGTATCGGGGATATCTTTATTCAGCAGAACCTTGAGGAAGATGTTATGACTCTGATTTATGAACAATCAGGGCTGGAGGGAAAGTCCTGCGGTGTACTGCATTGGGAATGCCACGGGCAGAATCTGGAGATCAATGTAGAGGAGTATGAAAGCTTCGGTGAAATTGCATATACATTGACATTTCTGAAATGACATCAACAAAACACAGAGCAAGTCAGTTAAGGTGACAGTCAGGCCCGAGCAGTTTTTGGAAATGTTGAGTAATTGAATAGTTAAGGAAAAGAGAAAATGGGCTCTGACCCCGATTTTCTGTCTGATTGAGCAGTCCATATTTTAAGCCACCGGCTTGGCCGGTGGATACTTACTCGCATTATTCATAATCCCCAATTACTGCTTTGATAGCCGGAATTCCTTCAGTTGTCAGTGTTGCACCCGTTTTTAAGGCGTTCATCCCAAGCGTGAACAGAGAGGACTTGTCTGCGGGAGCACATGGCTTTAATGTACCTAACGTGTTAATCTGCGAATCAAGCTTGCGGGTAGCACTCTCCAGAATTTTCCGCCTCTCGTGGGAATCAAGATCAATGCCCAGTACGAAAAAGTTCGATGCAAAATTCATGAGGGTCCATTCTATATTGCCCAGGATTTCTCCTTCTTTTTGAGTGAAGCAATTCCAGTTTTCATAACGTTGCTTCAAGAGTGTGTCCGCTGTAATACGCATTCTTAAGGCGACACCTCGGGCAAGGGCATCAGAAGAAGTATTACCGAACTGTTTTGCACCGGCAGTGGAAAGGGCTGCTGCCTTTTTGATAACCGCCTTGTTTTCGGTGAAAATCGCTGACCCGAGTTTTACCCCTTCCATGCCCGCTGCAAAAAACGTTTCATAGGCAAGTGCCTCGTTTTCCAAGAGAGCGGTAATGCGTTTGATAGCAGTATCAACCCTTGCGATCAATTTCCCGTCGTGTCCGGGATCAATATCCAAGCCGAACACGGCAAAGTTCGAATTAAAATTGGTCAAGGTGAACTCAAGGTTTTCCAGTTGATACTTCTCCTTTTTCGTTAAGGTATCCCCGTTATTGTAACGGTATTTGAGCAAGAGGGAGGCCATATTGCGAAATTCTAATCCCATCTTCCTGCTGAGATTATAACCTTCTGGATTTGGATAGTTATAATCGTCAAAGTTTATCTCTTCTTTCAGGATGTTCCGGATAGCCTGCACGTCCTCTCCTGTAAGGGCGGCACCCAGGTTTAACACCCGGTTGCCCAGCTCTATAATCCGGTTGTAGGAGTCAATGGTATTTTCAGCTACCTGGGATATTGCTGTTATAAAATTCCTGCTTTTAACAAGAACCTGCTCCATGATCTCCTTTGTCTGCCCCTTGCCCAGTGTAATTCCCAAGCCTCCGAAATTTGAATTATAGTTAAGGAGGATACTCTCTATATTTTGGAGAGTGCTCCGCTGAGATGAGTCAAGGTGCTCCCAGTTCAGGTAATGAAATCTGAGCATCAGGTCGGATACCCTGCTGAAATTAAAACCGATTGATCGAGCAACTGCGGGATCTGCCATACTCGTGGACGCATTGTGTTCAGGAGACGCATCATGGCTGTTAACCAAGGAGCTGAGCTGGTCATGGTTGTTGCTTGATATGGCTGCCCCGAACTTTAACGCCCATGCGCCAAGCTTCGTTATCTGAGCGGTATCTTCCTGTCGGGAATCGACAGCGGACCGGATATGTTTGCAGACCTTTTCGATCTTGTCAGTAATCCGGTAATAGAGAGATGTTGCATCTTTCGAGTAAAGGGAGATGCCCGCGTTTGCACAATCGGTGCAGTAATTAATAAGGGACCATTCAATATTTTCGATATAATACTGTTCGTTGTCGTTCAGGTTGGTCCAATTCCTGTGGCGATAACGTACAAGAAGGTCTGAGAGTTTTCTGAAATTGAGACCGATCTGGCGCGACTGATCCCGAGTGAGGTAGTTTGACTTCGGTTTCGGCAGATCAGGTGATTTCTTGCTGTAGGAGACAAATCCGGTATTGAATGCTATGAACGATGTGTACAGTTCATGGTCCGCCCTGCCTTGAAAAAGTGTATACCATCCATCAGTCGGTCTGTAGGGTTCGTTGTGCTGATTATGGGAACCCCAAATAAAAATAAAACATTTCGTTTTTTGTTCAACTGTTGAGAAAATGGCCTTGCAGGAAATCTTTGCCTCTGCTGTCTGACTGGAGTTATCGGACAATAATTTCGAATTAACGGTTGTAACTTTATCCATGACTCCTCCTTTTTGAAATATCGGACAACGTCCCCATTCGAAACACCTTGCATCAAGTGAATAACTTGTTCATTTTTTTCTGTCTGCTTTTGCCTTGCTGTTATCAAGGACTCTGTTTTTAACGAACAGTTTTTTGTTTAAAATTTAGTACCACTTTGTAGGTGGCGTTAAGTTTTTTATATGTCATTTTGTAATGATTTTTCAAGTGTTATTTAATATTGATTATTGTTTGACAACAAGAATGGTTAAGGTGAGATAATTACTACTTAAAAAGAAAGGGAGTGCTTATTTTTGCCGAGAAATAAAAAACACTCTTTTCTCTTGAATTTCCCGAGAAAATGCGATAGTTATCTGTATTTTTCTGCGAGAAGATGAGAACCATCCGCTGAGGAATGGATGATGGTCGGTACGGCTCTGGAAACCGAGATCACCCTGAATAATCAGGAGCGCGAGGAAACACGGAAGCGTTATGGCAAAGGATGATGAAAAAGACAGAAAGGCCCGGATTGAGAACCTACAGAGAAAGATTGAAGAAATGACGGGAGAGAAACCCATTTCATTCGGCTCCGGGAGATGTTCGCCAGAACTGAAAGAAAAATTCTGGGAGTATGTGCTCGCTTTTGAGGAGGGACAGCACTCCCCGCTCTTTGATACACTGGTCAATGGCGGTCTGAGTTTGCCAACACCCGATGAGTTAGCTGATCAAGATCTCGAAAAAAAGTTATGGGAAATTATTTATGCCTTGGCATTGCTCGGAGTTTTTTTGCATAACACAGATCATCTCAATGATCGCGAACTCTATGAGGACTTATGGCAGGATGTTTTACGGGAAGACTATTTTATTCAACCGGCTAACAAGGATTATGCCTGTCATCTTGACATGATCGGCAGTGGGAGTGAAGAAGATCTCCTCATTTTTCTGCAATATTACGCAGACGAAGGAGAGCGGGAATGGTGGAAGAACGAGTATCCGCAAGATGATTTTCCGGCTCCTGAGCCAACGCCCTATGATCGTGACCGTCATTTACCCAAACGAGAAGAATGGGAAGAAGGCCAGTGTTAGAAAAAAAGAGAAAGCAAAAAATTTCTGTAACCGTTTCTCGCCGTCTCCTCCTGCAATGGCTTTTGATCGTGCTGTTTCTCGTTGGGAGCGTCTTTTCAGCAGCAGCCGAAGAAGGCTTGTCCGCTGCGGAAGAGGTCAAGGAAACGTCCGTTATTGAGACCGTCAGCAAAAAGGGTGACGATGATAAAATCAAACAGCGGGCCGAGGCGATTTTTGCGGAGATTCCCGGCTTGGAGAAAGTGGTTGTGTCGGTTTCAGAAGGGGTTGTGACGCTTTCCGGACCGGTTGCCAACGAGGAGGCAGCCCAGCGTGCCTTTAATTTGGCCAACCGCCTTTCAAGTGTTGTGATTGTTCAGGACAAGATTGAGCGCACCCTGAATCTTCAGGACAATCTCAAGCCAAAGGCAGCCGAGTACGCAGACAAAGCCAACCGTTTTGTCAAATCGCTTCCTTTGATCCTGACCGCCCTTGGCATTTCTGGGTTGATTATGCTCGCAGGTTTCCTCATCGCACGATTTTCCCTTTTGTGGGAGAAAATAACTCCGAATCAGTTCCTTGCGGAAATTGTGGCCCAAATCATTCGGATAGTTTTTATTTGCGGCGCAGTGCTGACAGCCATGCATTTACTGGGGGCAAGCCGGATGATCGGCACGCTGCTGGGTGGGGCCGGGGTTGTCGGCTTTGCTGTGGGTTTTGCCGTAAAAGATACCATCGAGAATTATATCGCAAGTGTCATGCTGAGTCTCCGACAGCCCTTTCGCCCCAAGGATTTTGTCTCCATCGACAACCACGAAGGCGTGGTTATTCGGTTGACCTCCAGGGCTACTATCCTGATGACAAGCGACGGTAATCATTTACGAATACCGAACGCCGTGGTGTTCAAGGCGATTATTCTTAATTACACCACCAATCCCGAGCGGCGCTTTGATTTTACCTTGGGGGTAGGCGTCAATGATGACCCGGTTGCAGCAACCGAGGCCGGTGTTGAGGCCATCGCTAGCCTGCCCTTTATCCTGGACTCGCCCCGGCCCGGTTCTTTTGTTGAAATGATGGGAGATTCGAATATTGTCATTCGCTTTATGGGGTGGATCAACCAGCAGGAAACAGACTTTCTCAAGGCGAGGAGCTATGCCATGCAGAAGGCAAGAGAAGTGCTTGCAGAGCAAGGTTTCTCACTGCCCGTGCCGAGGTATAACCTGCGTTTTGATGATGGGCTGCTGCCCTTTCAGACGTTGAAGCCGAGGCTGGAGGCAGAGGCGGATAAGGAACAACCCGCACCAAGGGGACATGTTGCAGCTGTTGAAAATATCGAAGATGTGGAAGACGTCGAAGAAATGGACGTGAGCCCTGAACAGCACCTTCAGGAAAAGGTGGAGGATGAGCGGCAGGCAACACAGGAAGAGGATTTGCTCAATGAGGATAGCCCTAAAGAGTAGAGGGCGAGCAGGGCAGCAGCTTGAAGTAATTATGAAAATAATTTTAGATCGTTTTGAAAACGACTTGATAACGAGGCAGTATGGGTGCATTAAATTTTTCTCCACAAAAAGCGAAACTCAAGGTAACTGGTTGTCTCTTTCTCTTCTTGATATTGTTCTCCGCCAGTGCCTGTGACAAGCCCGCTTACGGAACGATTGACGGCAGTGCTGGTTCAAAGCTCCTCCCCGAGAGCTTTGGAACCTTTCATGAGCCCTGGGCCATGACCTTTCTCCCGGATGGGAACCTCCTGATAACTGAAAAATCAGGAACCTTGGTCCTCTTTCGCATGGATGATCGTTCCAAGATACCGATTGAGGGCGTACCCAAGGTAGCTTACGGAGGACAGGGTGGTTTGGGTGATGTAATTCTGCATCCTCACTACAAGGAGAACAACTTGATATATCTCTCGTATGCTGAGGAGGATACATCTGGAAACAGAGGGGCTGCGGTTGCTCGGGCTCGATTTCTCCCGACATCAAGCAATCCCAAACTGGAAAATTTTGAGGTTATCTGGCGGCAACAGCCCAAAGTATCAGGCAAGGGGCATTACGCACATCGATTGGCATTCAGCCCAGATGGCAAGCTCTTTATCACTTCCGGTGACCGACAAAAGCAGAAGCCAGCGCAGAGCTGGACGCAAAATCTTGGCAAGGTGATCAGGATCAATGCAGACGGATCAGTGCCACCTGATAATCCGTTTCAGGATACAGGGGAACTTGCCAAAACGTTTTGGACTCTCGGGCATCGCAATCTTCTTGGTATTGCGTTCGACAAACAGGGGCAACTGTGGACCCATGAAATGGGGCCCAGGCACGGTGATGAATTTAACCTGATTATTGCTGGCGATAATTACGGCTGGCCTCTTGTCTCATGGGGTGATCAATACTCTGGTTTTTCTATTCCTGATCATGATACGCGTCCGGAATTCCATGCACCTGAGGTTTACTGGGTACCAACCGTTGCGCCTTCGGGTCTGATAATATACTCGGGCTCTCTGTTTCCACAGTGGCGGGGTAACGCTTTTCTTGGCGGGTTGCGATCGAAATCACTGGTACGAATCAAGATTGAAGGTGATCAGGCAAAGGAGGTCGAGCGTTTTGATATGGGAGAGCGGATCCGAGAGGTTGAGCAGGGACCAGACGGGGCAATATGGGTTTTGGAGGATGGAAAAGGGGGGCGTTTGCTTCGGTTGAGCCCTGGCTCCAAGTAGATCTGCTTGAGTGCAACGAAAGCGGACAACGTGTTATAGGTCTCCCGGTGAAACTGTTTGTCTCTGCTAATAGCCCGGTGATTTATCACCGGGTAAGTTTACACCGTCATTCCAACCCACCTTTTTTACCCTTCCAACCGTATTTTCCCCTAGATTGACTTGCTGTAATGTATTGTATGTGGTATTAAGAAAAATTTGTCTCTTATCATGCTGTGGGGCGAAGTCCCTCAGCAAAACTACACACACTCCGATATATGTCCTTTGGTGTTTCTGATCAAGTACTCAGGTACTGACAGGGATCGGCAGCAGGAGTGGAGGTATAACCAAAAACGTGGAGAAGAAAATGGCACCAAAAGTAACTATGCGGGAAATGCTTGAGGCAGGTCTGCATTTCGGACACCAGACAAGACGCTGGAATCCGAAAATGAAACCGTATATCTACGGACCGCGTAACGGCATCTACATCATCAACCTTGATGCGACCATGAAGATGTTCCGTACAGCATACAGCTATATTCAAAATGCTGTTGCTGATGGCGGAAGCATTATGTTTGTCGGAACAAAGCGTCAGGCCCAGGCCATCATGAAAGAGCAGGCTGTTCGTTGTGGGATGTACTATGTCAATCATCGTTGGCTCGGTGGTATGATGACCAACTTTCAGACCGTGAAGAATTCCGTGGATCGTCTGAAAGCTATTGAGGCCATGCAGGAAGACGGCAGCATCAATCGTTTTCCGAAAAAAGAAATCCTCAAGATGGAAAAAGAGCGTATTAAGCTTGAGCGCAATGTCGGTGGAATCAAGAACATGCGCAAACTGCCTGACGTCCTTTTTGTTATTGATCCCCGCAAGGAAGAGATTGCTATTAGCGAGGCGCAAAAACTGAATATTCCGGTTGTAGCCCTTACGGATACCAACTGTAGCCCTGACGGTATTCAGCATCTTATTCCTGGTAATGATGATGCGATCCGTGCGATCCGCCTGATTACCACGCAGATTGCCAATGCAGTTCTGGAAGGAAAAGGCGATGCAGGCGAAGAGGTCGGTGATCTTGATGCTATGGAAGCTGCAATGACCGGTGAGCAGGCTGCTGAAGGTACCGCTGCTGAGCAGGTTCAGCAGGCATAACATCTGAGCGTCCGCAGGTAAACAACCGTTCATCGTTGTTTTGAAATACAAGATGTTGATATGATGTGGATGCAATGTGAAAAAGAAGGGGCTGAGAAGCCCCTTCTTTCGTCCTGAACCAGCGTCCACACCAGTGCAGTGCGCGGGGATCATCGGGAGAGATTACGTTGATAAAAATATATTGCCGGGAAAAAATCCTGGAAGAAAACCGTTGTAGCTAAAGGAGAAGACAGTGAAAATTACCAGCCAGATGGTCAAAGAATTACGGCAAAAGACCAATGCAGGATGATGGACTGCAAGCGGGCCTTAGAAGAGACAGAAGGTGACATGGAAAAATCCGTGGATCTTCTGCGCCAGAAGGGGCTTGCTGTTGCAGCAAAACGCGCGGATCGAGCCACCTCTGAAGGGACTGTTGAGACGTATATCCATGCGGGCGGCAAGCTCGGTGTTATGGTTGAGGTTGGTTGCGAGACTGATTTCGTTGCCAAGACCGATGATTTCTTAACTTTTGCCAAGGACGTTGCCATGCACATCGCCGCTGCTGGCCCTTTGTCCGTTACCCGTGACGAAGTGCCCCAGGATCTGATTGATCGCGAGCGCGATATCTATGTTAATCAGGCCAAGGAAGCCGGTAAACCCGATAATATTATTGATAAGATTGTTACCGGCAAGGTTGATAAATATGTTGCCGAGAACTGTCTGATGGAGCAGAAGTTCATCAAGAACCCGGATCTGACGGTTCAGGATATGCTCAATGAGCTGATCGCCAAAATGGGCGAGAACATCTCTGTGAAGCGGTTTGCTCGTTACCAGCTCGGCGCATAATTTGTATTATTTGCAAAGGTTGCATTTGCATTTGCATTTGCATTTGCATTTGCATTTGCATTTGCATTTGCATTTGCGACGCTGAGTTTTCGGTTGCCGGACAAAGGGGTACCGGCAACCGTTCGGGTCTGCGGACTCGATTTCCCCTCCACCCTGTTTCCAAGCCGCAGTGTTATGGAATATCTGGAATATCCGACCCTGCCGCTCAATGCATAAATTTCCTGCCAGCGGAGGCGTATCCATGCAGTTTCGAAGAATTCTCCTTAAAATAAGCGGTGAGGCCCTGATGGGCGATGGTGCCTACGGTATCAGCCCGGACATGATTACTTTTGTGGCCCTGGAAATTAAAAAAATTCAGGAGCAGGGGGCACAGGTCGGCTTGGTGATCGGAGCCGGTAATATTTTTCGCGGAGTGGCTGGTGCTGCTGGCGGAATGAATAGAGCTGCTGCCGATAATATGGGAATGTTAGCCACGGTCTTAAACGCCCTTGCTATGCAGGATGGTCTGGAGCAAATAGGTGTCGCCTGTCGGGTGATGTCGGCCATTACCATGCGCAATGTCTGTGAACCCTATGTTCGCCTTCAGGCTATTGAGCATCTGGAGAAGGGCAGGGTGGTTATCTTTGCTGCTGGCACGGGGAACCCCTATTTTACCACAGATACCGGTGGCGTGCTCCGGGCCTTGGAGATTGAGGCCGATGTGATGATGAAGGCCACCCGAGTAGACGGGGTTTATGACCGTGATCCAGAAAAAGACAGCAACGCGGTCCGCTTTGATCGCCTGACCTACACCAAGGTTCTGCAAAATGAACTGCGGGTTATGGATGCAGCTGGTATTTCTCTTGCTCGGGATAATAACTTGCCTGTCCTGGTTTTTAATATGAAGCAGGAAGGTAATATTGTCCGGGCCGCCGCAGGGGAAGATGTGGGCACCCTGATTACTGCCTGATTCAGTCGTTGTTGTAGTAGGGGGCACGGCATGCCGTGCCCTTACCTGCCTCACCCCTATTCCGCAAGACAATCCGCGATTGTACTTCCCATCTCTCCCCGCTCTTTGTTGGTTTCCCCCATTGTAATAAACCGTCCAGGCTGATCCTGGCGGGCCAGTTCCAGCTGAAGGCCGGGTCAAGATGGCCGATTTCCTGACGAACCTGGGCCGTGACCAGATCAGGATGATTATTGGTCTCACTGAGATGGGCCAGCACCACATGTTGTACCTCTTGAACCTCTGTTGTACAGAGTTCAGCAAGAAAAGCAGTGGCCTCGTTATTGGCCAGATGTCCTTGGTTGGAGCGGACCCGTTGCTTGATATACATGGGATAGGGGCCGTTCAGGAGCATGTCCGGGTCATAATTAGATTCCAAGATCAGGGCCTGACACTGAAAAAGTCGCTGGCGAATTAATGTGGTGATTTTGCCCGTATCAGTGCAGTAGGCCACGGAATGGGTACCGTCTGAGACCAGAAAACCCACCGGATCTGCCGTGTCGTGCGAGATGCGGAAGGGGTGGATGTGTAGATCATCCAGAGCAAAGCCGGTGCCGGTTTCAAATTCACATCCTTGATGCAGCTTTTTCACTCGTGCTTCTGCTGCTTGATGGGTCGCAGGATTGGCATAAACCGGCAGATCGTAACGCCGGGACAGCACACCGACCCCGCAACATGATCGCCGTGCTCATGGGTGATCAGAACAGCGTTCAGATCCTGGGGGGAGCGGTCGATCAGAGCCATGCGGCGGCTGATCTCCTTGCCTGAGAAGCCAGCGTCGATAAGGATACGGGTCGAGCCGGACTCAATAAGGGTGCAGTTCCCCTTTGAGCCTGAACCGAGAACACAGAATTTCATGGGTAGATCAGAGCTGGGAAGGATTGTTTTATAGATAACGTATCTTGACGCATCAATTCTCTTGACAGTAAAACCGTTTTTGCGGTATTAATAGCAGCACTTCAGCCGGAGTGGTGAAACTGGTAGACGCACTGGACTCAAAATCCAGCGGGCCTTGCGCCCGTGTCGGTTCGATTCCGACCTCCGGCACCATAGTATATTCCATCCACTTTCGTGGATGTTCGATAAAGCCCGCAACCTGCAAAGGTGTGCGGGTTTTTCTTTGTCTTCTCTTCCATATTTGTCCACATTATCTTTCGTTAGATTTACTGCATGAAGTGGGTACAAAAGCGGGTACAGTGCGATGGGATACATGTACCCGCGTGTCCGTCCCGTTTTTAGTGAGATTGCAGGAATAGCGAAACCTACTGCAATTCAACTCCGCAAGGCAAGATGAAAAATGGGTTGGGCACTGTCACGAGCAAAAGCACGGAGCGCCTGCGCTTCTACGGAATTTGCTGCGGCTCACCTATTTCCTCTCGCAGCTTGACATTATGCAGGAAAGATAATAATCTACCTCTATATTTGGTCATAATGACTATAATGACCAACTCGTACAGGGAGAGTCCATAGAAAAATCCTCCTCGAAAAGCTTGCCGGTCTTCCGAGAACCAAACAGTATATCTCCACGATCACGGTTTCAGAGATAGTGTACGGGGTGATTAAAAGTAAACACCCGGAATAACAACTTTTATTGTTTTCTTGAAATTGTCAGGCTGGATTTTATCTCCCTTATTGGTTTCCGCTTCTACTGGACTGATCCGTCGGTAATGACCTAGAGAGCTGTATTTTTCTGCTTGGTATTCCACCGGAAAATGTTTACTGTCAATGGATTTGTTAGATATTTTGGAATGAAAATCTGATGCAAATCATTTTAATCAGAGGTTGAGGTATGAAAGAAAAGCTTTTAGAAACCGCTTCAAAAATAAACCAACCGTCTCCATCGGCGTTAGATGAGTTTTCTCAAAAACATGAAAAACTTGCATTGCAGGGGAATCACTTGATAGCCCAACGATCAGATTTTGAAAAACTTGTCGGCCCAGGCAATCAAGCAATGGCGGAAGACAATAACCGTAACTTTGCCAAGTTCATGGTTTCCCTGTTTGCGGATTTCAATCCAACGGTGTTGGTGGAAACCGTTCTGTGGGTTTTTCGTGCATATCGCTCACACGGTTTTCAAACAACCTATTGGGCAGCGAATATAAATATTTGGCTGGATATGCTGAGAGAGGAGCTGTCTGATGAAACTTTTGCAGCAATTTCTCCTTTTTACAACTGGATTATTGTTAACATTCCTGTTTTTGTCAAGCTGACAGATGAAGCGATTGCTGAATCCGTAAAGACGGATGAGCCAGATCATTAATCCATCGTTAATATTGATATTATATTGTAAAGACCAGATAGATAACAATGATTTCTAGCCAGTTGTATCAAGAGTATCTGAACTGTTTGCTTGAAGGAAAGCGCCTTGATTGCACCCGCATTGTTCAAGACTTGCTTGACCGGGATATTCCGATCAAGGCTCTGTATAATGATCTTTTTGAAAAAAGCCTTTATCGAGTTGGTCAGCTTTGGGAGTTTAATCGGATATCAGTGGCAAAAGAGCATCTGGCAACGGCCATTACCGAAGGACTTTTAAATCTGGTCTATCCCAGGCTGTTTGAACTTGAACACCAGCACAAGGGGAAACGTATTGTGATATCATGTGCTGCCAACGAGTTCCATCAAATAGGTGGAAAGATGGTAGCTGATATCTGTGAACTCAACGGATGGGATGCAGAATTTCTAGGTGCCAACATGCCGCTTGACCATATGCTTTTGCATATCCAAGAGACAAAGCCTGATCTGGTTGGATTATCATTAACTGTTTATTTCAATATGTCCTCCCTAAAAAAAGGAATTGAGGTAATCCGCTCTAACTTTACCCATCTTGATATTTTCGTGGGAGGGCAGGCATTTTTATGGGGCGGAACGGAGATGCTGAAACACTATTCAGGTGTTGAATATATTCCGACCTTGAATGATATCGAGAAGTCCATCAAAGAGTCCTGAAATGATACCTGATGAAATATTACATCGTGAAGGGTTTTGCTATCTCAATACCCGTGCTTCTCATCTGCTGTTTGTTCTCAGGAAAGACGGCAGGATTGTTCAAGCGAATGACTCTGCAACTCGTGTGACGGGAGATAATATAATCGGCAAGAATTTCTGCGAGGTACTGGTTGATTTTACCTGGAAGGCTGATCTTCACTCATTCGCTCTCGACTCCTCGGAAGAGTACATAATGAGCATTGGCACTGTTTCCGGGTTGCCGCAAAGTTACTATTTTACCTTTCAACAGGTTGCTGAAGACATTATAGCTTTTGGTCGTCTTGATGTGGAAGAGCTTGAATCAATGCGTAAAGAAATATTGGTGTTGAATCAGGAATTGAATAATGCTACGCGAGAGCTGCACAAGAAAAACGCAACGTTAAAAAGGCTGAATGCGGAAAAGAACCGATTTTTAGGGATGGCGGCTCATGATTTGCGAAAACCTATTGGTTTATTGATGACCTATTCCGGTTTCCTTGTCGAGGAGACGGCAGATGTTCTGAACTCGGAGCACCTGGGCTTTCTGGAAACCATCCACGCTTCTTGTGGAAACATGGCCCAGCTTGTGGACGACCTGCTGGACGTCAGTGCCATTGAGGCCGGTGTTTTCCCTTTGAGGCTTGAACACGTCAATCTTGCCGCTCTCTTCTCAGCAAGCCTTGAGCCGAACAGGGTCCAGGCTTGCCAAAAGGGTGTTCAGTTAGATGTGGATTGCAGAGGCCTCTCAGGTGCAATTTTGGATGCGGCTAAAATTGAGCAGGTCATCGGCAACCTGGTGGCCAATGCCATTGAATATTCTGTCCCTGGTGCAGTCGTTGCTGTCAGGCTTACATGTGATGACCGGTTTATTCGATTTTTTGTGCAGGATCACGGCTCCGGTATCTTGCCGGAAGAGGTTGGACAACTCTTCAAGCCCTTTCAAAAAGCAAGCACCGTAAAAACAGCAGGTGAACGCAGTACCGGGCTCGGCCTGCTGATTTCACGGAAAATTATTGACGCCCATAGCGGTAAAATATGGGTAGACAGTCAGCCGGGCCAGGGGAGTACATTTCATTTTGAAATCCCAGCACAGGGAGATAACCACCGAGACACAGATGAATATCCGTTTGACAGGCTCAGTATATAGATAAGGAGAACCGGCATGAAAGAAGACAATCTCATTCTGATTGTGGATGATGATCCGCAGGTACTCTTCGCCACAGTGAGAATCTTGAAAAAAGCCGGGTACACGGTGATCACAGCCTCTTCAGGGTATGAGGGACTTCAAACGGCAAGAGAACGTATGCCTGATCTGCTTTTGCTCGACGTTATGTTGCCTGACATTGACGGTATAGAGGTTTGTAAGCATTTAAAAGGAGGCGAAATGACCTCACACCTCTTTGTCTGCCTCCTTTCTGGACTAAGAAGAGCGTCCGAAGAACAAGCTCTTGGTCTTGAAAGCGGTGCGGACGACTATATCGCCAGACCCATTGAGAACCGGGAACTGCTTGCCAGGGTACAGGCCATGCTCCGGCTGATCAACGCGGAAAAGGAACTCTACGATAATCGAAAGCAGTTGAAAAGGCTTGTAGAGGAGAGAACGGCTCAGCTGTTTATTAATGAAGCGCAATTCAGGCTGCTGACAGAGTCTATCAAAGATGTTTTTTGGATGAGCACCTACGGTTTAGAGGAAATTGTTTACATAAGCCCGTCCTATCAGAGGTTATGGGAAAGGGATATAGAATTGGTCTATAAAGAATCAACGTCTTTTTTGGAAGCTCTTCATCCTGATGATATGGATGCATATCTGGATGTGATTGCGTCCTATCATGCAAAGGGTAAAGCATACGCCTGCGAATATCGGATAATAAAGAAAGACGGGGAGATAAGGTGGATCAGTGAAAGAGGCTACCCTGTTGAGGAACCCTTGGAGGGACAGTTGCTGATGAGCGGGATATGTACTGACATATCCGAGCAAAAAAGAATAGAGATAGCCTTGCGTGAAAGTGAGGAAAAATATCGTTCAATGATGGAGTCTATGGATGATGCGGCCTATATTTGTTCGGCTGATTATCGGATAGAGTACATGAATTCGGCCATGATCGAAAAAATAGGCCGGGATGCAACAGGAGAACAATGCCACACGGCAATTTTTGGAAGGCAAGAACAGTGCCCTTGGTGCCAGCATGAGAAAGTCATGAGAGGAGAAACCTTAAAAACGGAGTTTGAAGAACCAGGTACCGGTAACGTGTACTCTATTTCCCATTCACCGATTTTCCATACCAATGGTACGATATCAACACTTTCTTTATATCACGATATCACGGAAACAAAAAAACTAGAGGCTCGTATTCAGCAGGCTCAAAAAATGGAGTCTATCGGCAGCCTTGCCGGAGGGATTGCTCACGATTTTAACAATATATTATGCCCGATTATAGGTATGTCAGAGCTGCTCATGTTGAACTCCCCTCATGGGAGCCAAGTATACGAAGACGCGCAAATGATTTTCAATGCAGGAAAAAGAGGGGGCGACCTTGTCAAACAGATTCTTTCCTTCAGCCGTCAGTCGAAGCATACATTTATTCCTGTTTACATTCAGCAAATTTTAAAAGAGGTGTTGAAGCTCAGCCGTTCCAGCATACCGACCTACATAGAAATTGAACAAGATATCCAAACCGACTGCAGTTCGGTGCTGGCAAATCCGACACAGATTCACCAGGTGATCATGAATATCATGACCAATGCTTACCATGCCGTTGAGTCAAGCAGTGGAAAAATTATTGTCACATTACATGAAACCTCCCTGGCATCTGATGCGTTGCAGGATATTGCTCTTTCAGTGGATCGATACGCACTTCTTTCCATTACAGACTCTGGGCATGGGATGCCAGCTGATCTTATGGATAAAATTTTTGACCCGTATTTTACGACAAAAGAGCAGGGCAAGGGGACTGGACTCGGGCTTGCTGTTGCCTATGGCATTATCAAAGAGCATAAAGGGGAAATACAAGTATGCAGCGAAGTGGGCAAAGGCAGTACTTTTAATGTTTACATTCCATTGATGGAGAAACAGGTTGTATCCAATACTATTGGTGATAGTGCATTAAGTCCAACAGGCAAGGAACATATTCTCTTGGTGGATGATGAAGAACCCATTGCCCTGCTTGAAAAGAAGATGTTGGAACAGCTTGGCTATCAGGTAACCATGCATATACATTCATCAGAGGCACTTGAAGCCTTTAGAGCCGAACCTGATGTTTTCGATTTGGTCATTTCTGATATGGCTATGCCGAGCATGACCGGAGATCAGCTGGCTATGGAATTATTAGCCATCCGGCATGATATTCCCATCATCATCAGCTCTGGATTTAGTGAACGGCTTGATAATGGGAGGGGGGCTAAAATCGGGATTAAGGATTTTCTTGAGAAACCCTTCTTAAAGTCGAAGTTAGCTAAAACAGTTCGAAAAGTGTTGGATGCGGCCAAATTTGAAAATTGAGGTTGATTGAACAGATTGATCAAATCGTACAGCAGGAGTCAATATGACAACAGTATCAGTAGCAAATGCAAAAAGCCATTTATCCGAACTTATAGCAAAAAGCGCCTATGCTCATGAACGATTTATAATCACCAAGAGAGATAAACCGGTCGCCGCCTTGGTCAGTCTTGAAGATTTGCAAATTATTGAGCAGCATGAAGAACGGCAGGGGCTGGCTTCTCTTGTCGGGCAATGGAAAGATTTTGAAGAGGTGGGAGAGCAGATCAGTGACCTGCATCAGTTACGAAAGGATGCAGGAACGAGAAAAGATGTTTCTCTTTGATACGGATGTCATCACCAATATTCTGAAAAAAAGCCCCTCGGGAATCCTCCTTAAAAAGCTCGCCGGTCTTCCGAGAACCAAACAGTATATTTCTACGATTACGGTTTCAGAGATAGTGTACGGGGCGGTTAAAAGTAACCGCCCGGAATATCATCTGAACAACCTTGAACACCTTTTGCTGCCTTCTGTCAATTTGGTGGGATTTGATACCAAGGCAGCCTGTGTCTGCGGGCGGCTCCGGGCTGAACTGGAAAAAAAAGGTCAGCGGCTTGACCTTGCCGACCTTGAAATAGCCGGAATAGCCATTGCTGGTGATTTCACCCTTGTGACAGGGAATGTTCGCCATTTCGGCAGGATTGACGGGCTGAAGGTTGAAAATTGGCTTCAGCTTGATTCACCGTTTCCATAACCGCCTTAAAACTGGCTAAGCCTGCCTCAATGGTTTCGATGATTTCAGAGGCGAGAATATCCGGGTCAGGGAGATTATCCAGATCCGCTAGGCTTTTATCTTTGAGCCAGAAGATGTCCAGGTTGGTTTTATCCCGCGCAACGATTTCCTCGAAGCTGAATTTTTTCCAGCGACCTTCTGGATTATCCGCAGACCAAGTTTCCTGCCGATCATGCCTACTGCCCGGATGATAGCAGGTGATGAAATCCTCCAAATCTGCCAGTCGCATGGTTTTCTTCTTCAAGGTATGGTGGATATTGGTCCGGTAATCGTAGATCCAGACCTCGCGGGTCCACGGTTCCGGGGAAGCAGGCTGATTGTCAAAGAACAGGACATTAGCTTTAACCCCCTGCCGATAAAAGATGCCGGTGGGCAGGCGGAGGATGGTATGTAAATCCGTTGTCCGCAGCAGCTCTTTCCTGACGATCTCGCCAGCGCCGCCTTCAAAAAGGACATTATCGGGCAGGACCACTGCTGCCTGGCCCGTGGATTTGAGCAGGCTTCTGATGTGCTGCAAGAAATTGAGCTGTTTATTGGAGGTGCTGGCCCAGAAATCCTGGCGATTATAGACCAGATCGGTCTGATCCTGTTCCCCCTCCTCATTGGTGAAGGTCATGCTGCTTTTTTTACCAAAGGGCGGGTTGGCCAGCACGTAATCAAAGCGTTTGCCCTCATCCGCCACCAGGGCATCTGCTGAGGAGATAAAGGTTTCCCCGTCGATCTGGCCGATGTTATGGAGAAACATATTCATCAGGGCCAGCCGCCGGGTGTTGGCCACGATCTCATTGCCGTGAAAGGTCTTGTCTTTCAGGAATTCCTTCTGCTCGCGGTTCAGGGCATGATTGACCACAATATGGTCATAGGCTGCCAGGAAAAAACCGCCGGTTCCACAGGCCGGGTCAGCAATGGTCTTTTCCGGCTCCGGGCGGATGCACTCGACCATAGCCTTGATCAGGGAACGCGGGGTGAAATACTGACCAGCCCCGCTCTTGGTGTCTTCGGCGTTTTTCTCCAGCAGGCCTTCGTAGATCTTGCCTTTCAGGTCCGTGCCCATCATGGACCATTTTTCCTTGTCCACCATGTCGATGATCTTGAAGAGCTTGGCCGGGTCCTGAATTTTGTTTTGTGATTTGATGAAGATCTGGCCCAGGGTACCTTGGGCCTTGGCCAGCTCGCTCAGGGTTTGGTTATAATGACTTTCTAGGGCCGCGCCTCGTTTGCTTTTCAGATCCTCCCAGCCGTGGCCTGCCGGGACATGGAGGTCGCGGTTATAGGGTGGTTTGGCGAATTCGTCCGCCATTTTGAGGAAGAGCAGGTAGGTGAGTTGTTCCAGGTAATCGCCATAGCCTACGCCGTCGTCGCGGAGGATGTTGGCAAAACTCCATACTTTTGATACGATTCCAGATTCGTTGCTCATGTTGTGCTCTTTTTTCTCGGTGTTGATTTTTTGTCGTGTTTGATCCGCTCCAGCAGCTTGGCTGCGGGTTCCCAGTCGGGTTCTTGGCGGCAGGCCTGAAGTTCTGCGTCTGTGAGGAGTTTGCCCGCAAAGGCTTTTTTGAGGATGGATTGGCGCAGGGCCTCGGATTTTGTCAGGCTTTCTTCGATGTTGGCTATGGCGTTGTCGCAGACGGAGAGGCGGGTTTCTATTTCTTGGACTATTTGGGTTTGTTCTTCAATGGATGGAACTGGAATAAGTAGTTCTTTTAGTTCAGTCATGCTAACCATATTGGGCATTGCTGTACCTAGAGATTTTTGGAATATTTTCCTTTGGAATGCCTCAGAGCGAAACATTATCAAAAAGAATTTTTTCAGTATAACTCTTTCATCCAAATCGATTTTAAGCAAAGCTTGATTGATTATGCCTGAATTGCAATCATCAGGTAACAGGCATATCCTTCCTAATGTTACTCCTGAGCAACTAATTATCATATCCCCAGGTTTCACCCGAAAAGCTTTTAGATCCTGGTATCTTTCTTCCGAAATAAAGTACCTGTCTCGATAAGGATCATCATTAATTGCATGCCCTTGTTCGTAAACCGTGTAGCCAGAATCAACAAAGAAAGCCTTTTTAAGAGCACTCCCGAAAGGCCCTCTTTTCATTGCATATTTATTATTTTTGCAAATCGTCTTCCATGGTAAATGAAGCCAATTATCAGGAGGATTGTAGATCAGTCTTTCCTTTGTTAGTTCTGGAAAATAGTTATCTTTTTTGATGAGCTTTTTTGATATAGCTTCATTTTTATCATTGATGAGTGACTTCAAAAAGTCGCTTTGGTCGCAATAATTTTTTGTTCGCCATTCTTTGGTCAACTCTCCTTCAAAGGCTTTTTGCAGCACGGCTTGCCGGAATATTTCCAGTTTGTCTTTTGCGGCTTTGAGGTTGGCGACGCCGTTGTCCAGCTCGCTGAAGAGCTGTTCTACTTTTGCGACGATGGCTCGTTGTTCGGGAAGCGGGGCGAGACAAAATTCTATAGCTTCAATTTTTTTACCTGAGATATTTGGCTGTGCTCCCCCATGCGCATCTTTTTCAATTCTTTGCCTTAGAGAGTATAATAAGTAATAGATGTATCGTTTGATTAGATGGTTATCGAAGTGTGGTTTTAAGTTTCCTACACGTTGATTCTGATATGTTTTTTCTCTCTCTTGGTAAATACCAAATTTACCTGTAGTAGCACCAGACATGGCAATCAGAATGTCACCAAATTCTACTTGATAATTATCAAATTCTTCAGATGCTACGATTCGTTTTGCATGCGTAGCTTTAACAACACCTTGCTTGATATCAGAAATTCTGATGATCGGAATTCCTTCATGCTGATATTCAGAGCTTTTGAAGGCATATCCGTTTTTAACGGATAGTACATCCCCCAATTTTCCTTCAACCCAATCTTCCCGCATACTCAATAATCTCCCAATAACCGCCTATTGCGGGAACTCCCCGTTTCAGCACATTTAGATTTTCTACCAACCCTTTCTACCAACCTTTTTTTCTCCGACGTTTCGACTCGGGCCGCAACTCGGGAGCAGCAAAAAACTATCTTTCCGGTTATGCCGGGCAGACACACAGGTCTGCCCCTACAGAATGTGGAATTCCAGAGCAGTTGTAGGGGCGGAACCTATGTGTTCGCCCTGAATGTCCCTAATAATTCAGTATAAAAAAGGGGTTGCTGGTGCCCAAGCTCTGCTTGGGCACCTTAAATACAGAAGCTCCGCTTCCCAATTATTCCGCATCATTCAATAATCTCCCAATAGCCACCTTTTGCGGGGCCTACTCGTTTAAGCACATTTAGAGTTTTTAATTTTGTAATATTTTTATCAATTGCAGTTGTGCTTATTTTTAAGCTTTCTGCCAACTCTTTTTTGGAGGTTTTTGGTTTTTGTTTTAATAAGATTAATATGTTAAGTTGATTTTCTACCAACTTACTACCAACCCTTTCTACCAACCTTCTACCAACCAATTTTTGTAAGATACAAATCGACTCGTTTCGACTTGTTATTTCACTGGAACAACTTGATAGTAAATCTTTTTTTTCCGCCTTTTCTTTTTCGTTTACAATGAAATCATCCCGAAAGTCATCTTTCTTTTTCTCCGACGCTTTTACACCGACCTCCTCCGCTTTGTTTTTTCTGAATATCGTTGTATAAAAAGCCGTATGGGCAAACTCCACAGTGCAGCCGCCGTGTTGTTCTACCGCCCCGCGAATCCGGCTGATGCCGGTACCCATTCTTTCAATATAATCTATGCGATGGAGAAGTGAGGCGATCAGAGGGTTACGAGCCACGCTTTTCGTGCCGAAATCTTCCGGTTTTAATCCTGTCGGCAGACCGCCGGGGTTTGAAATTTCCACTCTATTTTCAAACACCTCCACCATTGCCAGAGATCGTTTATCAAAATAATCCCGATGGCAAACCGCATTGATAATGGCCTCACGCAGGGCCACCTCTGGATAATCGGGTATCTCCTCATGTTGGGTTGACTCGATTTTATAGGCCACGTTGGTATGGCGTTTGACGAACAGAAGGGCGTTGTCTATATTGTCAACGATATTGCCGCTGAATTCTTTTTTGTCGAGAATATTTACTTTTATATCACCCTTATAGAGGGCGCAAACCACAACTGCGTGATTAAGGATGAAGTCAATATCTTTGCTGAAAAACAACACGCCAGCATTGGTCAGCCGGTTATCTGCTGTCAGGCAATTTAGATTGCGAAGCAAGGTGTTTTGATCAATGGTTCGACTGATACCGGCTAAATCTAAAAAGCGAGAGAAGGCGGTCGAGTCAAAGTCTTGTTCAAAATCCGCCCTGCTATGTCGTAATTCGTCAAAGCGAATCCGCCCTTCCTTCTGGTAGAAGTCAATAATTTCATTACGACTGAGTTTTTGCGAGTTCGCCCCCATGCGCATAAAAAATCCTTTGGAACAACCGTATGGTTTTTCCGTGCCTTCCGGGATAGTGATAACGAAAATATTCAGCACCGCATCAACACGACAGGAAAGCTTCGGTTCAATTTGCCGTAAGGTGTCCTGAATGCGTGAGCGCATAATATTGTCTGTTGTGATCCCCTTGATATCACCGGAGTCTGACACGCCTAAAAGGATACGCCCGCCACCGGAATTCGCAAAGGCGCAGGACTCCTCCACAAAGGATTTATCCAGGGTTTGCTTAAATTCAGCATGATAGCTCTCGCCTGCCTGAATCAAATCTTTCAGTTCTTCAAAATCCATCACGCCGCCAACCTCTCGTTCAATTCATCCAAAATATCCCCCATCCCATCTCCAAAAAGCTGATACATCTTCCCTCGGCCTCCCTGCGCATCAAAGGGCGTAAAATCCAGATCGTCCATTGCCACATGAAAGCTGGAGCAGATATGGTCTTTCAACATCCGCAACCAGTCCATCTGTTCTTCCGTGAATTTCAAGGCCCCGGCCTGTTTGCCAAACACCCAATCCTGAAAATTCTTATCCACCGTCTTGTTATACGGCGTCAACTGCTGATCAATCCCCGTGACCCGCCGGATCAGAGAAACCAGGGCGACCAAGGCCTCTTTGGGGCTGCGCTCTTTGACCTCTTCCAGCTGGGCATAGGCATCCCAGACATAATGAGGTGCCAGCAGCGGTCGTTCCAATTGCAGTTTTTCCAGCACCTCCTTGATCATGGCAAAGGTCAGGTCTCGCCGTCGGTAGGGCTGATCGTAAAAAATAGCCAGGGCCGTGATCTCATCCTTATGGGCTGCGATATATTCGCTGAAATCTCGCATCACTTCCTCGGCTTTTTCTGTGGAATAGCTGTCTCGTTCCGCCCTGAGCAGGGTGTCGATATTCACCGTATCAATGATCTGCTCATGGATCTTGCGGACATTTTCCAGGTACTGATTCAGTTCCCCGGTAAAGACCGAGGCGGCCTGACTGCGCATTTGTTCCAGTTGTTGAGCAACAGCTCGTTCCTGGGCAGCGGGATTAGCAGCCAGATCAGTAACCGGATCAGTAACCGGGTTTCCCTCCCGCACCTGTGTACTGATCATCTCAATAATATCAGGATCATAACCGGCCAGCAGGTCGCGGGCGATACTGTTCAGGCTCTTGCCCTGACTCAGCTCGGTAAACCGTTCCTTTTCCCGGTCGGTCAGTTTTTTGTCCAGCCGGATCAGGCGATTGGCCAGGGAGGTGAACAGATCCTCATCCTGAGCCCCCATTGCCGCAGCCGCCAGCAGATCCTTGAGCGGCACCCCTGGTTTGCGTTCCAGGGGCCGGGAATCGGTTTTCTTGGATTTGACCGCGCCCACCGCATCAATGAGGACAAAATGGCTCTTGGTATGTTTGGCGGTGCGGGTGACCTTTTTCAGATCGTCAAAATTGACTGTTCGGGTTCCCCGTCCTTTCATCTGCTCAAAATAATTGCTGCTTTTTACATCACGGAGAAAGAGCAAGACCTCCAGGGGCTTGACATCCGTGCCCGTGGCGATCATATCCACCGTCACTGCGATGCGCGGAGCCCAGGAGTTGCGAAAGCGGTTGATAACGGATTTGGGATCTTCGGTTATGGTGTAGGTGATTTTTTTGCAGAAGTCATTGCCCTCGCTGAACTCCTCCCGGATGGCCTGAATAATATCATCGGCATGGGAATCGGTCTTGGCAAAGACCAGGGTCTTGGGCACCTCAAAGACGCCCTGCCCATCAAAACGATCCGGGAAGATGGTGGGCAGGCTGTCCCGAAAGGCCCGGATAATGGTGCGTATCTGGCTGGGATTGACCACATCTTTATCCAGTTTTGTCGGGCTGTAGCGATATTCTTCATCAAGATGCTGCCAGCGTTCGCTGCGGGTCAGCTTGCCCCTGCGCTCGATATACTCCTGCGCCTGGATGGTGGCCCCGTCCCGGCTGATTGCGGTTTCAATGGTGAAAACATCATAGGGCACATTGACCCCGTCAATGATGGAGGCCTCGTAGGTATATTCACTGACCACGTTTTCATGGAAAAAGCCAAAGGTGCGCTTGTCCGGGGTGGCAGTCAGGCCGATGAGGAAGGCGTCGTAATACTCCAGCACTTGTTTCCAGAGATTGTAGATGGAGCGGTGGCATTCATCAATGATAATGAAATCAAATTGCTCAATGGGGTTCCGGGCTGAATAGGCCACGGGCATGGGCTCTTTTTTCCGCCATTGCCAGCCCTGCTCATTGGGGTTTTCCTGCTCAAGATCCTCTGCCAGCTCCTGTCCTTGCAGAATGGAGTAGAGGCGTTGAATAGTGGAGATGCAGACCTGGGCGTCCGAGGCGATATAGCCGGAGTTGAGCCGCTGGACATTATAGAGCTCTGTGAATTTCCGGTTATCGTCCACAGGTTGGTATTTCAGAAATTCCTGCTCAGCCTGTTCTCCCAGGTTCCTGGTATCCACCAGAAAGAGGATGCGCTTGGCCTCTGCATGTTTGAGCAGGCGATAGACAAAGGTGCAGGCCGTAAAGGTCTTACCAGCTCCGGTGGCCATTTGGATCAGGGCCTTGGGCCGGTTCTCCTGAAAGGACTTTTCCAGATTTGCAATGGCAGTGATTTGGGCAGGGCGCAGGCCTTCCGGGCTCAGGCCGGGGAGATGCTGCAAGCGAGCCCGCAGGCTTTCCTTTTGCCCGAGCCATTCCAGCAGGATCTTGGGCTGATGAAAATGAAAGATCGGTCTGGAGCGGGGTTTGGGATCCCGGCGATCGGTAAAGCGGGTCAGGATGCCGGTGGATTCGTAGATAAAGGGCAGGGGTTCTTTGTTGAGCTTGTACTGCAAGGTTGCAGCGGCATAGTATTCTGCCTGATCCTCATGGGTGGTCAGTCGTTCGCCCTCTTCAACGCGCTTGGCCTCAATCACTCCCACCGGTTTTCGCTGCACAAACAGGACGTAGTCGGCAGGACCGGTATCTGTCCAATATTCCCGCACTGCCACCCCGTCCGCTGCGGACAGATTCACCTCTTTTTTCGACTGCACAGCCCAACCCGCTTGGGCAAGCATTATGTCGATGGTCGCTCGTGCGCTTTGTTCTGGTTGCTGGTCGGTCATGATGTTTTTACGCGCTCCCTGCTCGCCCTGTGCATTGTTTATTGTTCAGCTGGTCGTTCGAATTATCCTTCAACACTGTTTACCGCAGAACCTGTTTCCCTTCAATTAGATTATGTTTTTTTCATGATGCCAGAGAGGCAGGAAATGCAGCTGTTCATAAAATCAGCATTGACCATGCCTGTTGTATACGGTAACCTACCGTTGTTCCTGTTATCGTAGGGGAACGGCGTGCCGTGCCCTTGTCTTTTATAACCTGCCGTTGTTCCTTTTCTGTTAATTTTACCTTTTGTTTTCCATGCGCAACCTCACTCTATTGATCTTTTGTTTTTTCTCTCTCTGTACTGTCGGCTGTGAAAATACCGATACAAGGCTTGTTACGGAGGCAGGCTTTGATGCAGTGCGGGCAGTCGCTCTTTCAGATAAGGCAGTTCAGCAAATGGCGGTCAGATCCTCCGCCTATGCGGACAGCAAAAAAAGAGTTGCTCCGGCCACCAGTAAATATGCCCGGCGGCTGAAACGACTGGTGGGCGACCATTATCAGGAAGGCGATCTGACCTTTAATTATAAGGTCTACTTGGCGCAGGAGGTCAATGCCTTTGCAATGGCGGACGGGACCATTCGGGTCTATAGCGGGCTGATGGATATGTTCACCGATGATGAGTTGCGTTTTGTGATTGGCCATGAAATGGGCCATGTGGCTCTGAAGCATATTCATAAAAAGCTGAAAATGGCCTATGCCTCCAGTGCGGTGCGTAAGGCCATTGCCGCAACCGATAGTACTGCTGGAGAAATTGCTCGTTCGCAACTCGGCAATTTTGTTCAGGTGCTCATGGGAGCCCAGTTTTCTCAGCTGGAAGAAAAAGAGGCGGATGATTACAGCCTCGCCTTTATGAAGGAAAAGGGCTATGCACCGCAGGCTGCTGTTTCCGCCCTGAAGAAACTCGCCACCCTAAACAATAAGCATTCCTTTTTATCTAGTCATCCTGCTCCGGGCATGCGAGCAGAGCGTTTGCAGATGCAGCTTGACGGGAAAGCCACGAGTATTGAAGATCAGAAAAAAGGGCTGTGGGATAAGGCAAAGGGAGTGGTTGTTTTTGTGGTGAATCTGGTGGTTGGTCTCCTGCGGTGGCTGACCGGGCTCCTGTGATTACTGTCAGCTGCACAGAGCTTGCCCTGCTGGCCAAAGCCGAGGAACTGGCAGCCCAGCTTAATCTGCCTGTGGAATCGTCCAAGGATACTTGTTCTCTCAGAACGGATTCATTGGAGCCGAATCGCTTATTGCTCAGGGTGAGCAGCCAAGGTTTGGAGCTGGTTAAACCTGATGACCCCAAGCTGAGCGGCGCGGTTAGGGTGGATTTCACAGCGGGTCATGCGGCCTATCGCAGGAAGCAGCAAAAAAAGGAGCTGCTGGTGCGGGCTGTAGGTGGAAAAGGCGGCAAAGGTGGGGCATTGCTTAACGTCATTGATGCCACTGGCGGGCTGGGTAGAGATAGCTTTTTGCTTGCTGCTGCTGGTTATCGGGTCAGTATCTTTGAACGACAGTCGATCATCGCGGCCTTGCTTGCTGACGGGTTGGCGCGGGCTGCGGCGCATCCTGAAACTGCGGAGATTTCTCAGCGGATCAGGTTAACTGTTGGGGATGCGGTCCCGGCCTTGGAAGCCATGCAGGAAATCAGAACAGCTGAGGGCTATGAGGAGGCTGAGGACTGTGAGGAAGGGGAGGGCGTTGATGTGGTCTATCTTGATCCTATGTTTCCGGAGCGGCGCAAGTCGGCCTTGGTCAAAAAAGAGTTACAATTGCTTCAGCTGCTGGCCTCGCCGGATTCTGTCCCGGAAAAGCTGTTGGCTGCTGCTCTGGAGGTGGCAAGGCAACGGGTGGTGGTCAAGCGCCCATTGAAAGCGCCTTACCTGACAGCTCTTTCTCCTTCCCATTCCCTAACCGGAAAAACAGTGCGTTTTGATGTGTATCTTGGCTGTTTGCTCAGCCGGAACAGGAAAAATTCCGGCTGAGCACCGAGGACATAGGCATTATCCTGCGTCAGTGAAATCGGACGGCGGATTTTTCATAAATTTGAGGAACCGCTTCTTTTCGATGCAGTTGACATAGGCATCATCTGGGCTGATCATTCTTTTTTTGAGCAAGTCCTCAATGGTGTCGTCCAAGGTGGCCATGCCGTATTTCTTCCCGGTTTGCATGGCTGAGGGGATTTGATAGGTCTTTGCCTCACGGATAAGGTTACGGACCGCCGGAGTGCAGATTAAAATTTCTTGGGCCGCGCATCGACCTTTCTTGTCGATACGTTTAAACAGCATCTGAGAAACAACGGCCTTGAGGGCATCCGCTAAGGTGGAGCGCACCTGGCCCTGCTGATCTGCCGGAAAGATTTCAATGATACGGTCAACGGTTTTCATGGCGTTCATGGTATGCAGGGTACCAAAGACCACATGACCGGTCATGGCCGCCTCCATAGCCAGGGCAATGGTTTCCAGATCGCGCATCTCACCGACCAGAATGACGTCCGGGTCCTCACGTAGGGCTCCACGCAGGGCCGCGTTAAAGCTCTTGGTATGGGTGCCGACCTCTCGATGATTGATTAAGCATTTTTTGCTCTTATGGACGAACTCGATGGGGTCTTCAACAGTCAGTATATGATCAGTGCGGGTGTTGTTGATTTCATCAATAATGGCCGCCAACGTAGTTGATTTTCCGGAGCCGGTGGGGCCGGTAACCAAGACCATCCCCTTGGGTAAGGTGGCCAGCTTTCTGATAACCGGGGGCAGTCCCAATTGATCGCAGGAAAGAATTTCACTGGGGATTTCACGAAAAACCGCAGCGATGCCGTATTTTTGCTGGAAGAAGTTGGCCCGGTAACGGGCAAGTCCAGGAATATGATAACCGAAGTCGATGTCTCCGGTCTCCTCAAAGATCTTGATTTTTGGCTCTGGACAAATCTCGTAAAGCATGGTCTTGAGGTCGTCATCACCCATGACCTTATACTTGACCCGCTCCATTTCTCCTCGAATACGCAGAATGGGTTGCTGACCGGCAACCATATGCAGGTCAGACGCTCCCTGGTCATTCATCAGTTTAAAAAAAGCATCAATTTGTGCCATTCATTCCTCCTTTTGTTGCGTGAGCAGCTTTATAGGTAAATAACCTTACAAGATAACGGTTCGGCGAATAAAGGCAACGATTTCATCCGCATCATCCAGAATTTCGAAAAGCAGCAAATCAGCTTTATCAATCTTACCGTTTCTGAGCATCTGTTCACGAATCCAGTCCACCAACCGGTCCAAAAGGAGGTGCCGACCAGAATGATAGGAAACGGTTTGATTTTATGGGTTTGAATCAGCGTTAATGATTCAAAGAGTTCATCCAAGGTGCCGAAGCCTCCAGGCAGACAGATAAAGGCCATAGAATACTTGATAAACATGACCTTGCGGACAAAAAAATACCGGAAGTCCATCGGCAAGTTCACATAAGGATTCGAGTGCTGCTCAAAGGGCAGGTCGATATTAAGGCCAATGGAGACGCCGTTCACATCATGTGCTCCCCGGTTGGCCGCCTCCATGATGCCTGGGCCACCGCCGGTAATGATACCGTAACCGTGTTCTGATAATCGGGCAGCAATGGCACGGGAGAGTTTATAATCCTCATGGTCTTCCGGGGTTCGGGCAGAACCGAAGATGCTCACTGCCGGACATCCGAGAGAGGACAGGGTATCAAAGCCTTCAACAAATTCAGCAAGAATCCTGAACATTCTCCAAGTGTCATCATTATCTCCTACATTTCCCATATTATTAAGAAGATATTGATTGTTTTTCCTGACCTGCTGTTGTAAAAATTGTGCTGGCATATTCGTTCCTCCTAAGACTGAGAAGAAATGCGCGTCCGGGCCGCAATTCTGACTAAACCTGCCAGAGCCTCTTTTTTTCGATTCTCAGTACTTTTCTTCATGCTGATTATTCGTTGGAAACCCTGCTGTGCCCGGCGCAGAGAACCAAGCTCTTCATACAGTATAGCACGGAGAAGGAGCGTTTGTTCATTATTTCTTTGTATCCTTAATGACTCCCTGACATCATCCAGGGCTTCGTTAAGGCGTTCAAGATGACGTAAAGCTGCTGCTCGTCTGTGCAGGTGCCGCGCATCTCCGCTATCTGATGTGATAGCTCGGTCGCAAAGGCTTAATCCTACTTCTGCACCCTGTCCTTCCAATACATAGAGGAGTCCTAGCATGCTCTGACTATCTGCATTTTGGGGATAGATCTGTAAAGATCGCTGTAAGGCCTTGATGGCTTCATTATTCTCTCCCGCCCCCATTGAGGCTTCTCCTAATAGGCGAAAAAAGATGAACTCGCTTGGTTCTCCTTTGAGTTCTTTCCACTCTTTCAGCAAGGTGGCTGCCTTTTCAAACTCTTCCTGAAGACAGTAGAGTTTGCCGAGCTGGAGATAGAGCTCAATAGAAGCCTGTTTCGCATGTTCCTTACAGCGCAGCCCCTGTTCAAAACAGGCTATGGCCTCTTTGGATCGTCCGAGGAGACGACAGCTCATCCCTTTATTGATCAGCGCCATATAGTTCTGCGGTTCAGTTTGCAGGACTTTGGAAAAGCAGGCTTCTGCTTCGCGATGACGGTTGATTTCAGCTAAGGCCACGCCGAGGCTGTTGAGCAGATTCACATCGTCCGGCTTTATCTGTAAGCCAGCCTTATATTCTCTGATAGCCTGTTTGTAATCACCCTCATCAAAATAGAGATCACCGCTGACATTATAACTCAGGGCATCAAAGGCCACCACAGCTCCTTTTTCGTAAAAGCTGGCATGGAGTATCGCCTTACGACAGCTTCTGATGCATTCAATCTTGGGGACGCTGACTGTTGGCGAGTGGCAGAAGCCTATATAGGGTAGGGCGTCAGAGTCTCTTTTCTTTGATATTTCTTGAGCGAGTTGTTTTGCCTGAAGGCTGGTCTGTTCAAAGGAGAGATCCGGTAAGAGAATGAGCTGTTCGCTGGCATTGAGCGAATAAGATGTGTAAAAGGTGGAAGAGGACTGGGATTTCGCGAGTATTGAATCGAGATCCGGGAGCTCCTGAGCCTTCTTCTTATCCTTCCCATCCTGCTTATTTTGCTTGTCCTGCTTGTGCGCAAAGGAGACAAGGAGAAGCCCGAATCGGTCAAGTCCACGCCATTTTTTTTGCAGCCTCCGTAACACAGGGGCAGCGGGCAGAGCAAAGGGGTGTTGTTCTTTTCTGACCAGGAAGGCCTCATCGCAGAGGCTGTATGGGCCTCTGCGCTCTGCTTCGGCGAGGAGCCGTTGGCACCTGTGGAGTATTTCTTGCGGAGTATCCTCAGGAGGGAGAGAGGAAAAACCGACATGGACCTTGCGGAGCCCTTCTCGTTTGAGGCGGGAAATGAGGCGGTGAGAAAAATCCAGGCAGGTGCTTCGTTGGTTTATACTTCGAACAGCAGCGAATAAGCCTTGTCCAAGATAGAAGAGGGGCTCATCAATAAGGGTTGGAAGGAGAGCATTGACTTGGCAGATTTTTTGAAAACCACCTGCAAGGGTTCGGGTTCCGGGGACAGCAGCTATAAGGAAGAGGGTCTTCCGGCACGATTCTTTTGCCAGCAGCAAAGTGAGGGCGCGGCGATTGTAGAGGCCGGTATCCGGCTCTATATATATATGTCGGATGCGGCAGAAGCGCTGAAGAATTTTTTCTTGGAGTTCAATAAGCCATTCTGTCGCCATCTTTTGTAGGACAGCCGGGTCAACATCATAGATAACCAGGGTTACGTCTATCATCTGAGCAGTGATGAGGGGAATCACTAACATATCTTCCAGCACAACAGGGGTATTGGCTGTTTCTTCGTCCACTTCTTCCTGCCAAGCATGGAGCCTTTTCAGTTGCTTTGAACTGAAGGCATGCTCTGACGGGCAGGCCGGATCGTGCAACCAGAATCCTGTTGATGCTGGTATTGGTAGGATTTCTTCCAGCTCAAGGAGGAGTGGTTGGGCTAATATGAGTCCGTCATCGGCCTGAAAGCCTTGGTCGTAGACAGGATTGTTGAAAAACATATATTCATTCCTAATGAAATCAAACGGCTAATTTCAGATAATCCCGGATTTCTCCGGTCTCTGCATGTGCATGAAAGGGGAAACGAGTCGGGCAGCAAATCGAACACATTTTATGGTGTTTTATAGTTGAGGGGCGAGAGCTTGGCAGAGGCCCTTGGCAATCAGGTGCAGTTCATCTGACCTGACGGTTCTCATATCTAAAAGTAAGCGATCGTTTTCAACCCTGCCTATAATGGGGGTATCCAGCTGGCGCATTTTTTCTTCAAGATGCTTGAGCTTCATAGACAAGGGGTGGAGAACAACAGCTCTGCTCGGGAGATTCTGCTCCGGCATAGCTCCTCCCCCGACACGGGACATGACCTCCGTAATCTGAACGGTGCAGCATGTACTGATGCTCTTTTGCAAAACTTCAGCAAGTTGTTTGGCCTTGTGCTGAATTGCTTCTATGGGTGTGGAAATCATATTCAGCGTTGGTACGCGTTCAAAGACCGTTTGTGGGGCTCGATAGAGTCGGAGGATGGATTCCAGGGCGGACAGGGTGAATTTATCAATACGCAAGGCCCTGTTCATGGGGTTTCTTTTAATGCGTTCAATAATCTTTCTGCTGCCGAGAATGATTCCGGCCTGGGGGCCGCCAAGTAGCTTGTCGCCGCTAAAGGTCACCACATCCATGCCTGATGCCACTACCTCTTGCACGGTAGGTTCTTTTTTGAGGCCGTACGGACTCAGATCGACCAGGCAGCCGGAGCCCAGGTCCTCCATCACAGGGATCTGGTGTTTTTTGCCCAGGCTTACCAGTTCCTTATTACTTACCTCGCTGGTAAAGCCGATGATGCAATAATTGCTGGTATGCACCTTGAGGAGGAGGCCGGTGTCTGGAGTGATTGCATTGCGATAGTCCTTGAGGTGGGTTCTGTTGGTTGCTCCGACCTCAATAAGTTCAGCCCCGCTGCGCGCCATAACGTCGGGTATTCGAAAGGATCCGCCTATCTCCACAAGCTGCCCGCGTGAAACAATGACCTCTTTTTTGCGAGCAAGGGTATCAAGGGCGATGAGCACGGCCGCCGCGTTATTATTGACAACAAGGGCTGCTTCAGCGCCGGTGAGTTCACAGAGGAGTTCCTCGACCAGCGAGTACCGACTTCCTCTTTCGCCCGTTGTTAGGTCAAACTCTAAGTTGGAGTAGTTGCCGGATGTCTCTGAAAGTTGACTCAGGGCATCTCCGGGCAGAACCGATCTCCCAAGGTTTGTGTGTATAACAACACCGGTTCCGTTGATAACCCTGCGAAAGACCGGCTGATGAAGTTCTCTGATCTTGAGCTTTATACTTTGAAGTAAGACAGAGAGGTCTAAGTTGCTTGGTTCGACTTTATGCCCCGCAAGCACCTTTTGACGTTGATCATCAAGTACAGCCCGGATTCCTTTTTTCAGGAGCATTAAGGGGATGGTTTCAAATTCAGCATCTTGCAGCAGGGCAAGGAGACAGTGTTCAACGCTTGGTATGAGTCGTAATATTTGTTGCATATGGTCTATATCGGTTTCTGGAAAAGATGCAGAGAGTAGGGGGAAAATGAAGGCGTTCCAATCTATCATGTTACGATATTCGATGATTGGAAGGCAATGAGAAAATATAACTAGCTAACTTTTTACAAGAGTTGCTCCGATCGAAAAAAAAAAGTAACAGAGCCGATTCTTTTAGCTTGACTGATCAAGAAGAATTCAGTATATTCGCCGCTCGTTGCTTGTGACTGACGAAGTTCATCACGGAGCAACAAAGCAGTAAACGAGTAAAACGCAGCAAAGAAAACTTCCCTGTTTACTTTATAAATTGAACAGGTTATAGTGTCGGAAAGTCGCAACGAGAAATATTCTTGAAGCGCAAAAATGCTTCAGTAACGGAGCCGCGAGATGTGCAAGTCGAGCTTGTTTTTGATGAGCAGGTTAAGCAAAGCAACAAATCGT
>MTKO01000103.1 GCA_004028505.1 Candidatus Electrothrix aarhusensis
TCATACTCGCCCCGTGCCTTGTAAATCTGGCCGATGTTGTTCAGGGTAACGCCTTCCCCGGCCCGGTCGCCGATATTTTGGCTGATCTCCAAGCTCTGCTCCAGATACTTGAGGGCCTTGTCGTAGTCGCTCCGTGCATCGTAAATCTGGCTGATGTTGTTCAGGGTGGTGCCTTCCACTGCCCGATTCCCGATTTCCCGATGGATCTCCAGGCTCTGTTCCAGATACTTGAGGGCCTTGTCATACTCGCCCCGTGCATGGTAAATCAGGCCGATGTTGTTCAGGGTCGTGCCTTCCCCGGCTTGGTCATTGATCTCCTGGTATAGAGCAAGGCTCTGCTCATACAGGGGCAGTGCTTCTCTGTAGCGGGAGATGCGGTCAAGGTCATAGCCTGCCTCGTTCAGATAGTAGGCCCGATCCTTCTTCTCCCCCTCCGGCAGCAGGGCAGCCGCCTTTTGCCAATACTCTGCCGCCTTGGCATAGCGCAACTGTACTTCCTGCAACTTGGCCTGATCAGCATTGGTTGCCGCCGCATTGCCGCCTGTGGTGGATGCGCTGTTCTGCTTCGGCGGCGGGCTTGCCTCGGGCCAGAAGTGCCATGAGGCAAGAGCAATCCCGGCTGCAACGATCAGTGACACCACATAAATGCCCGCACCGCTCCACGTCACCTCCGGATGGCTCCGTAACCACCGCAGCTTCTGCTTGACCTTTTCCTGCTTGCCCGCAGCTTCCTCGTCTTTGCTCTCAAATTGGTTGTTCATGTTCTCACCTTTGTATGTAAGGTCACGACGCGCCGTGTCCCTACGTAATCACAATCCCCTGTCTTTCCTCCACAAGATGTACCGGCAATCAGTCCGAACTGCCGCCCGTTTTGCGCAGAGTACGGAGATAGAAAAACCAACCTGTTCCAGGGAGAAGAAAGAGAAGAGCCAGTACCATAACTATGGTGCGGGGATCTACTCCCATATCCATAGCCGCTCCGGTACACCAAGTGGATAAGCTCAGCATCAGGGTCATGAGCGTCATCTCTGTAGAAAAAAGGCGTCCGCGAAATCGGTCCTCAACCCGGCGGTGGAGCAGGGTGGTACTGAACACCCATTGCACTGAGCCGCCGAAATGGCCGCAAAAAACCCAGAGGGCGGCGAACCACATATTTGGTGCCTGACTGAAGAGAAGATAGGCCGCGCAGGAGAGAAAAAAGGCTCCGCCAATGGCCTTGCGCATGGCTGGAATACCGTCCCCGAAAAGTCGCCAAGCGATAATGGGACCGAGAGCCGCACCGAGCCGCGCATGGAAAAAAGGATTCCGCTCAGGCCGCCCTGTCCTCCTCCGTTCTCTTGGGCAAAAACCTGTTCTCCGAATACGGCCAGCATGACCAAAATTCCGCCGGAAAGGGCCCAGCCGCTTTTCACGGTGAGCAGGGCCATGACTTTGGGACGGGCCTTGATATAGGAAAAGCCTTCCTGAAGGTCGTGCCAACCTGTGATGCGGGCGAGGGAAAATTCTGCCGGATCTGTTGTTGGTCGTTTTTCCCTCTGGGGAATCAGAACGGTCAGCATGATAGAGGCTGAGAGAAGAAAACTGCAACAATCGGCGAGAATTGCCGCTTGCCAACCAAAGTGAGCAGTAAAAAAACCGCCCAAGGCAGCACCAAAGGCCAGCATAACTGACCAGGAGGCACCGGATAGGCCGTTAACGATACTTAGCTCTTCATCAGAGCAGAGATTAGGAACCGTGGCTTGGCGGGCAGGATGATAAAAGGTCCAGATGGATTCCTGGACAAAGGCCAGCACATAGACTAGCCAAACATAATCACTGTCCCGAATCAGAAGATAGCCGAGCACCAGGACGGCCCGCATCAGGTCGCAGGCAACGAGAATTTTTTTGCGACTAAATTTATCCGCGATAACCCCGGCCACTGGGCCAAGCACTGCCGGAGGCAAGTATTTGGCGATCAGGAACCAACTTACAGCCTGTCCAGAGCCGGTCAGCCTGCTGAGCAAGACAAAGATGGCAATATAATTGAACCAGTCGCCTATCTGACTGATGCAGCCTGAAATCCAGTAGCGTCGATAGTTCGGGTTCTGGCGAAGCAGTAATAGATAGGAGGAGAAATGCCCTGCCGAGTAAGAGGGAGATCCCGAAGGTTCGGGATCTTTTCTGGTTCGCATATATTGATGGGTTGGTATGTTGGTTGGCTAGTTGTTTGCGGTATATGAGAGCACAGGATCAACAATAAGATCAACCACAACTGCAACTTGGGCCGCAACCAGAACCGCTGAGGGAGTCCTTGGTAAAGGAGAGATCCGGGGCGACTGGATAGTTGCCGTCAAAGCAGGCCAGACAAAAATGCTCTTTGGGCAGGCCGGTAGCCTTGACCAGACCGTCAAGACTCAGATAGGTCAGGGAATCCAGTCCGAGATATTCGGCAATCTCCTCCAAGTTTTTTGTCGAGGCGATCAGCTGGGACGAGCTAGGAAAGTCAATGCCGTAATAACAGGCATGGCGGGTTGGCGGACAGGAGACCAGCATATGTATCTCTTTTGCGCCTACGTCCCGCAGGGCCTTTACCCTGCTTCTTCCGGTTGTCCCCCGGATAATGGAGTCTTCAACAATAATGACCCGTTTTCCTTTGAGTAACGATCCCACCGGATTGAGTTTCACCCGAACAGAGAAGTCGCGCATGGCCTGGGAGGGTTGAATAAAGGTTCGCCCTACATAATGGTTACGGATCATGCCCATTTCCAAGGGGATGCCTGATGCCTGGGAATAACCGATGGCTGCGTAATTGCCTGAGTCGGGAAAGGGCATGACAAAATCAGCATCAATTTTGGCTTCCTGAGCCAGAATTTCGCCCATTCGTTTTCGGACCGCATAGACATTGGTGCCAAAGATATCACTGTCCGGGCGAGCAAAATAAACCTGCTCAAAAATGCAGTAGCTCTTGCGTCGGGGCGACCAGGGAAAGATTGATTCTAGGCCGTCTTTATTGATAATGACTACCTCACCCGGTTCAATGTCACGGACATATTCTGCGGTGATCAGGTCCAGGGCGCAGGTTTCTGAAGCAACGACATAGGCACCATTAGCCAAACGACCAAGGCAGAGCGGACGAAAACCGTTGGGATCACGTACAGCGATCATCTTGTCCGGAGTCATAAGCAGCAGGGAATAGGCCCCGCGAATGCAGGCAAAGCTCTCCTTAATCGCCTTGATCAACCCCATGTGCATGGTGCGAGCCATCAGCTGAATAACAATCTCGCTGTCCATGGTGGTCTGAAAAATAGACCCCTTTTTCTCCAGATGATTGCGCAGATCAAGGGCATTCACGAGGTTCCCGTTATGAGCCACAGCAAGAGGGACGCCCTGATGGGTAACCATAAAGGGTTGGGTATTAATAATGGAGGATTCTCCGGTGGTGGAGTAACGTACATGGCCCACAGCCAGATGTCCGGTCAGACGCTGTAAATTTGCCTCTGTAAAGACCTCGGGAACCAGTCCCATATCCTTATGCAGATACATGTTCTGCCCGTTTCCAGAAACAATACCGGCACTTTCCTGACCTCTATGTTGAAGCGCATAGAGACCGAAATAGGTCAGTTTTGCGGCGTCTTCATGACCGTATATTCCGCATATGCCGCATTCATGAGTTGGTCGTGATGATTGTGGCTCGCGGGATGGAAATACATGTTCCATAACAGATTAATGACTCTCTTGTTGTATGTCCGTCAGGCTGTCATCGCCTGAAAATAACAGGGCACAGAAAAAAAGAACATTCTCTGCGCCCCGAAAAATAGTACATGAGGTTTAATGATTCATACCTTCAAAACAGATAACAATTTTTTTTTCAAGAAAATATGATGGAATTGAGAAGAAAATTCGAAAATGTAATTTTCATTCTTCTTGTTCTTGCGATGGTGTTTGAGTTGTTTCGGGGTTTTGCTGCCAAATTGTTTCTATCAGGAGGTCAACTCGGGGGCCACCTGGGGTTGGCTCTGCAAGGGTGATTTTTTCTGCGGGCAGCTTGAGCGTCTCAATAAGGTACTCTTGAACAACCAGGGCTCGCTGGCGGGCGAGTTCAGGCAGGATCTCCTTGGGGAGTTCAACCTCTTGATGGGGCAGGGGCTGCAGATCCTCCCGCGCCTTGATTACCGGAAGAAGGTCTTCGCCGATAGGAATATCCGTATTCACGAGCTCCACTTGGCGAAGTTCTTCCTCTGCTAGCAAACGGGTCATTTCTTCCTGCCTGCGAACATTTTCCAGATTGATTCTGTAGTCGTCCTCTTCTTGAAGCATACTGGTCAGGTATTTTCGATCAGCCGTATCATCGTAGCTGCCCCGAATTTGCAAACCAAGATGCGGACGACGGGTAAACAGGGAAGCAAAGTTATCCAGATCCCCCATGAAATCAGGGAGGGTGTCACCGACAATAAAATTAATCCGTTGGGGAAGGGTCAGGTCAGAAAGATTTCTCTCCAGAACAGCCTGTGGGGAGACAACTGCCTGAAGATGAAGCCGGTGCAGTTTTTTGAGAGCTGCTTTGCTGATTTCGGCAGGAGAAGCTGTTGCCGGGAGCGAGAGAGGGAGGCTGAATTCACTGTCAGTATCAGTGAGTAAGGCCAAGAGGAGGGAAAATTCTGAATCTGGCTGCGGAAGGAATCCGTTAAAATGAACACGGCCTTCATCTTTTTGCTCAATCGAGGGTACCCAGCGGATTTCGCCTTTTTCCTCCAAACCAAGTTGCTTTGCAAATTCTTTGGCAGCACTCTCCATAGGCAGTTCTGCCAAAGAGAAGTTATCAAACTCTGCATGGCCCTGTTCCAGTCGTCCTTGGGCGGTGAATTCTCTTTCATTAGCCTTGCCGGAGAATGTAAAGGAAGTCGCTGCCCCTGCGACCAAAGGCGCAAGGTTGCCGTTGATAGCGGTAAATCCAAGGCGACTACCGGCACCGGGCATGCTTCCTCCCTGGATGCGGCATTGCTTCACAGTGAATGGCGGAAGCACCGGCTTGTTGTCCTGCCTGCGGAGAAGAGCGAGCAAGGACGCTGGTAGCTTGCTTTCCGGTGAACGCAGTTCCAGCTCCGGTTCCTCAAGAACAAGTTCGTCAATATGCATGAAAAAGGGCTGCATTTCTACATATACCTGTTTGCCTTTTCCGCTTTTCCAGCTGAGGGCTGTGCCCTGAGAGTTTTTCGCGACCAGATCATTGAGCCGAGCATCGCCCTCAAAATCAAGCTCCGGCAGTCCAAGCTTTCCTTGCAAAGAAAGAAGCCCCTGATGCAGAGTCGGGGCAAGTTCTTTTTGAAACAGTTGTGCAAAAGCCTGGTTCAGTAATGTGATGTCAAGATTTTCAACAGCCAGCTGGAGGTAGCCCTTTCCTTGGCGAAAAGAGCGTCTGCCGTAACCTTACCGTCGGTACCGATTCCTGCCTGAAAATGCAGATTAGCTTTTTTTGACTGTGCTGCCCGGAGATCTTTGATCTCCAGATTCAGGGCGGTCAGCGGGATGGTCAGGCCGCTCTGGCCGTTCTGTTTACTGCCCAGCCGCAGACTAGCTGTGGCGTCAGTTATCTTGACAGTCTCAACGGACAGCCCGAGCGGGGATTCCGCCGTTTCCGGGAAAAGAAAAAAGGAGGGGGCATCAGGCGAAAAATTTGCCTGGTGGAGCAAGAGGCTGGTACAGGAAAGGCTTGGTGAGGCAGGATCAAGCTCTATGGAGCATCCCTTGCTTTCAGCCCTTTGAGCGGTGAGTAGGACGTTTTCTTTCCCTTGCTTTTTTCGTTTCAGGCGGATATCACGCAATGTGATTGTGCCCTTTTCTAGCAGTATTTTTTTCTTTCCACCTTCTTTGGCCTGCACTGTCCGCAGAAGACCGCTGAGTTCAGCTTGTCCGCTGACAAGCTGAACATCCTCTCTCGCATTCAAATAGGGTTGAAGCAGACTGGAATCCAGATTATGGAAAGTGATCGTTCCTGTCAGGTTGAGATCAGGATTGGTTGTCCCCTGAAATTGGACGGTGGTCGCTCCTTGGTGGGCAGAAAAAGACAGGGCAGTTGCTTTTGTTGCCTGCTTTTTTTTCGAAGATTTTTTCAAATCGGCTGTTTCGCGATTGCGATACGCTGTCATTTCCAGTTGCAGATCTTCCCAGAGTGACCCTTGTTCTTTTTGTAGAGTACCATTATTGATGGCTAAACGACGAATCTTTAAGTCGAAAGGAAGCGATGCAGGGTCGAGCAGTTGGCTAGGCCAAAGCGATAAGAGCTTTTTTAGGGGCAGGGCGCTTTTGCCGTTGTTCTCATTGTCAGTAAGAACCAACCGGGGACTCTCCAGAGTCAGTTCTTCAACCGTGTATTGTTTGCGAAAGGGATTTGCCTGAATAACCAGTTGTGCGCTTGGGGCTACGCATTGGAGTTTGCCCGCTCGGTCAGCTTTGTTCTGCGTGGTTATATCAAAATGCAGGTCTGCAAAGGAGATAGTACCGGAGAGGATAGGGCCTTCTTCCCCCTGATGATTATCCGGCAGGATGAGCTCCAAGAGGGCCTGTGTTTTATCGGCGCTCATGTGCAAAGAGTTGCTCATGCTTGGAAGCAGTCTAGAATCTGTTGAGGATCAACGTCATTAAGCTGGAGAACCAGTCGGGTTGCGGAGCTACCGTCCGGCCTGACCTGTCGCTGCCCCCGGATTTCTATCGGATTACCGTTGACTAAGGCATGGAGAGCAGGCTCTGTTTCGCCATTTTTTAATGCTGCGGATGCTGCTGAGGGCAGTGAAAAGGTTATCTCATCAAGAAGGTATTTATGACCACTGGTTGCATCTCGAAGAACGAGCATGCTGTCAGTCAGGCTTAGTCCGTCAATCCGTACGCCTTTTGGCAGGAGGGCATGATTGGCCATCTCAGCTTTATCTTTTTTTGTCAAACCAAGGTCAGTGAAACTGCCGTCAGCCCGGCGAATTACCTCCGCCTGCATACCCTTTATCTGTACATCCTCAAACACGATCCTGCGTTGGAGCAGTTCTTGAGGACGCAACCGGGTATCGAGTGTGGCAATACGGCATAATGCTGGTTCATCTTCATTCTGACGGTCGAACTCAGGGCCGATATGAATGCCAGCGAGGTGGAGATCAAAGGTGAAAGGATCAAAGTCCACCTGCGTCACTGTCACAGGCCGATGCAGCTGCTGACTATACTGCTCTGCTAGCTTTTCCTGAATATAGTAGGGAAGGAAAAAACGTGCTGCTGCCAGATAGGTAAAAAAAAGTATCGTAGGCAGCAGGATAAGTATAAGGCTGCAACGCAGGGCTTTTTTCTTTGAACGGCCTTTGCTTTTTTGGGGCTTTTTCTGCTGCTTGCGCGTTTTTTTGGGTTCGGGAGGAGGAGCGGATTTTTTTTTCTCGTTATCCGACGTTCCGGCCTGCGGGTTGATCAGAATCTCACCGAATGCAGGCGGGGACGTGGCTTTTGGGTTCTGCTGCTCGCCAGTCATGTTTTTGGATCTCTTTTACACTTCTGCTCTTGATTACCAGAGCGTCAACAGCATTGGGTCTGCATGACATCTGATTACCTTAACGTATTTTGAGGAACATACCCTGGACAAGTTTTTTTTACAAGATATTGCGCTTGAATTTTGAGCCGTAGGGACTCACCCCGCATACATCGCTTCAAGCTCTGGTGAATATGGGCCGTTAGGGCATTGATAAATATACAGCGGCGGCAGCAGGAGCAATCCTTCGCCACCGTTTTTCTTTGCCTCAATCATGACCAGCCGAGCCCGGTCATCTTCCGGGTAACTGTACACCGGCTGGATCCGTTTGGGAACTAGGCGCTTTTTCATCATAGCGGCGGTCACCGTGGCCAGGCGTTCCGCCGGGTAGATGCAGACCACCGTGCCTCGGTTTTTAACAGCATAGGCTGCTGCCTCGATCACTGAGTCTGGATCAGCGGCCAGCTCGTGACGAGCAAGGGCGCATTCATCTCCCTGACTGATACGCCCGTCTCCGACCTTATAATACGGGGGATTACTGAGCACCAGCTCATAGGACTCTGCCCGCAGATGCTCTTTTATTGTGCGCAGGTCTCCATTGATAACTGTAAAACGATCTTGAAGGCTGTTGGCTGGATGTTTCGTTGGCTGAGATCAGCTAGAGCCGGTTGTAGCTCCAGGCCAGTAACCTGTACCTCTGAATGACGATAACAGAGTACCAAGCCGATCACCCCGCAGCCGCAACCAAGATCCAGCACCTTATCCCGAGAAGCAGGTTGGCAGAAATGGGCCAAGAGCACTGCATCCAGGGAAAAACGGTAGCCGTCCCGGTGCTGGCGACAGATAATACGCCCGTTGAACAGAGTGTCGTCGGTCAGATTGGTCAGAGGCATAAGGGGTTTTTCAATGAGAGCCTGTTATCAGGCCTCTGTCCCGAGAGGCTGAATATGCTCTTCATCATCCAGTTTGTTAAGGAGCAGGCCAGTCATTATCTTGGGATAGAAATAGGTCGACTTATGGGGCATGATGTTATCGCTGTCCGCCACCTTGAGCACTTGTTTCACCTTGGTCGGATTGAGCAAAAAGAGCAGGGGGGTATGGGCTTCTTGAAGCACGCTTTCTTTGACTGCCTCGTCCAGGGCCACATCCGAGTCACTCAGATAGCTGACGAGTCCTTCCTTCACGCATTGATCATGGCTCAGACCAAGATAATCCTGAATGAGGAGATCAGAAAGAACAACCACATCAAGTTCCTGCAAAACCTCGGGTTTGTCAGTAAGTGACGGTGAATCGGAGATTGTCTCATCCTGCATGCGCAGGAGAAAGGCCCGGTCTTCACCTGGATGGTAGACGCCAAAGGCGGGCATGCCGCCGCTGGTATCGATTTCATTCATCCTGTTCAGGATCTCGGCGATCAGGGTTTCACGACTGCCCTGTTTGATTTCAGTGACGCTCATCCCCTGCTGCATCCGTTCCTGCAACTGATCTCCACTCATACTCCCTGGTTGGCGGACCAGTCGATGGGTGGGAAGAACGGATAAACCAGGATCCTCACAGGCACAGAGGTACATCATGATATAATTACAGGGATGGTCCACAGGCAAATTAGGATCAGCGGCTAAAGCGCGTCTGCGGCAATCCAAGGATGTGGTGTAGCGGTGGTGCCCGTCCGCGATATACACCGGCTTGTCAATAAAGAAGCGATGAACAAACTCCAGGGCCTCTTTGTCGGTCACTCGCCAGAGGGTATGGGTATTGGCATTCTGATCATCAATTTGCAGTATGGGTTCTGCTTCCCGAACTTTTTCCAGGTTGCTGATGATCTCCTGTTCCTGATCTGCATAGATAGAAAAGATCTGACTGAACTGGGCCTTGCAGGTCTCCATGAGTTGCACGCGGTCCCTGATTACCCCAGCAAAGGTCTTTTCATGGGGTTTGACAATGCCTTCGGCAAACTCAGCCAAACCGACTAAGCTAACAATGCCCTTGCGGGTCAGACGCTTGCCACCGGGATGGTTATAGTCGATATAGTAGAGATAGATGGCTGGCTGCTCATCCCGGATAAGTACGTTTTCGTCCTGCCAGGACTGAAACCGCGCCCGAGCCTGCTCGTAGCGCCCATCATCCTCGGTTGTTCCCTGTGAAATATTGCGCAGATCCAGATTGATCATGGAATAGGGATTTTTTTGCAGCAGTTTTTTCTCGTCGTCAGTGGAAATAACATCATACGGCGGGGTGACGACATCTTCCAGTCGTTCAATTTTTTCCGGGTTGTAACGCACGCCACGAAACGGGGCAACAACAGCCATGGTCTTTGTCTCCAGTTCTTTAAAGTAAAAGATTTCTTATCTGTAGTGTAGAAATCGGCAGCTCAGAAAATAAGAATACGGTTAATGCAAGCCTTGTTTACCATTATCCGGTGAGCAGATGCAAGGAGGTTTTGGAAAGTTTTCTTGCTTTGGGGACGGAAAAAGAGCAGGCTTTGCCTGCGAGGCGGGAAGGGACGGCAGTGCCGGGCGGAGGGGGGAGTGGCAGCGGGGAAAAGGCTTGAGGATTTTCTTTTCATGGTTGAGTTATATTGTTCTTCTTTGCCCGGATATTTTTCTCCGTTTTTTTTTGTGCTCAGAGAGAAGATAACGCCGTTAGCTGAATGAGTTTGTTAAGTTTAACGTCTAAAGAATTGACTCAATTAATGGTTTTATTTTTTCCATTTCTAAGGAAGCCCATTTCTTTAAAGATTTAAAGTTCATTTCATCTACCTTAATATATTTTGCATATCGAGGTTTATTTATTGCACTTTCATTGTCAAAATCTTTAAAAAAATGTGACACATCACTCCTTGACTTAAATAGACTGGCCAAAGTTGGCAGGGTAGAAAGCAGCCCCGGCATTCCGACCGATCCATTGACAAGGCAGAGTTGCGATGATATTTTATATACTTTCGTACAGCGTAAAACAACGCCGAGATGCTACAGGCGGAAATGCCGCTTTTTTAGTGAAATAATCTATGGAGAATCCTTTCGATGAAACATCAGTCACCAGTCGTGCTGCTTACAGCCGCTGTCGTCCTTTCCGCTGTGCTTTTCTTCATTTCCCCGCTTCAGGCAGCGGAGAAGAAAGAGAAATTCGACATTGCCTGGTCGCATTACGCTGGCTGGGAGCCCTGGGGATATGCCCAACAGAGCGGTATTCTCAAAAAATGGGCAGATAAGTATAATGTTGAGATCAAGTTAACCCTGGTCAATGATTATATTGAGTCCATCAATCTCTATACCACGGGAAAATTTACTGCCTGCACTATGGCCAATATGGATGCCCTGACCATACCCGCCGTGGGAGGAATCGATTCGACTGCTTGATTATTGGTGATTTTTCCAACGGCAACGATGGGGTTATCATGAAAAAGGGTAAAAAGGTAACGGATCTGAAAGGCAGAGCTATCACCTTGGTGGAGCTGTCCGTCTCTCATTACCTGTTGGCAAGGGCTCTGGACATGAACGGTATGAGCGAACAGGATGTCAAACTGATCAATACCAGCGATGCGGATATTGCAGCTCTTTTTACGGCTGATCCCGATGCTGCCGCCGTTACCTGGAATCCGCCCCTGATGCAAGCCCTGCGAGCACCGGGATCGGTTCGAGTCTTTGATTCCTCAAACATTCCCGGTGAGATTATCGACCTGATGGTTGTCCGAACCGATGCCCCGGAAGCGTTGAAAAAAGCCTTGGTCGGCGCATGGTACGAAGTTATGGCGATCATGGAGAGCGACGGCCCGGAAAAAGAAGAGGCTATAGCTCTATGGCCCAGGCCTCGGGCGGCACGGTTGATGAATTTAAGCAGCAGCTCGCGACCACGGCCATGTTCTACAAGGCCGCAGATGCTGCTACATTTGCCGCATCTGCAAAACCGAAAGAAACAATGGAACAGGTTCGGCAGTTTTCCTATGAAAAAGGTCTATACGGCGAGTCCGCCCCCTCGGCGGATATCGTGGGTATCTCCTTTGATGACGGCAGCGTGCTGGGCGATAAAAACAATATAAAGCTTCGCTTTACGGCAAAGTATATGCAGTAGGGTGAGGGGTAAGTCTTTGTGTTTGCTCGCGTAGTATACGTAAGGGTACTTCATGAATTACCCTTACAGTAGCTCAACAATCAGTAGCTCAACAATCGCAACAACAGGGAGTAGAATTGTCGTGGACAAGTCACCGGAACAACCAACACGAAAACCGCCCCGTTTTTTCGGGATTCACGCCCGACCCGGCAAGGCGTTCAGCATCGTGCTGGCAATCCTGCCCTTTGCTGTGCTGCTGATTGTCTACCTGACTGCTTCGGAAATCCGGCATAGAGAGAATGAAGCGGATAAACTCCTGCCGAAGATTTCCCAGATGACTGCTGCGGTGCAGCATATGGCCTTTGAAAAAAATCGCAGGACAGGCACCTACCTGATGCTGAACGACACCCTTGCCAGCATGAAACGTCTGCTGATCGGGACAGGACTCGCCGCAGCGACAGCTCTTCTGCTCGGTCTTAATATCGGCCTGTTTCCGGGTATCAATGCTGCCCTGAACCCGTTTATCACCTTTATCGCCATGATTCCCCCGCTGTCAGTTCTTCCCATCCTCTTTATCAGCTTCGGCGTGGATGAAGCGGCAAAAATCGTGTTGATCTTCCTCGGGATTTTTCCGTTGATCACCAGGGATATCCGGCTGGCTGTCCACAAACTCCCCCATGAACAGCTGACCAAGGCTGCCACCTTGGGGGCCTCTCAGTTTCAGCTTGCCTATCGGATCATTTTACCTCAGGTTATGCCCAGACTCATTGAGGCGGTTCGGCTTTCCCTTGGTTCAGCTTGGCTTTTTCTTATCGCGGCGGAGGCCATTGCGGCCAGCAGCGGCCTGGGATACCGAATTTTTTTGGTGCGTCGATATCTGGCTATGGATGTGATTTTACCCTATGTGCTGTGGATAACCTTTTTGGGTTTTGTGATGGACTGGCTGCTTCGTCATATCATGCGCTGTTTTTATCCTTGGTATGCTGCTAACGGAGGTCATAAATGAGTTCTCAGCCCGGTTTTCTCCACATTATCGATGTGTACAAGGCGTATAACGGCAAGGTGATCCTGGATAACATCGACCTCCAGGTCAGCAGAGGGGAATTTTGCACAGTGGTCGGGCCCAGCGGTTGCGGAAAATCAACATTACTGCGGTTGATCATCGGGGCAGAGGTGCCCACTGCGGGCCGAATCCTGCTCGAACAGCAAAGCGTGGGACCGCCGGATATCCATCGGGGAATTGTTTTTCAAAAATATTCTCTTTTTCCTCACCTGACCGTGCTGGATAACATTAGCCTTGGCCTGCGACTGGGCGGACGACCGGGATCAAAGGAGATGTCGGGCAAAGAGATTTATGAGGAGGCAACGGCTATGCTGGAAAAAATTCGGCTGGCTGAGCATGGGAACAAATATCCCCATGAGTTGTCAGGCGGAATGCAGCAGCGGGTGGCTATCGGGCAGTCCCTGATCATGAAGCCGAAAATCCTGGTCATGGACGAACCCTTCGGCGCTCTTGACCCTAACACCAGAGAGAATATGCAGCTGTTTTTGGTGGAACTCTGGGAGCAGGAAAAGATGACCGTCTTTTTTGTCACCCATGATCTGGAAGAGGCCGCATTTCTCGGAACCCGACTTCTTGTTCTGTCCCAGTATTATGTTGATGATCGGGGGAACGGCAGGCAGGTTAATCGAGGGGCCAAGATCACGGCGGATTATCAGCCACCCGCCACCGTGAGCAGTAAGGCTGTGAAACAGACCAGGGAGTTCAACGAGCTGATTGCCTGCATACGCAGAGAAGGTTTTGATCCTGATTTTCTTCAGCATGCCGAGGAATTCAACCTGAAGCATCCTGATTCGTTTCAGACTTTGACGAGGGAGGAGAGCGGGTGAAATTAATTTGTTCGTTTGCCTGAGTGAATATTTTTTTTATCATTATCGGCATGGGCAAAATCCCCCTGTCCAAGGTTGATCAACCCTGGAGAGAAGTTAGGACACAAGGCTCCTTGCCCCGGTACTCAAGGGCAAGGAGCTCCTTATGGATAGGTATTTACTACATTGCAGAGTGAATGATATTCCGAAGCATCTCCTCTGCTTTCTGCGGAGCTTCAGGCTTTCTTGCTAATTTATCGTCCAGCGCAACAAGCGCAGGCAAGACTTTGGTTCTCATCACCTTCCGGTACCGAACCGGTTCTTTAATTTTATCCTGAAGCAACGAAAGTTCTGCCACTATAAAATCACGATGTATAAAAATGTAGCGCCATTCTGATGCAGATTCTGATCACCCGCATCTGAACCATAGGCTGAATATACCGGACTATCATAGGAATGATGCACATCATCTGCATAGGCAAACGCCTCACGGGCAGATATTTTTCCGCTATTATCATAGTCAGGGTCGGATACAAGAGCAGCTCCATAGGGATCAGCACCGGCAAAGGCAGCTATCCAATCACGGGCAAAGGGATCAAAATCGGCCTCGCCAATGGAATTTTTGCCTTCAGTGCATGCAGCAGAAAACGTAGTGCGGTTGGCAGTACTTTGCTCAATGATTGCATCATTAAATCCGCCCGAGTGACACTGTTCCATCATAACAATCAACTCAGAAAAAACGGGCAACTCATGCAGTTTACCGGCAAACTCGGAGGCGGTGTAGATTTCTCCAGAATAGGTACAGAGATAGCTTTCTTTTCCATTATGTCCGCCGTGGTTATTGGTGTGAACAATAAGCAGATCGTCTTTCTTGAGCTTTTTCTTGAGGGAATTGATTGCCTCCTCCAGTGCTTCTTTTGTTCCCTTGCCATGTACGGGCATCCTGTAAGGTGTTCCGTCTCCGGGCCAATGAGCCACCGGGCGTGGCCCTCCTGAATAATTAACGGTTCCGTCGTAATTCAGTACCGTAATATTATCTTCATCAAAATAAAACTGATCCACTAACTGACGGTAAAGAAATTCCAGATCATTGGTATGACGGTTATTCGAGGCACCTGAAAATAACACCGCATAGCGTTGCCCTTTGGGAGCTAGCCACGGAAATCGGATTTTCACCTTCTCCGGTGCTGGTGTCCAAATTCTTCGCAGAGGATTATGAAGGACAACAGGTGTGTGAAATCCTTTGAACGTAGAGGGAGGATCAACAAGAAAGGGTGGAAAACCCGCCTTTACTTCCTGATACAGTTTTCCGTTGTCTGGATCGTGGAGGAGATAGCGGCAATCATGCGACCAGTTGGCCAACGGCTCATCATCTACAAATACAACAGCAGTGGGTTTCTTGATGTTTATGAGCTGATGACCTGCCTGAATGGTGCTTCTGGGGGGATGTACCTCGTTCAAAAGATATAAATTGGTGGACGCTCTTCGATTTCTGGATAAACTCCGAATGGATTCATCCTGAATACGACGTATGCTTCTGTTGTTAATGGGGGTTGCCATGATTTTGCTCCTCCGATATTAAGTGATGCTTTTCGGGTATACGACATCGCCGTATACCGTTCCAATTTCAAGCACCAGAATAAACCGGAAGATATTTTAAAATAAGGCCCTTAGCTTTCAAAACAAGGAACTATTGTCTCAGATGCGAAAAAAAAATTGAAGAGTGCCTCTTGAAGTTCGCCCCTTAACCCCAAGCTACGTGGCTATCCGGCAAACTCTCTGCCCGCAACATCAGCAAAATTATTACAAGTTTGGCTCATGTATATATGAATATTCGTTGAAAGTATTCCAATTGTCTCTATGATCCCCTTGAAGGGATCTTATTCTTTGTTGTCCTTTTTTAAACATCCATTGAGAATTTCTAACAAGGCTTTCTATTACCTCCGGTACTGCATTTCTCGGTGAACTGGCTATGTTTATTGCAGCCAGTTCATCAACTTCTTCGTCCTTGAGCTTAAACGTAACGAGAAATGGCTCACTCGTCATAAAACATACGTATTCATCACCGGGAGGCTTACATGACCAATGGTAAATATTTAACTTTGTGAGGTCAAGAACCAAGTGTAAGCAAATATGTAGCCATCTGCCGAATTCGTTTGGAGTGATCACGCTTCCAATCTTTTGAGCTTCGGATGGGTGAATTTTTTTATCAATATGTGCTGAAAGCTTATTTCTTGCAGTGGATATAACTGCCTTATGGTCATGCGGAAGTAGTTCAGAAAATCTTTTTTGAATTCCTGATATCTCTTTCACCGCTGAGTCCTCAAGCAATCTTTGTGTTTCCTTATTACATTGGATATCATTGCAGAGATCGTCCACACACTTAACTAAAGAATGAAGGGGTGTTAATGCTATCTTTAGTCTCCTTTTTCTTTTTGTAGCGTTCTTTTGTTGAGCTGAATCACTCAATAACTCATCTAGGTCTCGCAACGATTCCAAACAACGCCATAATTTTTGAGCCGCACTGTTTGAAGGAAACCATGCATCTACTTCAACTTCCTCAATTGAGTCTGAAATGCTCCTTGGAGTCTCATCCAAGTATATAGGTATTCCTTTATTTTCAGCTTCATGGTTCATAGTGGAAATTTCTATCAGTATGGGTAGCCTGCAGGCTGTTTGGCAGATAACTATATGTAACTATAATAACTAAACAATGCCAAGCTAACAAGAAAGACACAGAACCGCAAAGCAGGCAACGCCCCCGCCCGCAAGGAGCGGGGAACATACAGCCCCGAAGCTTCGCAATCAAACTGGCCCGGTAAAATCAAGCTCAATTGAAGGCGCAGCCTGATTCCCCTGCTCCTGCTGTTTAATCCGATCTTCCGCCTCAGAGGTCATCTGATCCATAGCCAAGATATTTTCAGCCATAACGGGCAGGGATTCCTTGCGAAAGGTAGATATATCATCCAAGGCCGCATTAATATCCGCAAATGATCTGGTCAGGGATTCCATACTGAGTTGAGTGCTGGCAGCTTGTTTCTGGATAGCTGCGCCCTGGGTTTTCAGGCGGGCAGCGGTCTCCTCAATCAGCCTATTGGTTGTCTTGTTGATCGCATCAATCTTTTCCAGGACAATTTTTTGGTTCGCCAAGGCCAAGGCGACAGTAACGGCCACGGTCAGCATGTTCACTGTCACGTTGATCGCCCGATCAACCCCTTTGATAAGCTCCTTGTTGTTCCGAACAAGGAGTTCAATGGCGAGTACTCCCTGTTGGTTGACCGCTAATTGCTGCTGAAGGTCCTGAATTCTCTGCCGTAACGGGAAAAGAAGTTCCTCCTGAATAAACGACGCCTTGGCATCACCCGGATCGACTTCGCGCTCCAAAGCGTAGTTCAGTCGATCATCAATCCGCATACCCAGCTTTATTGTTTTTTCCAGACGAAAAGTGAAACCGCGCATGGCCTTCTGGTCTCCGACCAAGGTCATATTATCCCTGCCGAGCTGGTCCTTGCCCTCTTTCAAAGAACGGACAATCGCATCAATAACCGTATCCGCCTGCTCAAATTTGATAAAGTATTTTTTCAGCGGTGTGCCAAAACCGGGAATCATACCCAAGAGACGGGCGAACCAACCAGCCTCAAAATCGAATTTCCCTGGATCCAGCTCGTCAACTTGCATATTCAGCTCAACAAGAGAGCGGGCCACCTCACCGCCGTCATCGCTTTTTGCGGCCAGGGAACGGATTGGCTGCTTGAGCATGGCACTGCGGTGCGACGCTTCCTGTTGTGTTTTTCCTCCAAGGGTTTCTACTGCCGCAATATTGGCATCACGGGTGTTCTGCTGTGCAGGGTCATTGGGATCAAAGGCCAGCACCGCAGTGACAAATTTTTCCGCCGCCTCTTCAATATCTTTATCTTCTCCCTCTGCTACGGTAAGAGCCTGCGGGTCAGCAAGTGCAAGCTCATTTTTCAGGTCTGAAGCAGTGGGCAGGGTCAATGCTGTAGTGGTATAGGTAGCGGTCCGGGTATCCATCTCAGGTCTCCTTGTGTACTTGTACAAAACATCGGATTATATAACCCCGGCGGTCAGCGGCGGGGCGGTTTATTATTCCTTCACTCGGTATGATAGCGGCGGCTGGCAATCTCCTGAAGATTTTCCATAGCTGTTTCCAGATCCATAGAGGCCAGATCGCCGCCGGTACGCATCTGCGCCACCGTGGCTATGGTCTGACTCATAATGGTCATGGATTCTTCATTATCCGTGAGCAGACTGTTCACCTGCTTCAGCTGCTGTTCCATCAGGGCCAGCCGTTTTTTCAGGGTTGCATATTCTCGTTCATCTGCCGGGTCTGGGGCCACAACCCGCTCAAGTTCAGCAAGACGTTTCGCTATGTAATCAGGATCAATGGTGCTCACGCTTTGCAGCAGAACAACAATTCGTCGCAGGGTATCCAGTCCACCTAGATAGACCTGTTCGGCAGCGCCGAGAAAACGGGCATAGGTCAGCTCTCCGCGTTTCAGCTTTTGATCCAGCATGGTACGGAATGTGTCGTATTTTTCTTTAATGAACAGATATTGCTGCTGCGCCTGTTCGCCATACTTGCCTGCCCCTTTGATATGGCGACATTGTTCTAGGTCAGTGCTGAGCATCAGGAGAAGCCCTTCCCGTTCCTTTGCAAAACGGGCGGAAAGTCGGTCAAGGTATTGCCGGGCAATGATATCGCGCCGAAAAAACATATTCACAACAGCCATGCCCGCACCGAGACAAAGCAGGCTCCCATGCCCGCTGCCAGCATGGACATGTCAAAAAGATACCAGCCCAGGCCGGAAAGCAGGCCGAGAGAAGAGGAATAGAGCGAAACCGGATGAAACAGGCTCTCCGAGCGCACGGCTTTTTTTACCGCACGCCCGGAAAAATCTTCCAGGGTCGGTAGCCCTTCCGTATTATTGCTTTTTGTATTTGTAGATAAAGGCATATTATTCAGAATTCTTCACGAACAAGGACAATTTCCACCCGTAGCAGCCGGTGCTCATAGGTCCGTTTCGACTCTCCGGGCAACTGCTGTAAAGGGCGGTCAGCACCGTATCCGATTGCCTGGATTCGGTTCGGATCAATATGGAATTTTTTCTGGAGAAAAGCGGCAACGCTGTTGGCCCGTTGCTGCGATAAGGCTTTGTTCTGCACAGCATCACCGCGCAAACCAGTATGGCCCTTTACGACTATTCTGAAATGCGGATAATGCTCTAGGCGGGTAACAATTTTCCCTACAACCTCTTCAGCAAACAGATCAAGCTCGGACGAACCGTGCTGAAAGATAATCGGTTCAATTTTCAGGGTCCCCACCTCCCGCATCCTCTCCCAGACCGCAGTATCCATTGCTAAAAAAGGGGTGGTCAGTGAATCCGTGCCCTGCCCAACGGCCTTGGCACCAGGTTTGGTGAAACCGTTTATCCCCTCTGTATATAAACCCTGGAGAAAGGAGCTTTTCAGCAGCCGGTAGGGGTTCTGATCCGGTATTGGCGAAGAGGTGAAATCGCCGACATTTACCAGGGTTGCAGCAGCAGACTCAATGGTGTCGCTGATCAGTTCACGGGCTTGACCTCCGGGATGGGTAATGCCAAACCAGTTCTCGCAGTTATCCAGCAGAGATACCCAGCTGACACCGTGCAGCATAGCCTGAGCAGTTTTGGTAGGCAGGCCTGTTTCCTCCACTACATCCTTTTCCAGGAGATCCGGGTTGTCCCTGTATTTTTTCAGCACCCTGAAATAAGAACGGAGCAGGACTTCCACAGCTTCCGGTTGATCCTGCATGAAATCCCGACTGACCAGCAGAATATCAACAATGAGCTGCGCTGTATCCTCTGTTCCCAAGAGCTTGACTATATCTTTTTCAGCAAGTGCTCTGGAGACATCAGGCTCCCAGAGCACGGCAATATCAGCCTTGCCTGCCAAAAGTTTTTTTAAGGCACCTTCAGAGCCCTCCGTCTCTATCCTTTTACTGTGCTGTGTCGACACCAGTTCCGGCACATTAAAATGATCAGCTGCTGCTTTAAGCAGGTAATGACTGGGACTGTTCGGGGTGAAGGCGATTCTCAGGTTGTTTTTGCCTTTCAGGCTGTCAAGATTTTCAGCCTTTTCTTTGTGGGCAACAATGGCGTCACCACCCTTGGACTCGTCAATTACCGCTATAATGGAACCGGGGAAATTAAACTCGGCACCGTTCAGAAGGTAGGAATCCACTGTGGCCACAGCAATATCTATTTCCCCCTTATGCAGCTGCTCCATACGTGTATGATAATCAGCCTTATCATCTGTCCAGACAAGATTCCAGCCCCCACGACGCATTAGGGTTTTCATCTCATTGGAGCGCAGAGGGAAATACCCTATCCAGTTGTCCAGGGCGAGCCTGACCTTGCCTTTGATTTTGACAGCATCGCTGGTATTCACTTGTTGCTCATCAATAAAACCCGGAAGAAGCAGTTTTATTCCAATCAATATTGCAGCTCCGAGTACCAGCAGGAGGAGCGCACCTGTTCCTTTTTTTTTCATATTTTCCCTTCCAGTCAGCTTGCCGGTACGCAGTTCAGAATTCGGTTACATCATCAAAGGACTCGGATTCAGCCAGCACATCCTGTAAGCCTTGGCGAAGAGCCTCTGGATTATCCGCAGCCTTGTAGATTGTTCGTCCGGGCTGATTAAGTGAATGGGTGTCGGCAATGCAAAAGCCGATGGTACTGATGAGGATTGGAGAATGCGCCAGTACTGCGTTGACTGTTCCTGTCAGTTTCTCCGGCTGATTGGCAGCACCGTCCGTGACGATCACCATATGATATTCACCGTAGCCCAGTTGTTTTCCGGCCTGGGCCGTGAGGATCTTATAGGCGGTCCGCACAGCCTGGGTTAACGGCGTCCCAGAACCCGGTACCACCGCTTGCACCTGCTGAACAAATTCCTGGCGGTCGCCCAGACCCAGCTGCTGCCGGACAGCAAATCCCTGCTGATCGAACACGATAAGCCCCAGGTTCGCGTCAGCAGGGACCGACTGTGCCCAGTCCGCCACGGCTTTTTTGGCCACAGTGCTTTTTGTTTTGTTGCCGGAACAGCGTTTATCGCCCATACTGCCTGAGCCGTCAAAAATCATCACATAATTCTTCAGGGCCCATTGATCAGCAGGCAGAATATTTTCCTGCTTCTCCTCCGACGGCGGCCAGACAGCTGAACCCGTTGCCTGCTCAAATGGATCAGGGGCACTCTGTTGCTGTTGGGGAGCAATTTTTTTCTTCTGTCGGGCAGTGGCATTCCGCTGATCGGCATCGTCGCCGCATCCACTCAGAACTAGGCTTAGTACCAAAAGGAGGGCCGTAGCACCACATATATATAAGAGTTTTTTCATGATTACTCCTCCTTAATCCAAGGGGATAAAGGCTTCTTCTTCAGCCTCAATCTGGATAATACGGAAGACAACCCGCATATTGCTGAGCCATCCCTCTTTGCTTTTGGGAGCACAGGGCAGCTGTCCGCACATACCGGTGCTGGGTTGCATAATGCCGTGCCCCATCACGGTGAACTGACTGGAATCAAGGTTGACGGATTTTTCCGCACTATACGCCATAATGGAATCTCGTACAGCAATGGCCCTGGTCAGGCTGAGATTTTTTGCAGCCTGTTTTGTCCGAGTCAGAACAATCTCTGATGCCTTTTCTTTGATCTTACGCAGATACCCCATAGGGTCTGAATGTCCTTCCACGATGATAACCGCACCGCCGTAGGTGGATGCCAAATCAACAACTTTCGAAAAGGCATCACTGTACTGATCCGGCGAAAAGGTATTCTGATTGGGTTTGAAAAAGACCTCAAAGGAAAAGAGCTCCCCTTCATCCAAGGTGCCGAGGTTCTGCTTTCGGGCCACCACCTGGGCGACCGCTTCGGTGTTGAATCTGGGTGTCTGAATCTTATCAACGCCGCTTAAACCTTTACGGAAGGCGTTATAGTCCCAGCCAGCTGGCTGGAGAGGCATCTTGCGGCTCAGCAGGCCGCCGGTGATAAAGGATGTCTGTACTTCATCCGTAAGGCGGTGCAGATTGCGCGGCCAGTTTGTATCGGTAAAGAATTTCACATTGCCCTGAAAAGCAACATATTCACAATCCCCGTACAGGCCTCGGCATCTGCTGTGGCTGAGGCGCTGTCGAGCAGAATTTCAGCAGCAGCAGTGACTGTTTTTTTGTACTCGGTAAGCTGGGTCTTTTTGTTTTTAAAAATTGTTTTCAGCTTCTGTTCCGCCTGGAGGAGACCATGCACAAAATTCTGAACTTCTTTTTTATGGGCCGCGAAATAATCACTGCGCACCGCATACACGTCCGCAATAATGCGGTTGGCGCTCTTGGTGGAAAGCATGATTTTTGCCCCTTTCACGGAACCTTCTGCACCGGTGCCCACGGAACCATTCGAGGTCAGCATGAGGCCGTCTGGAATAATCATCATGGCGGCATCAATATCTTTGGTGTACAGGGCCTCGGCAGGGGTGTTGTCTGTACCGGTTAGGTCTTTCACCCATTTGATGGTGACATCCGACATCTTCAGTCCGGCATCGCGGAGCAGTTTGGCAAGATAGTCAACATGAGGGCCGTAGGCTTGCAAGGCGATGGTTTTCCCTTTCAAATCCTTTGCCGAGTTAATGCCTGATTTAACCACTAGGCAATCACCGCCGTTGCTCCAGGTCATCTGGTAAATAATGACAGGTTTTGTGCGCGAGTCACGGTTCAGCAATTCGCTCGCCATATTGATCATTCCTAGAGTACCGCGCAGGTACGGGGTGTTGCCCTCCATATAGGCTTTGACCTGCTGCCCAAAGTCATCCGTGCGGGTGAGTTCGAGCTTCAGATTTTGCTTGGCGAAAATGGAACCTGCGGCAGTGTCCTTACTGTTGCCGTTGGCAAGGATGGTGGCAATGTCTCCCCCCCAGGTAATCAGGGGTACTCGGACGGCTCCACTGTCCTTAACATTCTGAATCTGTGCATTGACTACTTCGGTAAGAGGCGGTGCTTTGACGTACTGCACGGCAAAGGAAGTTCCTGACAAGCCGATAAAGGTCGCTGTCATTGTAATTGTCATAAGGAGTTGCTGTGCAATTCTTGTCAACATTCTTTGCTCTCCGTTTGGTCTGGAAAATGTTCAGGCGGATGATCAGGTGATCAGGTGATCAGGTAAAGGGAATTTATTTTCGCGAAGCACTACGCATTATGCAAATATACCAGAAGGATGTCATTAATGCAACTTCCGCAAAAGAGTGTAATTTTGTGTCCGGTTGAACTTTTCCAGATGTTCTATGAGTTCCTCATCGCCTGGTCGGATAAAAGAGCCGCCTTGTTCGGCAAGTCCTTCATCGGACAGTCCGAGAAAGAGAGAGATATTTTTTCCTTCCGCAAAGCTTGCCGCCTGTGCGAGATCCAGCAGAGAGGGAGGGGTATATTTTCCCTGTAGAAATGCCTTGCCCAAGAGCGTACCACGGGCCGCATAGGTCGGGTTGAGATGCATATTAATGGCAAGGTTGTATTTCGAACTGACTGTATCAAGGTAATCAATGGCCTGCCAAATATCTTCGACTGCCTCGCTGTTGCTCATGCCGGGGACAGGTTTCAGCATAAAATAGCACTTCAGCCGATAACCGTAAGGGGATATCTTCTGCGCCAGCTCTTCAAAGGCATGCAGAGTCAGACCCTTATCAAAGACATCATTACGTATATGTTCATCAAAAGCCTCAAAGCCTATGCATAGTTCAAGAGCCGTGGATCTTTCTCCCTCCTGCAGAGCTCGAGCCAGAAATTTAAGTTCAACCGTATCAACATATTCCGGCCTGGACTCAAGCGCCAGTACTTTCAAAGCACGAAAATGCATGTTTACTCGGGCCAGGAGGTACATTAAGGCGGTTGAGGAAAAGGTGGCCTCATCCAGCACAGAGCCATTATTGGAAACAATCATTTTGCTGATTGCGGAGGACCGTTCAATAACTTCAGGCAGGTTGAACAGATAGTCTATCTGCTTGATCAGGGAATCAAAAGGAATATGCTCAACAGACATTTTGGAGGGCAGATTGCATCCGAGACAGCGGGCCCATCTGCAAGCCTGGGAATAAAACACAACAAAGATGATCAGTCCTTCGTTCGATTCCTGAAACCACCATTGGGCTGGTTTGCTCGGATCATATTCTTCAGCGACATGGAAGGTGTATTCTTTTCCTGCTTTTTTGGTACCTTGCAGGATTTGTCTCGTTACAGTGTCATTCTCCATAGAAAAGTTCCTTGTCAGATTATTGGGTGAATTTTTTGAGGATAGTTCAATGGGTTATCACTGTCAAGCTGAAAGAAGGGCTGTCGACTCAACTGCATCCGGGGCGAGTTCAGGAACGTTGCTTCTTTAAATCGCCTTGTTTTCATTCGAGATTTTCAGTAATCATGCCCTTGCTGAATCCAGTAGTGCCAATCCTCGACAATCTGTCTGCTTATACTGCTCGCCTCAACAACGGTCAGTTGGGATAAGGGAACGGCCAGCTGGCGGTCCTTCCACTGTATTTCCACAAACAGCTCTTTTTCACATTCCATAAACTGCTGTTTTTGGCATGGGGATATTTTTTTCTTGTTCCGTTTCCTGAAAACAGTTACCATTTTAAGTGGTTATATATAATACCTGTCAGAACCGATTAAAAATCGGTACGCTCTTTTCTGCACATCTACATTTAAAAGGAGGATGTTGAAATGGCTGTAGTTTTAAATGCCCCAGAAGTTTCTATACATACAGGTATGGGAAATATTGTTTATGGCGATGGAACTGCCTTCCGTACCTGGGCACCTTTTGCCAGCAAGGTTGAACTTATCCTCTATGACAGTCATTATCAGAATAATAATGAGCCGTCATCGGCTGTACCTCTGGCGATGGAAGGCAATGGCTACTGGTCAGTGGATGTTCAAGGTCTACAGTCGGGACAGCTGTACCGTTTTCGTATCACCAATCGAGAGAGCAATGAAATCCTGACCAAGATTGACCCCTATGTCACCCAGGTGACCAACTCGGTGGGCAAGGGGATTATCCGAGAAAGGGAGTTCCCTTGGAAGGATGAGCATTTTCAAATGCCTGATTTTAATTCCTTGGTGATTTACGAGATGCATCTGGGCACCTTTGCTGATGATCCCGGTGATCGTCCCGGCAATTTGAGCAGAGCCGCCACTCGTCTGCCGCATCTTCAGGAGTTGGGTATCAACTGCGTGCATGTTATGCCACCCAACGAATTTGCAGCTGATTTTTCTTGGGGGTATAATGTTTCGTTGCCCTTTGCCATTGAAGAGGCCTATGGCGGCATTATCGAGTTTAAAAAATTTGTTGATCAGGCCCATAGTTTGGGACTGGCCGTGGTGACAGGTTGCCTGTTTAATCATTTTGGTCCCAGCGACTTGGACAGCTGCCTTCGACGTTATGATGGTTGGGCAGGAGGTAACGGCAACGGTAACGGCATTTATTTTTATAACGATGACCGAGGGCATACCGATTGGGGGCCACGGCCAGATTTTGGACGGCCAGAAGTGCGGCAGTACATTCGTGATTATGCCATGTTCCTGCTGGGCGAATGCCATTGTGACGGTCTACGTATCGACAGCACCAGCAATATTTGGGGCTTTGATAACGGCCAAGGCTGGAATAACGAGGGCTTCAACCTGCTACGCTGGATCAGTGATGAACGACATTATGTTCATCGCCATCCCCGCCATAAAATTCTGATTGCCGAGGATTGGCATAATGATGGTTGGTTGACCAAGCCAACCTCTGCGGGTGGTGCTGGCATGGATACAGAATGGCATTCGTTTGTCCATCAAATCCGGCATATCTTGGCAACGCCCGATGATGCCCAGCGGAGTATGGCTGACGTGGCTCAAGCCTTGTACGCCCGATTTAATGGGGATGCCTTTAAACGGGTCATCTACAGTGAATCCCATGATGAATCAGGTAATAATGATGCTCTGGCCCGTAAAATTGATCATGCTGATCCAGAGTCTTGGTTCGCAAGAAAACGCACCATGCTCGGTGCTGCTGTTGTCCTGACTGCTCCGGGCATTCCGATGATTTGGCAGGGCCAGGAGATTTTTTCCATCACCAAGTTCAGCGATCAGATTCCCCTAGACTGGTCACGTAAGGAGCGTTTTGCCGGGGTGTTTACGTTTTATCAGGACCTCTGCCAGCTGCGGAGAAACTGGTTCAACAACACCCGGGGCCTGCGGGGGCAGCTGATTAACTGCCATCATCTAAACGATCAGCAGAAAATCATTGCCTATCATCGTTGGGATCAAGGAGGGGCAGGGGATGATGTATTGGTTATCCTTAATTTTTCCAATCAGAGTTATTTTGATTACCGGGTGGGATTGCCTCGGGGCGGAACCTGGTACTGTCGTTTTTCCAGCGATTGGGCGGGCTATTGTCCAGATTTTACTAATATTGGCGGCCAGGATCTACAGGCTGAGGGACTCGCCTGGGATGGGATGGCGCAGAGTGGCCGGGTGGATATTGGCCCGTATAGTGCCTTAATTCTTTCGCAGTGAATCTCCTCCCTAAACCGCATGCTTCATATCAAACCCCCAAGTAAAAGGGCGACCGCCGGTCGCCCCCTATTAACGAGGAATATGAAGGATACCGACAGTTTTTCCTTGCCCGGCAAGAGCAGCCATGCTTTTATGAATTGCCGTGTACAGGCCGTTGGCCAACATCGGATAGGCCATCTCCTCCAGGCTCAATCAGCAGGTACCTCAATAATAGGAAATAATGAACAACGAAAAACTCACCCTTTCCCAACTGGAACAATATCTGGCAAAGGCGGCCTGGATCTTAAAAGGTCCAGTCGATGCCTCGGATTTCAAGGTCTACATCTTCCCCCTCTTGTTTTTCAAGCGGATTTCCGATGTCTACGATGAAGAGTTTCGTATAGCTGGAGGAATCCGACGGGGATCAGGAGTACGCTGTTCTGCCGGAAATGCACCGCTTTGCCATTCCGGATGATTGTCATTGGCAAAATGTCCGGGAAACAAGCACCAATGTCGGCCTAGCCATTGAAAAAGCCCTGCGCGGTATAGAACAGGCCAACCAGGAATTTCTCTCCGGCATTTTCGGTGATGCCCAGTGGAGCAACAAAAACAAGCTTTCGGACAAGCTCCTCATTGATCTGATAGAGCATTTTTCCTTCTACACCTTGGGCCGGGAAAAGGTGAACCCGGACATGTTGGGTGAGGCCTACGAGTACCTGATCAAGCATTTTGCCGACCTGACCAATAAAAAGGCCGGTGAATTCTACACCCCCCGTTCTGTTGTCCACCTATTGGGGCTGATCCTTGACCCGCACGAAGGGGAATCCATCTATGACCCGGCCTGTGGCACCGGCGGCATGCTGCTGGAATGCGTTGATCATCTCAAGCATAATAACGAAGATTACCGAACCCTCAAGCTCTATGGTCAGGAGAAGAACCTCACCTCCGGCTCCATTGCCCGGATGAATATGTTCCTGCACGGGATAGAGGATTTTCAGATCCTGCGCGGCGACACCCTCCGTTCCCCGGCCTTCTTTGCGGCAGACGGTCTGCAAACCTTTGACTGCGTCATTGCCAACCCGCCTTTTTCGCTCAAGGACTGGGGTGCGGAAAACTGGGCCAATGATCCTTATGGCCGCAATATTGCCGGGGTGCCTCCCAAGGGCAATGGCGATATGGCCTGGGTCCAGCACATGGTCAAATCCATGAACAGCACGGGTCGGATGACGGTGGTGCTGCCCCACGGTGCCCTGTTCCGCAAGGGGGCGGAAGGAAAAATCCGCGAGGTTCTGCTCAAGGAGGATCTGCTGGAGGCGGTCATCGGCCTGGGGCCGAATATCTTCTACGGTACCCAGTTGGCAGCCTGCGTCATGGTCTTTCGCCAAAATAAGGCAGCGGAAAAAAAAGGCAAGGTGTTGTTTATTGATGCCTCGGATCAGATCCGCACAGGCCGTGCCCAGAATTTCCTGGAACCGGAGCATGTTGACCGGATACACAACTGGCTGCGGGACTCTGCGGATGTGGAAAATTACGTGAAACTCGCCACTATGGACGAGCTGGCGGAAAACGACTTTAACCTGAACATTCCCCTGTATGTGGAAAAAATCATCGAGGATAATCTGCCCTCTGTGGAAGAGGCCTTGACTGATCTCAAACAGGCCTGGCAGGCAAGTGTAGCGGCGGAAGAACGGTTTACAAAAATTGTACAGGGATTCATTGCATGAACCAACAAGAACTGGAAAAATACCTCTGGGGCGCGGCCACGGCTGCGGGGCACCATTGACGCTGGGGATTACAAGCAGTACATCTTTCCCCTGCTTTTTTTCAAGCGGATCTGCGATGTCTATGATGAGGAGTACGCCGCTGCAATGGCGGAATCTGACGGGGATATCGAGTATGCCGAATTTGCCGAGCATCATCATTTTCAGGTGCCAAAGGTGCCCATTGGCAGGATGTGCGGGAGACTGCCGTCAATGTGGGGGTGGCTTTGCAGGATGCCATGCGGGCCATTGAACAGGCCAACCCGGACACCCTTTCCGGTATCTTCGGTGATGCGGGCTGGACCAATAAGGATCGGCTTTCCGACGAGATCCTGACCAACCTGATCGAGCATTATTCCCGACACAGCCTCAACCTGAGTACGGTGCCTGATGATCAGCTGGGCAATGCCTACGAATACCTGATCAAGGAGTTTGCCGATGATTCCGGTCATACAGCGGCGGAGTTTTACACCAACCGCACTGTGGTCAAGCTGATGACCATGATCATGGATCCGCAACCAGGGGAAACCGTCTATGATCCCACCTGCGGTTCCGGGGGGCTGCTACTCAATTGCGCTCTCCATCTTCGGGATGAGGGCAAGGAATACCGCACCCTCAAGCTCTACGGGCAGGAGATCAACCTGATCACCAGCGCCATTGCCCGGATGAATATGTTCATGCACGGGATTGAGGAGTTTTCCATTGTTCGGGGCAATACCTTGGAAAATCCGGCCTTTTTGGAGCAGGATGCGCTGAAGAAGTTTGATGTTATCCTGCTAATCCGCCGTATTCCATCCGGGCCTGGGATCAGAAGGGGTTTGCCACTGATCCCTGGGGGCGAAATATCTGGGGGGTTCCGCCGCAGGGCTGCGCTGATTATGCCTTTCAGCAGCATATCCATACAAGTCTGGATGCAGAGCATGGCCGCTCTATCACCCTCTGGCCGCACGGGATTTTGTTTCGAGATGCTGAGGCTGCCATGCGCCGTAAAATGGTGGAGGCGGATCTGGTGGAATGCGTGATCGGTCTTGGGCCGAACCTCTTTTACAACTCGCCTATGGAGGCCTGTTTGTTGATTACCCGGACCAGAAAGGCGGCGGATCGACAGGGAAAGGTGCTCTTTATCAATGCGGTGAAAGAGGTGCGGCAGGATAAAACAATAGGTTTTCTGGAAGATGCCCATATTGAACGAATCTTTAACGCCTATCAGGCATTCACAGATCAAGAAGATTTTGCCGCATTGGTGACAACGGAAGAAATCCTTGAGAAGAACGGGAATATGGCTATTAACCGTTATGTCCGTTCCGAGCGGTTCCAGAGTAACAACTCTGTTTCCTTTGAGGAGGCCTATGCTGGCTGGCAAGCATCGTCAAACGAGCTGCAATCATCAATGACCGAGCTTTTCAAAGTACTGGAGGCATCATGAAACAAGGGGAAAAGCTCGTGCTGGATAAAAGCAACTGGACACCGGTTACATTCGGCGATGTTGTGCAAGAACCCAAGGAATCGGTAAAAAATGCAGCGGCGGCAGGTATTGAGCGGGTGGTCGGCCTGGAGCATATTGATTCTGAAAATGTTCATTTGCGTCGATTTGCCGGAATTGAGGAAAGCACCACCTTTACCAAGAAATTCTCCAAGGGCGATGTGCTTTTTGGTAGGCGGCGGGCCTATTTGAAAAAGGCTGCTCAGACTGAATTTGAGGGAATCTGTTCAGGTGATATTACGGTTATGCGGGCCAAGGATAATTTGTTGCCGGAGCTGCTGCCCTTTATTGTCCAGAATGAGAAGTTTTTCGATTACGCCATTGAGCATTCTGCTGGTGGCTGTCGCCGAGAGTCAAGTTTAAAGACCTTGCCAACTATGAATTTCTCCTTCCCCCGAAAGAACAGCAGGCGAAATTTGCTGAGCTTCTTTGGGCTATGGATGAGATGGTTGAAGAATATATTAGAAGCAAAAAGTTGCTATATC
>MTKO01000104.1 GCA_004028505.1 Candidatus Electrothrix aarhusensis
GCGAATACTCTGGGCAACTACGCCCTTTTCCTGATGCAACAGCAACGGTACGATAAAGCGGCAGAACAGTATGAACGTGCTATAGCAGTCTCTCCAGAAGATGCGAACGACCTTGGCAACTACGCCAAACTCCTTTTCGTGCAGGGCAACCGCACTAAGGCCATCGAAATGCTGGAACGGTCGGAGAAGTATCAGGAAAACTGGCCAGATGGCTTGTCTTTGGAATTAGCTTTTTACCGCTACGCCCATTGCCAACCCCAGCCAATAACACTGCTGAAAAAATTGATGGTGGATGGTATTCCGTCTAATCTTATGAACCTGGAAGACAATGTTCGCTGCGCCGAGCAGGACGGCCACTCAAATCCTGCCCTGTTGGCCGCCCTTGCCAAGGTCATCAGCTATAACGAACCCATAGAAATCCTTGAGCAATTCCCGGAATGGAGTGAAGCCAATGACTGAAATAGAATTTCGCCTCCCCAAAGACGACCCAACACTTGAGGCCGCAGTGGCAGAATTTATCCAGGCAGAATTTCAGCAGACCGCTCGGTTTACCCCGGAACCGCCGCCAGCAGGAGAGCATAAAGGGCTGGCCGAACTGGCGTGGCAGCTTGTCGTGATTGCTGCCACCATCGAAGGTTCTCTCCAGTTTGCCGAACGGGCCAAGCGGATGGAGCGGGTTAAAAAGCTGCTGGCAATCATTCAGGTCAGCGGAAAACCCGTGTACCTGAAAATTCGTGGCAAAGCGGTTGACTTGACCAGATTATCCGTGGATAAGGTTATGGATCTGCTGGCCGAAGATAAAGATGATCAGGGAAAGCTGGATAACTGAAATTTCCTCTTATTTTCTGAGCCACCCGGAGGATTACCATGCCCTACAGCGACTTTACCGTAAAAAAGGTACAAGAGGTTTTCCAGGTTAAGCTGCATGAAACAACAGGATTATTTTCAGGTCTTCCCAAGAAAGAGGCAAGTTCGCATCTTCTTGAAACGCTCAAGGAAAATGTTTCGCTGGCAACCGCAATCAATACAGAAAAGGCCCGTTCCGAGCTTATTATCGCTCCGATTCTGGTTGAGATAAAAAAACAGCATAAAGGAGATCTCAGTCTATTTTCCGGGGTTGAACTGACTGTTGATCGAGACAAGGATCTGAACGGTTTTTGCGATTTTCTTCTCAGCCGTTCATCAGAACAGCTGTATGTTCGTTCGCCTATCGTGATGATTGTCGAAGCGAAAAACGAAAATATTATGAGCGGGCTGGGCCAATGTATCGCCGAGATGATTGCAGCCGGGATTTTCAACGAGCGGGAAGGCGAAAGCATTGATAAAAGTTACGGGGTTATTACCTCTGGTAATCTCTGGAGATTTCTTAAACTGGAAGGGCAGGACGTGCATATTGATCTTGATGATTACGGAATCAAGGAACTGAGCGAAATTCTCGGTATCCTGTCCGCAATGGTTGAGCTGAAGGCCTGATTCAGTGCGAAAAAGAACATAAGACAAAAAAAATACAACAATCCAAGCTCCTTTACCTTGAACTTATCTTGAACCTACTCGCCCATGTCCTTTGAACGTTTTGTCAGCTTCCGCTATTTGCGAGCCAAACGCAAACAAAAATTTATATCCCTGATTTCGGTTATCTCCGTGCTCGGAGTTGCTGTCGGGGTCATGGCTCTGATTATTGTCCTCTCCGTCTATACCGGTTTTACCGAGGGCCTACGGGACCAGATTATCGGCATCAATGCCCATGTCATGATTCATCGTCCGGGCAGCGGGATAGCTGATCCTGATCAACTGAAACAGCAGGTAGAAGCGGTCAAAGGGGTGCAAGCCGCCACCTCGAATATCTTTGGTCAGGCGCTGATCACCTCGGGCCAGCATTCCTCCGGGATAGCGATTCGCGGCATTGATCCTGCAACTGCGGGCAAGGTTCTCACGTTGGAATCGAAGATGGTCAGCGGCGCGCTGATTGATTTGGCTGATGATTCCGGTCTGCCCCTGATCTTCCTTGGTCGGGAACTGGCATCTCAACTACGGGTGGATATGGGCTGGAAGATCCGACTGCTCTCACCCAACGGAACCCTTACCCCTATGGGCGTGCTGCCCAAGGTGCAAACCTGTGTGGTCGGCGGGATCTTTGCCACCGGCATGTATGAATACGACTCCACCATTGGGTTTGTCAACTTAGAGACAGCACGACGGCTTGTCGGGATTGACAACGACGGCGTGCAAAGTCTTGAGCTGCGGGTGAAGGAGATTGATAAGGCCGATGCCGTGGCGGCAGCTGTGCGGCAGCATATCGGGCCTTCCTATCTGGTACGGGATTGGAAACAGGCTAATCAGAATCTTTTTGCCGCCTTGAAGCTGGAAAAAATCGGTATTTTTATCGCCTTGGCGCTCATTATTCTCGTAGCCTCCCTGAACATTATTAGTGCCTTGGTTATGGTGGTGATGGAAAAGAATAAGGATATCGCCATTCTCAAATCTATGGGAGCCAGCACAGGTTCCATTATGCGTATTTTTTTCTACCAGGGCGCAGTGATCGGCTTTACTGGCACGGTGCTCGGGGTTGGAGCAGGACTGGGGCTCTGTTCCCTGCTCAAACGCTATAAAATCATTGAGCTGCCCAGCAATGTTTATCCCATGTCCACCCTGCCTATCAAGGTGGTGCCTCATGATGTCATGGTCGTCGCGATTGTCGCTATCCTGATCACCCTGTTTGCAACCCTTTATCCCTCCTGGAAGGCATCCAGGATTCGACCTGTTGATGCCCTGACCTATGAATAAATACGTAATGAAGAGACCGGAAGGGAAAAACCTCCTCCTTCAGGCTGTTAATATCCATAAGAGCTACGGAACAAAGGAAAATCCGGTACAGGTTTTACGCCGGGTCAACCTAGAGATTACGCCCGGTGAGATGTTGGCTGTTGTCGGTGCTTCAGGATCAGGAAAAACCACCCTATTGCAGATCCTCGGCAGCCTTGATGTCCCGGATAAGGGTGAGATCTGGTTTGACGGGCAGGGATTGAACGAGCTTTCAGAGAATCGATTGGCAACGCATCGAAATAAAAACATCGGCTTTATTTTTCAGTTTCATTATCTGCTTCCGGAATTTTCTGCATTAGAGAACGTGATGATGCCCGGCTTGATTGCAGGTCTGCCTATGAAGCAATTGGAAGAGGATGCACATCGGTTACTGACGCTGGTCGGATTGGGGCATCGGGTGCAACATCGCAGCGGCGAACTGTCTGGAGGCGAGCAGCAGCGGGTGGCCCTGGCCAGGGCTCTTATCATGCAGCCTGTTCTTTTGCTGGCAGATGAGCCCACCGGCAATCTGGATTCGGCCAGCGGTCAGCAGGTTTTTGCATTGCTCACAGAGCTCTGTCAGACTCGCTCTATGTCTGTAGTCATGGTGACCCATAATATGGAATTAGCCGGAGCTATGGATCGCTGTTTAACCCTGAAAGATGGTAGCTTAGAGTAGTATGAACGATGTGAATACCGAGAGATAAACTTTTTTCAGTACTTCTCAGATGTCCTTTTCTCCAGGGAAAAAGAGCGGCAAAAAAAAACGGTAAATTGCGAAAAAGCATCCGGGAAGACTGGACGATTATCAGCGGCATTCGGTTATTCGGTGTTTTTGTTGATTTCTTCTGTTCAGAAGCGGTATACTGTCAAAATGAATTAAAGGGATGAACGAACAGAGTTGTTCCATCAAAAAATAAAAAAGGTGAATTTCCGGAGAATACATGGACGATCAATCACAAAATAATCAAGAGAAGAGACCGCAAGATCCTACCTTGCTGCCGATACCCAAAGAATTACCCATCCTCCCTCTGCATGGGTTTGTCTTTTTTCCGGGCATGGGTTTTCCGCTTCAGATTGCCAGCACCACCTCCAAGCAGTTGGTGGACGAGGCTATGGAAGGTGATCAGATGATCGGCCTAGTGCTCTGTCATAAAAAACAGGTGGGGGATAATGATACCATCTCCAGTGCCGACCTGCATCGAGTCGGTGCGGTGGGCTATGTTCACAAGGTGTCAACCACCGAAGAAGGCTATTATCAGGTTCTGGTGAGTGGCATCCATAAGCTCAGCGTTGACAAGTTCACCCAGGAGATGCCGTATATCAAAGGCGAGATCAGTATTCTTCCCATGGAGATGAATGACCAGGATCACGAGACCGAGGCCCTGGTTCTTGGTATTCGTAATGAGTTTAAAAAACTCGGCGAGCTGATCAATCTGCCTGCGGAAATTATGGCCACTATGGATGCGATCTCTGATCCTTACCATGTCGGCTATCTGGTTTCTTCTCAGTTGAACCTTCGGGTTAATAAGGAACAAGAAATCCTTGAGATAGTTGAGGTCAACCTGTTGCTGCATCGAGTGGCCCGTGAGCTAAACAGGCGGGTGAACACCGCTGAGATGAGCAATAAGTTGCAGGAAGATATCAAGAAGGATATGGACGGCAAGCAGCGGGAATTTTTTCTCCGTCAGCAGATGCAGGCCATCCGCAAGGAATTGGGTGAAGAGTCTGACGGCAAGGTGGAGCTGGAAGAGCTGCGGGAACGTGCTGCCGAAGCCGGTCTGAGTGAGGAGGCGAGCAAGGCTGTTGAAAAAGAGCTGACGCGTCTGGATCGGATTTCTCCTTCTTCCCCGGAATATTCTGTCTCCCGCAATTATATCGACTGGATTCTGGATTTGCCCTGGAGCACATCCACCCAGGATACCTTAGATTTCAATAAGGCGGAACAGGATCTGGAAGATGAGCATTACGGACTTGAAAAAATCAAAAAACGTATCTTGGAATTCTTAGCTGTCCGTAAGTTGAAAAATGATATCCACGGTCCGATCCTCTGTTTGGCTGGCCCTCCGGGTGTGGGCAAGACCTCGTTGGGACAGTCCATCGCTCGCACTATGAACCGCAAGTTTTCTCGCATGGCCTTAGGCGGTATGCGTGACGAGGCTGAAATTCGTGGACATCGACGAACCTACATCGGTGCGCTGCCGGGTCGTATTATCCAGAATCTGAAAAAGGTGGGTGCCAATAATCCGGTTATCCTTCTGGATGAGATCGACAAACTGGGTAATGATTTTCGCGGCGATCCCGCTTCTGCTCTGCTGGAGGTCTTGGATCCGGAGCAGAACTCAACCTTTACCGATCATTATCTGGATATTGAATTTGATCTGTCCAAGGTTATGTTTATAGCCACTGCCAATATGCTGGAGACCATCCCCGGTCCTTTGCGGGACAGGATGGAAGTGGTGCATCTGTCCAGTTACACGGAAGATGAAAAGCTGGCCATTGCCCGCAAGTATCTGTTGAAAAAGCAGTTGAAAGAGCATGCAATCACGGATGAAAATCTGGAAATGGATGATGAGGCCCTGCGGGCCGTTATTCGCTCCTATACCCGAGAGGCGGGTGTGCGTAATCTGGAACGCCAACTGGCTGCCATCTGTCGTGGTGTTGCAGCTAATCTTGCCCGAGGTTGGACAGAGAAAACCGTGGTCACGGTGGATAATCTGTACGACTTCCTCGGGGTGGTGAACTATACATCGGAGATGAAGACCCGCACTTGGGGACCAGGACTCTCCACCGGCTTGGCTTGGACCCCGGTTGGCGGCCAGATCCTCTTTATTGAGACCTCGAAGATGAAAGGCAAGGGCGGTCTTGCCTTGACTGGTAAGCTTGGTGATGTGATGAAGGAATCCGCTTCTGCGGCCCTGACCTATATCCGCTCCAATGCTGTTTCCTTGGGGATTGACGAGGATATTTTTTCTCAGTTTGATCTCCATGTCCATGTGCCGGACGGCGCTACCCCTAAGGATGGACCTTCTGCCGGTGTGGCGATGGTCAGCTCCCTGATCTCAGTGATCAGCAACCGGACAGTGCGCCAAGATGTGGCCATGACCGGTGAAATCACCCTGCGCGGCGATGTTTTGCCAGTGGGTGGTATTGCGGAGAAAGTCCTGGCAGCCTTACGAGCCGGAATCTATGAACTGGTCCTGCCGGTTCTCAATGAAAAGGATGTGCTTGAGATTCCGGAAGAGGTCCGCGAAGGCGTTATTTTCCATTATCCACACACCATTGAAGAAGCTCTGGAATTTGTTCTGGAGAAAGAGACGGATAGCTAATGCTTGGTTGGTTTAAGAAAAAACTCTCAGGAAAGAAGGAAGAGGCAGCGGTCGAGGAGACCGCTGCTCCGGTCGATGTTCAGGCTGATATTCAGATCGCTGCTCAGGTTGATGCTACTGAGGAGCTTGCGTCCTCTGCTTCCTCGTCTCCTGTAACAGCGGAGAAAGGCTCGGACAAAGTTACTCCGGCTTCTCCGGCTCCTCCCGTTGCTCTGGCTGCTGAATCTGCTCCGATGGCGAAAGTCGTGGAGCTGGCAGCTGAGCAAACGATTGAGCTTGAACAAAGCGACGCTGACGGACAGGGCACAGGACAGGAAGAAAAGCAGGGCAAGGAACAGGAAAAACCGCAACGTCCTTCCATGTTCAAGCGCTTGCAGGAGCGGCTGGGAAAAAGTCGCAACCATTTCGTTCATCGCTTGGACAATCTCTTTCGTGGTAGAAAAGAGATTGATCAGGATCTGTTTGACGAGTTGGAAGAAATCCTGATCACGGCGGATCTCGGGGTAAATACGGCTATGGAATTGCTGGATGCGGCCAAAAGCAGCGTAAAACGCGAGCAGCTCAGTGATCCTCGTGCCCTGAAAAAGGTACTGCGTGACAAGGTTCTTTCTTTTCTCCGGGAATCCGACCAACCAGCGGAACTGGTTCTACCGGACTCCGGCCCCTTTGTTATTATGGTGGTGGGAGTAAACGGAGTCGGCAAGACCACCTCTATCGGCAAAATCGCTGCCAAATTTGTCGGCTCTGGGCAATCCGTCCTCTTGGTGGCGGGTGATACCTTCCGGGCTGCGGCCATTGATCAGCTTAAGATCTGGGGCGATCGGGTCGGAGTGGAGGTGGTTGCCGGATTGCCGAAATCCGATCCCTCTTCTGTGGTTTTTGATGGGGTGGCCAAAGGTGTGGCCAAGGACTATGATGTGGTCATTATCGATACTGCCGGTCGTTTGCACACCTCTGTCAACCTGATGGAAGAGCTGAAAAAGATCAGGCGGGTGGTTGGAAAGAACCTGTCAACCGCTCCCCACGAGGTGATGTTGGTGGTTGATGCCACCACCGGCCAAAATGCGATTTCTCAGGCCAAGATGTTTAACGAAGCTGTGGGCATTACCGGCCTGACCCTGACCAAGTTGGACGGCACAGCCAAGGGCGGTATTGTGGCCAATATTTGCATGAATTAAAAATTCCGGTTCGTTTTATCGGTATCGGTGAGCAGGTAGAAGATCTGCGGGATTTTGATCCTGAAGAGTTTGTTGATGCCCTGTTCAGCGTAGAGGAGGGGAGTTAATCCAACTGGTCAGACTCCCTGATCTCCTCTCCCTATCCCTGCAACCTTTTTCCCTTCCTTCCCCATGCAACGCCAGTACAGCTATAATAGCAACCAGCCGGGCTGCGGCGGTTGTCTTCTTATTGTCATCCTCATCCTGCTGGCCACTGGTGGCTGGCAGGCTGTGGGGAGTTTTTTTTCCGTTCTTATCTACACCGGCTTGTTCGGGGTAATCGCTCTCGTTGCGATTTTTTTCGGCTTTACACGGTATATTCAAAGCCGTGCCGCAGCCTATGCACAATCTCAGACCGAAAGTCATAATCGTTTTGTTTTTCTTCTGGTCAATATCCTTGTCTGTGTCGCCAAGGTAGACGGCCATTTCACCAAGTCCGAGTTGCGGACCATGCTGAACTTTTTTCAGCACTCGCTCCATTATAATCAGGACCAGATGTACTGGGTCAAGCAGCTGATTAAGGATGCCCGTGATGATGAGCAGGATCTGGATGCCTTGCTCACGGAATTTCGCAACAGTTTTGCCTACGAACCCCGCCTGATTCTGTTGGAGCTGATCTATCAGCTGATCTTTACTAAAAAACCGGTCAATGAAGGAGAGCTTAGTCTTGCCCGCAAGATTGGTGATTTTCTTGGTATTCGTGAGTATGAGCGACAGACCATTGAAAATAAATACCGATACGGGCATCAGTACCAGGGTGGGGCTGGCGGGGGCGGTGCGCCTTCTGAGCAGCAGTATTGCACCGTGCTCGGGGTGACTTCCGATACGGAATTTCCTGAAATTAAAAAGGCCTATCGTAAGCTCTCTATGCAGTATCACCCGGATAAGGTGGCTCATTTGGGCGATGAGTTCAAGGGGGTTGCTGAGGAGAAAATGAAGGAGATTAATGCGGCTTATGATTATTTTCGGAAGAAGTTTGATGGGAGTTAGGGGGAGGCGGCGGATTGTCGGGGCGGTGGATGAGGTGACCTGTCCTGATTGTTTCGAGTTGAATTTTTGATCTTTTTGTTGAGTGGCTTGTTGGAGAAGATGGCCTTAACTGACTTATTATGTTTGAAAATTTATATGATATAGAGCCCAATCATGAATGAGAACAGTTTCTTTAAAGAACAGAAAGAGCAGTCCTTAGTAAAATCTATTATTGTGGCAAAATACTTTGATGTCTGGTCGACTGTCATAATCAGTACTCAGAAACGTTACCCTCAGCATTCTCAGAAAATAGCTTATATTGATCTTTTCGCGGGTCCAGGTCGTTATAACGATGGCAGTCAGTCAACTCCGTTAAAAATATTAACCAACGCCATAGAAAAACCTGATTTATGTAGACGGCTTGTAGCGATATTTAATGACAAGGATGAAGACAATTCGAAAACATTAAGTAAAACAATCGAAGAAATCCCTGGGATTGAAAAACTCAAATACAAACCGCAGATTGATAATCAAGAAGTTGGTGAAGAGATTGTTAATAAGTTTGAAAGCATGAATCTTGTTCCGACATTATTCTTCGTTGATCCCTGGGGATATAAAGGCTTGTCTCTCAGGCTTGTTAACTCGGTATTAAAGGATTGGGGCTGTGATTGTCTATTTTTTTTCAACTACAACAGGATCAGTATGGGGCTGAGTAATCCTTTAGTCAAGGAACACATGGATGCCCTGTTCGGAAGAGATAGGGCTGATGAACTGAGATCAAAACTTGCTAACACCTCTCCAGAAGAGAGAGAACTGATGATCGTTGAAGCACTTTGTCAAGCGATTAAATCCTATGGCAGTCGCTACACTTTGCCTTTTAGATTTAAAGATTCAAAGGGAAAACGAACAAGTCATCATCTTATTTTTGTCAGCAAGCATTTTCGCGGTTATGAAATCATGAAGGATATCATGTCTCGTGAAAGTACAAGCGACACAGAAGGTGTTCCCTCGTTTGAATACAATCCAGCTGACTTTCTGCCAAAGCAGACACTTTTATTTCAACTTTCTCGTCCAATTGATGATTTAAAAAAAGATTTGCTGGACACTTTTGCAGGTCAAAGACTCACTATGAAAAAAATTTACGAAGAGCACAACGTAGATACTCCTTATATTATAAAAAACTATAAGAATGCCTTACGTGTACTTTATGACGAAGATCTTATTGATGCGATTTCTCCAAAAGGAAAGCCGCCGCGCAAAAATTCATTTGCTGAGACAATTATAGTTACTTTTCCAAGGCAGGAGAAACAATGGCTACAAGTAAAATAGAGTGGACAGAGTCAACTTGGAATCCAGTTACTGGCTGCTCAAAAATCAGTGAAGGTTGCGTCAACTGTTATGCTGAGCGTTTGGCTAAACGTCTCAAGGCGATGGGACAAAAAAACTATGCGAATGGTTTTAATGTAACGCTCCATCCACATGCTTTAACTATTCCTTTGAAATGGAAGAAATCACGATTAGTTTTTGTGAACTCAATGAGTGATCTTTTTCATCATGACGTTCCTCTTGAATTTATTCAGCAGATCTTTCACATAATGAATCAAGCCAGCTGGCATCGTTTTCAAGTTTTGACAAAAAGGGCTGAGAGACTTGCTGAGTTAGCCCCTTTTCTTAAATGGTCAGAAAATATATGGACGGGAGTAACTGTTGAGCAAGATACTTACTTAGACCGTCTTAAATATCTAAAAGAGGTTCCCTCTGCTATAAAATTTTTATCGCTTGAGCCTCTTTTGGGGCCAATAACCAACATAGATTTAAATGATATTCATTGGGTTATAGTTGGTGGTGAGAGTGGGCCCAATGCACGTCCAATGAGAAAAAGCTGGGTAATTGATATTCAGCAACAATGTGTTGAATCACATGTACCTTTCTTCTTCAAGCAATGGGGTGGTATTAATAAAAAGAAAGCTGGAAGAGTATTGAATGGAAGAACATTTGATGAAATGCCGATTTTAAATAGCAAGCAGTTGAGTTTAAAAGGCATTTTATAAAGGACTCAACAGTCGTAAGTTCTCAGCCTTTCAGGAAGATAGGTTCGATATCTATCTGAAACTACGATGGTTAAGAAACTTGATTTTATTATAATGTATTTTTTAAAGGATGTTTTGAAATTCGAGCTTGCCCTGATGGGATGGTATCCAGATTAAAGAGTTCGCAATGACTTCATTCTGTTACCTGCCTGCTTTCATCCTTCCGTAATTCCACCTGAATAACCCCGATTTGGTGTATAATAGTAGTGTATAGTCAGGTAGGGTGGTAACTGTTCCATCGTTGCCCACCAAATAATCATAAATTAATTCTAACTTTATCTTGGAGCGGACTTTTAGCCGCTGAAGAATGGTGTTAGACGGATTGAAATGAAGATTTTTGAAAATAAGTAGAAGATCAAAAAATTATTGAATATGGGACCTTACTCGCACATTATTTTAGCAAGCGAACTTGAAAAATACATAAAACCAGACAATACAAGAGAGTTCTATTGGGGAACAATTGCACCAGACACTCGATATTTGATGAAAGGAATGAGTCGTGATCAAACACACATTTCACCTGATGAAATATTAGATTATTTGCATCGGCATCCACAACTGAAATCGTTTTTGCAAGGCTATCTTGTTCATTGTCTAGCAGATCAATTAGAAATGCCAGAACTCATGCAACGAAAATTCCCATTATCTTGGCAAAAAGACAAACTATCGTCATGGCAATGCACTGTTATCCTAGAGCTTTTCAATGTTTTGAGAACAAGGCCACCCGAAAAAATAATATCAGAAAAATTCAACGTCGTGCTGGAAGACATTGGAATTAGTGAAGAACAGGCGATAAAATTTGCAAAAGAAATGAACCAGTATTTAACATCACCGTCTGTCATTTCACTGTTCTCTATGTATCAAAGAATTGGATTGGCGAACAATGGTAGGATAGAAAAGTATCATATTACTTTTCAGCGATTTCAGAAAAATTGGCTTCGAAAGAATATGATATTGCTTGGTCTCCATGTTAGGAAAATAAACAATGAGATCGCATCACTGGTGAAATCAAACCTTCCGAAAGAAGTGTTTTGAAAGAAATCCGCTCAACCCAAATTGCAGCGGACTTGGCTGCGCCAAGAGGAGACTTTAGTTAGTTAATTTGATGAAATCAAAACAAAATAAAAATAAGGGTATTGTATATTCTACAGATTTTGGAGAATCCAGCCCAAGATGTGGAAATCCCATTGATAAATGTATTTGTGGCAAGAAAAGTCTGAGGCCTCCCTATGACAGTATTGTGCGAATAGGCCGAGAAACCAAAGGCCGTAAAGGATCAGGGGTATGCATTATAACTGGATTACCCCTTGATGACAACGATCTTAAAAAACTAGCTAAGCAACTCAAACAAAAATGTGGCACAGGTGGTACTATAAAATCAGGTACTATTGAGATACAAGGTGATCATCGAGATATTCTTAAGAAAGAACTCGTAACACTGGGATATACAGTAAAATTATCAGGCGGATAAAAAACGTTACTAAATGAATTTAGTTATGGATTACAAAAAAAGATAAAAAATTCAGATAATATTTTTAAAATTAAAAAAATTGCAGAGCAGATTTTTTTACAATGGCTTGAAAATTTTTATCTGGTACCTGCCTGCTTTCATCCTTCCGTCATTCCACCTGAATAACCCCGATTTGGTGTATAACTGTGTATAATTGTAATGCGGTATTTGTTGTTACAGAGGAATATTCCTGCCCTTTGTATCATGGAGGAGATGAATTTATCATACGTGATTCAACAATATCAGCGGGACGGAACAAGGACCTTTGCGTGTGGCTGGTACAGGAACTGTTAACGGCAATGAGTGAAAGTGATCTCCTTAAGCGCCGTCTTGTCCATCCGGGAGCGAGGCAAATTAAATTTGAGTGCGGCGGATGTACCGGATTGATTCGCTTTGAATACAAAAAGAAGACCACGCATTCGACTTTACAGATGAAGCTTCTTGAGGCGTCGAAAAAACGTGCAAAAAATCAGCTTCTAGGGAGATTTTTCGATCTTCTCCGGGGGATGGAACTTTTTGAACCTCTTGACGATTTCGACCTACAGGATCTGACTCTCCTGATGAAGCTTGAAAAATATCCGGCCAACAATATACTTCTTGAGTCCGGCACTGTGGGCTCTCATTTTTATGTTGTTTTGGCAGGAAAAGTAACTGTGGTGCGGGAAGATCACGGTGTGATTGCCGAACTCGGACCAGGAGATATTTTCGGCGAAATGAGTCTTCTTTCCGGCGAATTGACCTCTTCTTCAGTGCATTCAAAGACACCGGTAGAATTGGCCTCATTAAAAGCAACGGATTTTAAAAGCACCCTCTCTACTTATCCAGTTTTACAAGTCTTTTTCTATCGACTTTTCGTTGATCGTGTGCAGAAAAACACGATTCGGGCCGGAAACATCACTTCCGGCATGAACGGTGAACTCTCGGACATCAACTCGGTGGAACTTTTTCAATTGATCAATTCCGGAGGTAAAACCGGGAAGGTTGATTTTATTTTTGATGAGTGCAAGGCTCTTGTTTTGTTCAATGCAGGAGAAATAGTTTTTTGCAAATGCAGTGACCATGAAGGGAAAAATGCTATATTTAATATACTTGCAAAACAGGACGGTCAATTCGCGTACACCAAGGGGATCTCTGAAGAAGAAAAAGAATTACCGGTTCTGGGAGGCTTTATGGGGCTGATCATGGAGGGCTTGCGCCGTATAGACGAAAAAGAAGCTGCGGAAGGGGAGCAGGATGAACTTTAGCGTATTGCCGGTAAACCAACAAAGAGTTATCAGAGAATCACTAAGGTTATCCCACGATTGCCCTTGTTGAGATCACGGTGTTGACGAAGAAAGGGGAAACGACGCACAAGGTTACGCCCGGAACCGTTGCCGGTGCTGAACTGTTCTCCAGCCAAGACGTCATTAATCTCGCCGCGATACTTGAGAAATTGTAATTTTTCTCGAATTTCCTCCCTGATCGCACCGCCGCGACCAGAGGAACCATAACCGTGGATCAGCGTGAGCACACGGCATCTTTCTATTTTAGCTTGCTTCAGCTCACGCTCAAATCGACCCAAGGCCTGTTCGACTGTGGGCATGCCCCGCTTCAACTTGACAGCCCGGTGTGGTATGCCCCGTCCGGGGATGGAAAATTTTAGTTTGGACTCACAAAAAGGACAATGGCTGATACCTGAGTCCACCTCGTTGCCGCAGACCTCACAGAGAAGTTGCATGTCCCTATCGCCTGCGGACTTCGATCATGTCCGGCATCTGTTGGAGATGGACCAATAATTTTTGCAGATGGTCTCTGTCGGTAATTTCTAGAACAACCCGGAACTCCGCGATATTCTCTGCAGTAGTTCGAGAGCTGAACTCAACAACATCGGCATCATCACTGGATATCAGCGAGCTGATATCAGCCAGCAAGTTTTTTCTGTCTTCAGCCCGTAAAAATAGTTCTGTTCGGTGTCTGCCCTGTATATCGCCGGACCAGTTGACCTCAACCCAGCGAATTGGATCCGTGGCCAGCAAGCTTGGACAGGTGGCCTTATGCACTGATATCCCTACGCCGGTGGTGATAAAACCGATAACCTCATCGCCCGGTACCGGCTTGCAGCATTGGCTGATTTTGATCAGCATATCATCAAGCCGTCAATCTGGACCGCACCCTTGGCGGCCGGTGCAGATTTTTCCTGCCCAGCCTCAGTGAGCTGCTCCAGCAGCTCTTCTTCCTGGCTTTGTTCTTCCTGCTGTTGGAGTTCTTTGGGGATCAAGGCACGCTCAAGATGACGGACAGTAACTGATCCGTTGCCTACCTTGGCCAGCATGTCATCCAGAGAATTGCAGTGTAACTCTTGTAATAAGAGGCGAATATGGCCGCTCTTTACCAGTTTTTTCAGACTGGTATCAAGCTGCTTCAGCCCTCGTTCACAGATCTCACGCCCTTCCTTCAGCGTTTTTTCTTTATCCTCCCTTCGCAGCCATTGTCGGATTTTGGCTCGGGCACGACTGGTCTTGACTAATTGTAACCAAGCCTGTTTGGGATGCTGATTCTTTGAAGTGATTATTTCAACAATGTCGCCATTCTGCAGCTCGTATTTCAGTTGCACCAGACGACCGTTGACCCTAGCACCGGTGCATTTATCACCCACAGCGGTATGGATGGCATAGGCAAAATCAATGGGCGTGGAGCCCCTAGGCATCTCCCGGACCTCGCCTGTTGGGGTCAGGGCATAGACATCTGGATCAAAGAGTTCGCCACGCACCGAGTCAAGGAACTCGCTGGGATCTTCAACTTCTTGGAGATTTTTGACCAGTTCCTTGAGATCCTTGAAGAGGCGGGCGTCCCGATTATTTATTTTTTGCCCTTCCTTATAAGCCCAATGGGCCGCAACACCTTCCTGCGCCACCCTATCCATTTCCTCTGTGCGGATTTGGATCTCGATAAAATGACCACCCGGCCCGGCCACCGTGGTGTGCAGCGACTGGTAGTTATTTGATTTGGGTGCGGAAATGAAATCCTTGATCCGGCCAGGAACCGGTGTCCAGCTACCGTGAATGGTGCCCAGGGCCTCATAACACTCTTTGACCGTGTTGACGATAATACGAAAGGCGACCTTATCGTATACCTGCTCAATCGGGATATTCTGGACCACCAGCTTTTTATAAATGGAATACAAATGCTTGGGACGCCCTATGACCTGAACTGGAATGACCTCGTTCTTTTTTAATTTATCGCGGAGGATGCCGATGACTTCATCAACATATTTTTCCCGTTCCCCCAAGGTGCTGACCAAGTGGCCCATCAACTCCTTATATTCTGCCGGAAAAAGGTACTGAAACGAGAGATCCTCAAGTTCACGCTTGAGCCAATCTATACCGAGTCGACTGGCCAGCGGCGCATAGAGATCCATTGTTTCCCGAGACAGTTGTCGCTGCTTGTCTTCGCTTTCCCGACGAAGGAGGAGCATGTCATGGAGGCGGTCAGCAAGCTTGACCAGCAGAACCCGGATGTCCGACCCCATAGCCAGGAACAGTTTGCGGATATTTTCCGCCTGATAGGCCATTTTTGAGTCATAGCGAACATTGGTTATTTTAGTGGTTCCGTTAACGATATTAGCTACATTAGGTCCGAACTTTTCTTCAAGCTCCTTCAGTGTAGCAACACCTTCCTTCAGGACACCGTGGAGCAGGCCTGCAATGATCGTATCCAGATCTAAACGCATAGAGGCCACGGTATTGGCCACATCCAGCAGATGGCTGACATACGATCCACCCGAGGAATGGAGAAGCTCTCTGTGTCGCTCAGAGGCAAAGGCATAGGCATCCTCAAGAACCCTGAGGTCATCCTCGGAAAGATATTCGCCAGCCGTGTTTTTTAGTTCGTCGAAATCAGCCATTTTTATCAGGAAACGGGAAAACATTTATCCGTAGCTCGTTACTCAATCGTTATTTAAGGGCGTTCAGCTCATCTTGGATTGAGGTTGTTATCGTTGATGCTGCCTGCTCATAGTCAAGCAGGGTGGTTGTGCCATCGCGTCGTGTCCGTAACTCCACCTTTCCCTCTTTTTCCCAGGTTTTTCCTACTGTCACCCGATAGGGAATACCGATGAGATCAGCATCTTTAAATTTAGAGCCAGGGCGTTCGTCCCGGTCATCCAGGAGGACTTCTATGCCTGCGGCTTGAAGATCCTGGTAGAGCTTTTCTGCGGTTGCGGTGGTCTCCTCATTTTTTATGCTCAGATTCAGGACAATCACTTGGACCGGTGCTAAAGGAAGGGGGAAAATAATCCCGTTTTCGTCATGATTTTGCTCAATGGCAGCAGCCACCACCCGACTGATTCCGATACCGTAGCAACCCATAACCATAGCCTGTTCCTTGCCCTCTTGGTCCTGATACACTGCGTGCATGGCCTCGGAGTAGTTGGTCCCCAGTTTGAAGATATGTCCGACTTCAATTCCCTCGGTTAATTCCAAGGCACCTTGGCAGACAGGACAGCGATCCTCTTTTGTGATCTGACGGAGATCACCCACAGCAACCGGAGTGAAATCCCTGCCCGGAGTAACACCGGTTAAGTGATGTCCTTTTTCATTGGCTCCGGTAACAGCATTGATCATGGTCATAACCTCTTGATCCGCGACCATCTTAATGGGGATATTGACCGGTCCGATATAGCCGACAGGTAGTTTGGTCAGCTTCCAGACAGTATCATCTTCAGCCAGCTCAACCTCAGCGACATCAAGCAGGTTTTTTAGTTTCACAGATTGCACTTCACGGTCCCCGCGTACCAGCACTGCCACCGGTTCTTCATCGGCAAGATAGATCATGGTTTTGATGACCTGCTGGGGTGTAACCTTGAGGAACTCCGCCACCCGATCAACCTTTTTCATGCCCGGTGTTTCGACCTTGATGCAATCCTGTACTTCGCCTGTCGAGTCGTCTGTCGTTTCAGACGCAGGCTCAGCAAGAAGAACCACCTTGGCTTTTTCTACATTGGCAGCGTATTCGCATTCCTGACAGATGACCAAGGTGTCTTCTCCAGTGTCGGCCAGCACCATGAATTCATGAGAAAAAGACCCTCCTATACTACCGGAATCCGCTTCAACAGCCCGGAACTCAAGCCCACAGCGCTGAAAAATACGGGTATACGCATCGCGCATGGTCTGGTAACTTTGACCAGCAGCTTCATCGCTGACATCAAAGGAGTAGGCATCCTTCATGATAAACTCGCGTCCGCGCATCAGGCCGAAGCGGGGACGGATTTCGTCGCGGAATTTGGTTTGAATCTGATACAGATTGACTGGAAGCTGGCGGTACGAATGCAGCTCACGGCGGGCAATATCAGTAATAACCTCTTCATGGGTGGGTCCGAGGCAGTACTCTCGATTATGTCGATCCTGGAAGCGGAGCAGTTCCGGCCCGTATTTTACCCATCGCCCTGACTCCTGCCAGAGGTCGGCAGGCTGGACCATAGGCATGAGCAGTTCTTGAGCACCGGCTCGGTTCATCTCCTCACGGACGATGGCTTCCACCTTTCTGATTGCTGCCAGCCCGAGAGGGAGATAGGTGTACAGGCCTGAAGTCAGTTTGCGGATAAAACCGGCTCGCAGCAGCAGCTGATGACTGATAACTTCGGCTTCGGCCGGTATTTCTTTTGCCGTGCGGATGAGCATCTGAGAATAACGCATAATAGAGTAACTGTATCTGAAGGTTATATTGTTTAATTGTAAGAAAAAGAACCGGCCCACCTGCAAAGCGCGTCAGACCTGCATCTTTTATTATCTACACTGATGTACGATACGAATTGCATGCACATCAGTTCTGTCAGGCCGGGAATAAACAGCTGGAAAGAGATTGAAAACCCCATTCAGCTGAACAGGTTACGTTCTCTCTCTGAAAATACCATAGAACCTCCTGAATGACAATGTGAATGACAATTGACTTCGGTGCAAGGGTTTGTTCTCATCAAAACAGGTTCTCTGTTTGACTTCGTTTCAGCTCTTTTGATATTATAAGGCTAATGCATGCTTCCATTTGTATTTTTTGAAAAAAGTTGATCAGGAGAACAGGTATTGATTATTCACCGTTGCGGAAAAGTGAAGTTACGCAGTCATGTTATGCTGTTGTGGGCATGTTTGATCTGCATTCTGCTGATGACAATTTATTTCGTATTCACCCTGCTGATTTATCGTCACTATCAGGGGCAGGCCCAGGAGCGGATTGAGCAGGGGGTTATGGCTCTGGAGCAAAAACTGAAACAGAGAGGGGGAGATTTGTCTCAAGGCTTTCCGATAGAAGGGATCACGTCGGAACTCTTAGAGCATATTGCTTATGAAAACGGGTGTGATATTTATCTGTATGCGGCCTCAGCAGACCCAGCAGACTCTGCAGGTTCGCAAATGCTTGTGAGCAGCCTTGCCGCTGGTGGCGTTCCCTTGCCTGTCAGGGATTATTCTGTAGAGAACCTGCCGGTATTGGGCACCGGGGTTGAGCAATGGCAGGCTCGACAGATCAGTGATGAAAATAATATCATTTATGGCGCTCGACTTTCTTTAGAGGGAAAGGAGCATGCTGTGCTGCTGTTTGCACAGTCGCTGGATTTTGTTCGTCAGGGTGTCACGGTGCTTGGAGAAACCCTTATTCTTGTTTTTATAATAGTTTTTTTACTATTTTTTCCTGTTGCGGCATTTTTTATTCGTTATTCAGTGACCCGCCCGGTGGAACGCCTTATTGCCGCGATGAATTCTTTTGATACAAAACAGTATCCACATCTTGAAGAAGATGTAGGGACTGTTGAATTCTCTTCGTTGGCTTCCGCATTTAATCGGATGGTGAAGGTGTTGAGGCATCATGATCAACAGGTCAATATTCTTTCGACAGCGGTTGAGCAAAGTCCAAGTGCTGTGGTGATTACGGACATTGAGGGGAGGATTGAATATGTTAACTCCAGGATGGAGCGGTTGACCGGTTATACGGCTGAGGATCTGAAAGGTCGTTCGACCAGTATTTTTCAATCAGGATATACTCTGGAAGAAAAATATGGCGAACTTTGGCAGACTATTACAAATGGCAAGGTTTGGAAGGAGGAATTACTCAATAAAAGGAAGGACGGCACCTTGTCCTGGGAGTCAGTTGTTGTTGCCCCTATTTTTGCTAAAGATGCCACGGTTATTAAATTTGTTGCCACCAAAGAGGATATTACTGAGCGTAAACAAACACGGGAATTACTGCGCCGATACGAGCAGATTATATCGGCAACGGTTGATTTGATGGCTTTCATTGACGAAAAATTTGTTTTTCGCGCTGTGAACAAAGCTTATCTTAGTGCCTTTCAAAAGACGCAGGAGGGCATGACCGGCCATACAGCGGCAAAAATTTATGGAATTGATTTTTTTAACCAAGTTATGAAGGAAAAACTGGATCGTTGCCTTGCTGGTGAAACAGTCCATTACCAGACCTGGTATAATTTTTCCCCGACAAGGCGATGTTGCCTCCATGTTTCCTGTTATCCTTTTTATACTGTTGAGAATGAAGTAGCTGGCATTGTTATGAGCTCACATGACATTACTGGATTGAAGGTTAATCAGGATTTGTTGCGGGAGAGCGAAAGAAGGTATCGCCAGACTTTTGAAACAAATATGGCGGTGAAACTGATTATCGATCCGGCAGACGGTACTATTGTTGAGGCAAATCAGGCAGCCGCTTTCTATTATGGGTATTCTGTAGAACAGCTTGTCGCGATGCGGATAACTGATATAAATCAGCTTTCTCCTGAAGAAATACAGAGAGAGATGGCCAAGGCAGAGCAGGAAGAACGGCTGTATTTTAACTTTCGTCATAAATTGGCTTCAGGGAAAGTACGTGATGTGGAAGTATATTCCGGTCCATTGCAGAGCGGAGAGCGGACATTGCTCTATTCTATTATTCATGATATTACAGACCGCAAGCAGGCGGAAAAGCAGCTTGTTGCGGCAAAAGAACAGGCTGAATCCGCCAATCGCGCCAAATCTATTTTTCTTGCAAACATAACTCATGAACTGCGCACCCCTTTAAATGCTGTTCTTGGGTATACACAACTTCTCGGTACAGATAACACCTTAACCTCAAAGCAGCTGAACAATGTGCAGATCATCAGGAATTCAGGTGAATACCTGTTGATGCTTATTAATGACATTCTTGATCTCTCAAAAATAGAGGCAGAGAAAATAGAACTCGTCCCACGGGTGTTTAGGTTACCTGATTTTTTTTCCGAAATAGTGGATGTTTTCAGGGCGGAGGCCGAGTTTAAGGGCGTCAGGCTGCAGTGCCGAGAAGACCAACAGCAACCGACGCAACCGACATTTGTGCGGGCAGATGAATTACGAATACGTCAGGTTGCTTTCAACCTGCTCTCTAATGCGGTAAAGTTTACCCCCAAAGGGGGGAATTGTCTCCTGCATTCCGAGATAAAAAGAATCGGTGAGAAAAAGGCATTGCTGACAGTAAGGGTGGAAGATAATGGGCCCGGTATTCCCCGTATAATGCAGGAAGAAATTTTTGAGCCTTCAGGCAGAGTGGGGAACGTTTGCAGTACTCAGAAGGAACTGGGCTTGGCCTTGCGATCAGTCGCAAACTGGTTCGCCTTATGGGGGGAGAACTTCAGGTCACGAATCCGCTAAATCCGCATCATCAGCAGAGGGAGGAATTTGAAGAACCGGGAAGTCGTTTTTTCTTCACGATTCCGGTTGAGATTATGGAGCAGGAGAGACCCGTTCAAGAAAACCGACATGTTGTTACCGGGTACAGTGTTGTCAAAGGGGATATCCCGAAAAAAGTTTTAGTTGTCTCCCGGAGCACCTCAACTCAGGCGGTTTTGGAGAATATTCTTTCTCCGCTGGGATTTCAGGTAGGTGAGCTGGAAAGTAAAGACATGCTGGCTAATGTGTGGGATCAGAAACAGTTCAGGCCCGACGCGATTCTGGCAGTACTACCCACAGCAGAATGTGAAGAGTTGGCTGTCTTGCAGCAGATAAAAAAACAGGAAAATTATAATCTTCTACCGGTCATAGCCCTTGCCGATGAAGCGGTTTTTTCCGCTTTAGAAGAAAAACAACAGAAAGATTTTTGCACAGCCCATGTTGTCAAACCGTTTTCCGGCTTTGACTTGCTCTCTGTCCTGGCGGAACACCTTCCTATAGCGCTGATATATGATAATGATGGTGATACAGACGGAGAGACAGAGGATACGCAGGAGTTTGTAGCGCCTCCATATGAAGAACTGGAGGCCTTGCTTCTCAAGGTCCGGCAGGGTGATGTGGCCGGGATTCATCGGCAGGTTTCCTTCTTGGTATCGATGGATTCAGGGAAGTATAAGGAGTTTGCCATGCAGGTTGAGCTGCTTGCAGAAGATTTTCAACTGAATATGATCGCTGATTTAGTCAAACGATACGGAATTTTTCAATGAACCATCAGGGAAAAGATATCATTCTGATCGTAGATGATCAGCCTATTAATCTTAAGATATTGCTCTCTTTCTTGCAAGAGCAAGATTTTGAGTTGCGTATATTGCAGAGCGGTGTTCAAGCCCTTGCTTTGTTGCAGGAGACCATTCCAGATATTATTCTGCTTGATGTAATGATGCCGGAATTGGACGGCTTCGAGACCTGTCGCAGAATTAAAGCCGATGAGCGGCTTGTTGATATACCAATTATTTTCATGACCGCTCTTGATACCGTAGAAGATAAGGTGACCGGTTTTAAAGCCGGTGGCGTTGATTATATCACGAAGCCCTTTCAGCAAACAGAGGTTTTGATTCGTATCAATACCCATATTAATCTGCGCAAAAAAGCATTGAAACTGAAAGAGACACAGGAGGAACTTCTTCTTCAGAAAAATAAGCTGGAAGCCTTGATCAATTCCATTCCAGATCCCATCTATATCAAAGATGTGGACAATAAATACATAGGTTGTAATAGGGCATTTGAGGAGACAGCAGGAAAGCCGGAACAGGAGATTATCGGGAGGGGTGACCATGCTGTCTTTTCTTCGAAAGTTGCTGCTTCCTTCAGAGTAAAGGATCAGGAGATGCTTGCCTTTGGAGAAGCAAAACGGACCGAGGAGCTGATTATTGCCCCTAACGGAGAAAAATTGTTTTTTGATATTCGAAAAACACCCTATATCGGACCTGATGGTAACCTGCTGGGGTTGATAGGTATTTTTCGTAACATTAATGAATTAAAGAGGGCGCAGCAGGAGGCAGAAGAGGAACGGGAACGGCTCAGTGTGACTTTGCAGTCTATTGGTGACGGGGTTATCACCACAGATGTGCATGGAAAAACAGTGTTTATCAATAGGGCTGCAGAGAAGTTGACAGGCTGGAAAAACGCCGATGCCGTTGGGAAAGATTCTGATGAGATATTTAGAATTTTTGAAGAAAAAACAGGTGAGAAAGCTCCTAGCCCGGTTGTAAGAGTTTTGCGGGCCGGGAAGCGTTTAGCCCTGTCCCGGGATGCTGTTTTGCACCCTAAGGGCGGAACAAAAATGAGTATCGCCGACAGTGGAGCGCCTATTCGGGATAGAGAAAACCAGGTCATCGGTGTTGTTGTTATTTTTCGGGATATTACGCAGGAAAAAAAGATGGAGCAGGAGCGGGTCAAGATGCGCAAGCTGGAGTCCGTCGGAGTTCTTGCGGGTGGCATTGCCCATGATTTTAACAATCTGCTTTCAGCTATTTTGGGTAATATTGAATTGGCCTCCTCGGGGGTCACAAAGGATAGCAAAATATCGGCCCTGCTTGCCGATGCGCAGAAGGCAACGGAAAGAGCAACAAAGTTGACCTATCAGCTCCTAACCTTTTCTAAAGGTGGTGAGCCCATTAAAGAAAAAACCTCTCTGCCCGATCTGGTCAGTGAGTCAGCAAATTTTGTTCTGCATGGATCCTTAGTGTCCTGTGAGTTTTCTTTTGCTGAGGATCTGTGGATGATCTATGCAGACAGCGGACAGATGAGTCAGGTTATTCAAAATATTATTCTGAATGCCAAAGACGCCATGCCCAATGGCGGTAGGATAAGGGTGGAATGCAGTAATGTGAAAGATCTGGCTTCAGGCTTGTTGTTGCGTCGACATAAAGGGAATTTTGTCCGGATTACTCTTCAGGATACCGGTGTAGGTATTCCCCGTGATATCATAGACAGTATTTTTGATCCATATTTTACCACCAAAAAAGAAGGCAACGGGCTTGGGTTGGCTATCTGCCATTCTATTATCAAAAAACACGGTGGTCATATTACTGTTCATTCGGAATCACAACAGGGAACAATTTTTTCCATATATCTCCCTGCTCTTCCCGCCCCTAAAAGTAAGGAGACTGAACCGCAGGATCAGGAGAAGATGGTCTCTTCAACAAAAATCATGGTTATGGATGACGATTTAATGCTGCGTAATCTGGCCCGCTCCCAGCTGGCAGCATTGGGACATGATGCGGTTCTTGTTAAGGACGGAGCCGAGGCAATCAGTACGTATCAGGAGATGCAGGAGAGTGATAGCCCGATTGATCTTGTTATCTTGGACCTGACTATTCCAGGTGGTATGGGGGGCAAGGAGACCGCGCAAAAACTTCTTCAGCTAGACCCGGAGGCAAAACTGATTGTTGCCAGCGGCTACTCCAATGACCCGGTCATGGCGGGATACAATGAATACGGTTTTCGGGCTGCGGTGGCCAAGCCGTTCACCCTGAAAGAATTGCGCAAGGCCATTGCTGCGGCCCATTAACGGTTCATTACCGATTCATCAACGGCAGAGCAAGGCTGAAAAATTCAGCTTGTTAGACAGATCTCAGTCCACCTGTTTCCTGCTGTATGCTTCCTTGAGTAAGGCATCCAGTTTTTTCGGCGATGACAGGCACTCACGGCCCAAGCCGCATTCCGCCATAATTGTGCAGAAGCGTAAGAATTCGCTCATCAGTCGGGTCGTGGTTTTGTCCTTATGCTGAATTATTGAGAGCTGCCGTCGCATATTAATATCCTTAATGGACAGGCCCTTGAGCCAGCCGTGCTCCTCTTCCCGACAGATGGTGAGTTCAGAAAGACAGGCCGCTCCCAGGCCAGCTTCTACCGCTTTTTTAATAGCTTCCGTGTGGCCAATCCGGGTCACGACATTGAGCAGTGCAGCATGTTCCCCTAATTTATTTTTGAAGATTTCCGCTGTGCCGGAGCCGTCTTCACGGAGAACCCAGGCTGTTTTGACGAGGTCACCTGGGAGATCGAACAATTTCTGCTCAGCAAGGGCATGGGAAGAGCTGACAATAATTCGCAGTTCATCCTCAAACCAAGGAGTCATCTGGATGGCCTCGTCTGTAATGCCACCTTCGACAAAACCGAGATCCATTATTCCTTGCGCAACAAGTCGTTCTGCCTGCTTGGTATTCGCCACCATCATATTGATATGCGCTTCAGGATGCATCCGCATAAAAAGAGCAATAGGGTAGGGCAGAACGTAATTGCCAATTGTCGAACTGGCGATGATCTCCAGTGATCCGGCGATGACCTCTTTTTTTTCGCTCAGCAGGGCTTCAATATTGTGAACCTGATGGGTGATGTTCTTGGCCATGGGCAGCAGATAGCGGCCCCGGTCATTGAGCAGCAGGCTGCGGCCGTGGCGGTCGAAGAGCGGGCCGCCTAGCTGGTTTTCCAACTCAGCCAGGGCCATGCTGACCGCAGATTGGGTGAGGAAGAGTTTTTTGCTGGCTCTGGTGACCTGTTTGGTCTCTGCTACAGCTATAAATATTTGAAATTGTCTGAGCGTGATAGCCATTATCGTTCCTTGGCTTTTGGAGGGTTGGTTCGTAACGTCTCTTTCTTGTAAGATAGTGGCTTTTGGAAAGGTTGTACAATACTTATTCTCCACATTCATGTAAAAAGAGAGTATTTTTCCTGCGATCCCGGCGGGACGGATAAAAATAATGTGACTTTTAGTCAGAAGCTAAGGTGTCTCTGCTCGGCGTTTTGCCCTTGTTTTTCCCGTATACATACAGTAAGACTTGCCCAGGGATTTTTTTCATAGCCGGAAGTATTCATGCAACCGCTCATCCCAATCTTATAATACAAGGGGCGGTTCGCTAACCGTCCTTACTTTGAACAAAAAGAACCCGTAGAGGGTTTGCCTTCCTTCTCTCGGAGTTCAAACACCTATATTCTGTAACCATGTTGGATAACAAAAAAGTATTATCTTCGTTGCTGCTTGCTGTATTGCTTCTGTTGATGCCCGGTCGGGATTGCAGAGCAATATCCGAGGCAGGGGCTTCTTCGACCGGAAAAGCGGTGAATGTTCGAGCCACTTGGTCTGTCACAGCGGCACATCCCGGTGATCAGGCTGTTCTCGCTGTTGTTCTTCAGATTAATAAAGGTTTTCATGTTAATGCAGATGAACAACAGATCATCCCCGTAGAAGATCTTAAGCTTTTTCCCACTAAGGTCGCTGTAACCGGGGCAGATAAGGGCTTAAATATTGAAGCACCTCTTTATCCTTCGGCAGTTCCTCTCAAGGTGCCTTTTCTCGCTGAACGAGTGATGTCCTTTAAGGGGAAGACGATTGTGTACCTACCTGTCCGTTTGGAGGAGGCTTTGTCAGCTGGAGGACAAGTAGGATTGAGTCTGCAAGTTCAATATCAGCCTTGTTCTGAAGAGTATTGCCTGCTTCCAGAAAAAATAGAGATTGAGACAAGCCTGCCGGTTGTCGCACCGGACATGGTGGTTGAAAAGATTCATCAGGAGCTTTTTGTCGGCTATGAACCCGGACTTGTCCCAGAGGTCTCCAAGGATATAGCCTTTGGTATGTTTGGCTGGACTTTTTCCGTTGACAGCTCCTCCCAAAGTGGGGTGGTCTTATTGTTAATTATTGCAGCCTTTGGCGGCATGCTGCTTAATTTTACTCCCTGTGTACTCCCCCTCATTCCCATTAAAATTATTAGCCTTTCCTATGCAGCGAAGAATCGGCGGCAGTGCATTTTACTCGGTGTCTCTATGTCGCTGGGTGTCTTGGTGTTCTGGATCGGCTTAGGTATTCTGATTGCGCTGGTCAGTGGCTTCAGCGCCACCAATCAGTTGTTTCAGTACCCTCTTTTTACGATAACGGTAGGGCTTATAATCGCCATTATGGCCGGGGGGATGTTCGACTTTTTCTCCCTGCAATTGCCAGCATTCGTGTATATGATTCATCCGGAGCAGGACACCTTGAAAGGCTCGTTCGGTTTGGGGATCCTTGCCGCTGTTCTTTCTACTCCCTGTACCGCACCCTTTATGGGGGCCGCAGCAGCTTGGGCCTCCACTCAGCCTCCCGCTTCCACCTTGGCCGTCTTTGCCGCTATAGGTATAGGTATGGCTTTACCCTATTTCTTTCTCTCTGTTTCACCTCATCTGGTCAGCAAAATGCCGAAAACCGGCCCGGCCAGTGTTCTGGTTAAGCAGGTTATGGGGTTGCTGATGTTGGCCGCAGCTGCCTATTTTGTCGGGGTTGGGGTGGAAGTACTCCTATCGTCTCCTGCCGATCCACCAGGAAAACTTTATTGGTGGCCGGTCATGTTTTTTTCTTTCTGCGCAGGCGGCTGGACAGCTTGGCGCACAGTGCAGATTGCCTCTGGAAAAAAGGCGAAATATTTTTTCACCGGGCTTGGCCTAGCTATTATGCTGATTTCCGTGCTCGGGGTATTTCGTCTTACCCATACCGGTCCCATTGATTGGATCTATTATACACCGGAGCGTCTTGAATTGGCCCAGGAAGAAGGGCAAACTGTTGTTATGGTCTTTACAGCGGAATGGTGCTTGAACTGTAAGGTTTTAGAGCGGGGGATTTTGGACAGTGCCAAAATTGTTAAGCTTCTGACTGATGAGCGTGTTCTGCCCATGAAGGTTGATATCACGGGTAATAATCCAGAAGGCAAGGCGAAGCTCAAAGAGGTTGGCAGTCTGACCATACCGTTATTGGTTGTGGTGGATGCAAAGGGGAATCAGGTATACAAGAGTGATTTTTATACGGCTAATCAGCTTCATAAGGCGGTACAGGGAACGTTGAAGTAGCTGGATGCTATATGCCCTGGCATTTAGGGTATCCTTCCTGAGGGCGAAGATGAGCTTCGCCCCCTACAATCTCACGTCGAAAATGGGAAGTTATTTTTAGACAAATTTCTTACATCCCTTATATCCCTTACTCTATTGTTCGCACGCAACGAACGTAATTGAATACATAACACAGATCCCCCTGTGGCCCAAAATATTGCGGGTAGTCGTCAGGATCCCCTCCTTTCGGATCACTGCGCTGTGCCCCGGCCCCATGCACATCCAAAAGCATATTATTCATCATACCTTGGGCCTCGCCAAAGGCGATATAGACAGCACCGTCATAATGATTGACCCCGTCCTGATGATTGGTCCCGGTCCAGAAATAGGGGTACTGGGCATTTCCGTCTGGATCAGTAATTTCTGTTGTGGAAAAAAGCGGATCAATATGATGACTCTGGAGTACAACGGAGCTGAAGCGGCACTGGTTGTTATTACGCAGAAAAAAGGCGAAGTTGTCTTTAATGCCACCGTGCAACCTGGAGAGCAGTTCAGCATCATTGGAACCGACAAGGGAACCTTGGGGACCGAGATAACCATCAGTGTAAACGGCAGCACAAATGCTGCAATTCATACGAGTTGTTCCGTTCCTGTCGGACCTGGCTTGATTGCTGGTGACTTCAAGG
>MTKO01000039.1 GCA_004028505.1 Candidatus Electrothrix aarhusensis
GGTATTAATGCTTAACTCATCCCCGACGAGCAAATTGTACAATATGTGTTCCTTTTGACAAAGCAGGGTCTGTATATCAGGCGGAATGTCCACTGGGCTATCGTCGCCAACTTGATAACATTATAGAAAAACATCCCGAACTTTTCCCTCCTGACATCAAAAACGGATATCGGATGAAAGACTGTTATGTCTCAAAAAAGCTCAACATCAAGATACGACGAATACAAATAGCAGGGCGAAGCTATACTGTGCGTCCGTCATTCGTAATGCCTTATATGACCGCTTTTACTGATGATGCCGAAAAAGCACTATTTCTGAGTAAATTCGATGTTCCCGCATGGGGAATTGCTCGTATTTTTGGCAAAAACGGTCCGTATTGGTATCGTATGGCCAGCAATCTCGGACGGTTCAGTCTTGTCGGAACAACCGTTAGAGATCCCAAGAAATTGCCTTTGCATATAGCCGCCGATGAAAAACACACGAAAATTCGAGGTGAAAAGTGTTATATCCCGACAACTGTCGGCTGTGGATGCATTCTCGGCGCGGCAGTCGCTGAAAATGCAGGTAACATCGCTTTACTCCGTGGATACGATGTTTTCAGACGGGAAGCCTTGGACTTAGATCCCTCTTATTCGCCTGAGACGGTCAATATCGACGGTTGGGCTGCCACACGAAATGCGTTCCGTCACCTTTTTCCGACAATATGTATTTTATGCTGTTTTCTTCATATTTACATAAAGATGCGAGACGGTTCTAAGAAAAAACATAGAGACGTATTCCTGAGAGCCGCATCGGCACTTTGGGAATGTTTTCAGGCCCCAACTCGACGCTCATTCTCACAGAAAGTCAGAAGACTCGCAGAGGCCGGGGAACGGGATTCATACCCGGAATCCATCCTGAAGCCAATCAAGAAATTAAAAAACAATATTTCCGAATATTCAGAGTCATATAATCATCATGGCTGTCATAGAACCAGCAATATGATCGACAGACTGATGCAAGGAATGAATCGGCATCTTTACAACACAAGGTACTTTCACGGTTCTCGCGAGACGGCTGAACGTAATATCCGGGGATGGGCACTTATCAAAAACTTTGCGCCGCAAAATCCAGCTGCGGTAAAAAAGCATGCGGGTCTACAAAGTCCGGCTGAACAACTGAACGGAAAACGGTATCATGATTGTTGGTTACAAAACCTTTTAATTTCCGCTTCTCTTGGGGGATTTCGCGGGGCTCCCCTAAATCTGTAACAGTCAGAAATTAAATAATAATTTCACTCTGACCCTCTTCATTTGTTTTGTTATCTTCCCCCAGAGGGGAGGGATAGGTTTTATATTAACTGCTGAGTCGGTGCGAGAAGATCATGCAAAAGCTACCCATAGGCATTCAAACCTTCAGTGAAATTCGTGAAGAAGAATACCGCTACGTTGATAAAACAAAAATTGCTTTTGAGCTGATCAACAACGGCAAATACTATTTCCTCTCCCGCCCGCGCCGTTTCGGCAAGAGCCTTTTTCTTTCCACCTTGAACAAGACCTTTCCGCAGAGAAAAATGTTAGATTTTACAGACGGAACAGGCTAGACTAAATAAAGGATAAAGAAAACGTGGAATAAATCACCGGAGGAATCGCTTAACTTTTGGGCGTAAAATTATCGCATCCCCTTGACCCCTCGGGAATATGTTCATTCAAACGAGGAAATAAATGAAAAAAAACAAAGAACAGCATACAACATCGCTGGCAAGGATTCTTCCGCTTGTTGAATCGTTGCCGCAGGCGGATAAATTCCAGCTCATGCAGTCGTTGCTCACCCAACTTGCTTGGGAGCAGGGGCTTTCTCTGCAAAGGCGGAACAAAGTCAAGAGCAGTCAGGGGAAGCGCATGGCGGCTGTTTTGCAACGGATGGCGGACAGACACGCTTTGTCGCATATTGATGATCCGGCAGCTTGGCAGCGGGAAATTCGAAAAGACCGGCCATTGCCGGGCAGGGAGTAAGTTATGCTTCTAGACAGCAATGCGATCATCTATTCCATCAAACCTGAATCTGATTAACATCCCCGAACAAATCGCCCAACTTCTGGGCGTGGAATTCCTCCCCAATAACATCTTACCCCGACACGACATAAAGGAGAGATGCGAAAGCTACCCATAGGCATTCAAACCTTCAGCGAAATCCGTGAAGAAGAATACCGCTACGTTGATAAAACAAAAATCGCTTTTGAGCTGATCAACAACGGGAAATACTATTTCCTCTCCCGCCCCCGCCGCTTCGGAAAAAGCCTTTTTCTTTCCACCTTGCAGGCTGTGTTCGAGGGCCGGAAAGAGCTGTTCCACGGCCTGTATATCTATGACACCTGGGATTGGCAGGCAACCTATCCGGTCGTCAAAATCAGCTTTGCCGGAGTAGCCCGCAATGTTGCTGCGATGCAGCAGGATATCAGGAATATCCTCAAGGATAACCAAGAGCGCCTGAACATTGACTGTCTGCACGAAGAAGATACAGGTGGGTGCTTACGGGAGTTGATCAGGAAGTCATTTGAGAAATATCAGCAGAAAGTTGTTATCCTTGTGGATGAGTACGACAAGCTGATCCTTGATAATCTGGATCAGCTGGAGGTCGCGCAAGAGGCAAGAGAAATACTCAAAGACCTGTACACAATCATCAAGGACTGCGATGAGTATATCAAATTCGCCTTTTTTACCGGCGTCAGTAAATTTGCCAAGGTCTCTGTCTTCAGCGGCCTGAACAACCTTTCGGATATCTCCCTTGACAGCCGTTACGCCACTGTCTGCGGCTATACCCAGGATGATCTGGTAACCGTTTTCGCCGACCTCCTGCGGGACGCTGATATGGAAAGGGTGCGGGACTGGTACAACGGCTATAATTTTCTCGGGGAAAAAGTTTATAACCCCTTTGATATCCTGCTCTTCATCGATAAGGGACTTATTTTTAACAATTATTGGTTCGAGACCGGCACGCCGACCTTTTTGCTGAAGCTTATCCACCAGAACAATTATTTTCTCCCCCGTCTTTCCGACCTGCGAGTTGACAGCTCTCTGCTCGACGGTTTTGATATCGACCACATCAGGCTGGAATCCATCCTGTTTCAGGCCGGTTACCTAACGATTAAAGAGGTTCATGAGCTGGAGTTTGGAGGGTTTGAATATACCCTGCACTATCCGAACAGAGAGGTTGCCCTTTCCTTTAATGACGCGCTTATCCGATTTCTGACGGATGCGACAACATACACGCCCACCAAAACCGGCTTATTTTCCGCATTAAAATCCGGGGATATCGAAGCATTGAAAGATGTGCTCATAGCTCTGTTCGCTTCAATTCCCTATAATAATTATGTCAAAAACACCGTTGCCGAGTATGAGGGCTACTATGCCAGTGTGATTTATGCCTATCTCGCAAGCCTGGGTATACGCATCATCGCGGAGGATGTGACCAATGCCGGGCGTATTGATTTAACACTTTTCTTGAGTGATAACATATATATTGTCGAGTTTAAAGTTGACGGCAATGCTGATCCGCTTGAGCAGATTAAAGAACGAAAGTATGCGCAGAAGTATGCAGGTCAGGGGACAGTGTATTTGGTCGGTATCCTTTTCAGCAGTACAAAAAAGAATATCGAGACGTTTTCTTGGGAAAGGGTATGATGCGTTGCGTATATGGAAGGACTCCACAGCACCACCCGCCGCATCCGCGATTTCATAAAGGCCTTCCGATCTTGAAAAAAGGAAGAGCATGAGGATGGCCGGGAGGAGGAAGCGGAAAGAGACAAAGTATTTTTTCGGCAACAAATTATCAGGCAATTTTGCCTGCTAAAAAGCAGCACGACGAAAGGAGCACGCAATGGGTGATAAAGGCGGCAGAAAAGATAAAGATAAAAGTAAGAAGCAGGCGGCGAGTAAACATGACCAAAAAGCTAGAGACATGAAGGCGAAACAACCAAAAAATGTAGACAAAAAGTAAGGAAAAATGCGTGGTCGGGCTTCTGTCTTGAAGTCCGGCAGATGGGCAAAGGGTTCCGGTCTTTGCAAGACGCACAAAAGCATAATCAGTTGTGTTGTTTTGATCCCAGCAAAATCTGAACCCAGTACTGCCCTGCAACAAAGTGAAGAGGCCGCTTTCATTACCTGTGAAAGCGGCCTTTTTTTATTGAGCAGGATAATCCCTTTCTGGTAACCCTCCTCCATGTGCTTGAAACGATTTGCTCTGTCTTTAGAGTGAAAAGGTATGCGACACATACCTCGTTGAGGTACTGTTTACTTTTTGATATCAAAGTGGTAAAGTCCGCTTCAATTCTGGCTATATTCCTTAGATAAAAAAGAGTAATTTGGAGTTCAGTAGGTGAAAAATATAAAACTTTTTGCGGGAGCAACGCTGCTTTTTGTCGTCGTGTTGTTCGGTATCACGGTCGCAATACTTCCCCTTCTCCTTTCTTCGGACTGGGTGAAAAACAGCATTGTCAGCAAGGTAAACAGCGGCTCTTCAGCAGAGCTTGCTTTGGGCGATTGTGCAATCGGTTGGAGTGAGGGCCTCAAATGTACCGAAGTTTCCTATCAGGATAAGGCTATCAGGTTGATGCTGCTCGCCTGACCGGGACCCAGGGGCTTTTCTCTCTGCTCATGGCACCCAAGAATCTTGGGACCATCACTGTGGATGACCCTGTGGTGGTTATCACGCAGCCTCAGGTTCAGGCGCAGTCTGACGCCGAAGGCGATACCGTTGCTTCGCAAACCGATTCCAGTGCTTCTGCAAAAACCGAGGGCAGCGGCAAAAAAACGTCGAACTCCGAGGATAAAGCGGGTAAGCCCGGTACTTGGTTCTGGCATAAGATGAGCGGGAAGGTGCTGTTTAACCGAGCGGTTGTCAAACTACAGCAGGTCAATCAGCAGGGAGAGCAGGAATCGCAAATGTTGTTGCAGGATGGGGCGTTAGATCTTGCCCTCGCCTCTGATACCCTCAATCTTAATCTTTCGCTGAAAACCGGTGCAGAGCAGGCAGAAGGACAAATAAAGGCGGTTGGCTCCGCTCATCTGCCCTCAGTGAAAGGTAGTCTGCTGGATCTGATGACCGCTGACATGGAGGTTACCTTCACAGATGTCCAAGTCGCACCCTTTCTGGCCTTGGCCCCTGCCGAGAGCAGTGTTCCTCAAGGGCAGGCAATTCTGACCTCCGAGCTGACAGTCAAGAATACCGAAGGTGGTAATCTGGTGCTGCGTGGCCCCATCACCCTCAAGGAGGTTGATCTGACCGGCGGTTTTTTGGCTGAGGATCATCCCCAGCTTGAACAGCTTGCCTTTGAACTGGATCTCCAGCGTGATGAACAGAAGGAATGGCGGTTACCGGAACTGAAGATGCTTTCCGATTTTGGCAGTGTAGATCTTCAATCCAGCTACGGCAAACAGGGATTGCAGGCCGCAGGCAAGGGTACATTTGACCTGCCAGTCCTGCTCACCCAGTTGCCCGGCCTGTTTAAGGTGCAGGAGAATCTTCGGCTGGAGAATGGGATAGCCTCGCTCGCTTTTGAGCTGACAGAGCAAAATAAGGTGATGCATATTACTGCCGATGCCACTGTTGAGGATCTTGCAGGCCGACAAAATCGACAGCCCTTTGTCTGGAAGAGCCCGCTGAGCCTGAGCTTAAACGGCAGCATGACAGGTAAGGAGCCTGAGGTGGACAAGCTTGTCCTCAAGGCTGATTTTCTGGATATAGAGGGGCAGGGCAATCTGCAACATTTTACCCTTAAGGCTCAGCAGATCTTGATAAAGCAGTGAAAGAGATCAGCCGGATTATCCGCTTTGACTGGGATGCGGGCGGGCGTTTGACTTTGGACCTGGAAACAGCAAAAGAAACAGTAAAAGACAGCGAGGAACGGTATACGGTAACAGCAAAGGTTGATATTGCCGATTATCGGCTCTCCATGAAGAACAAGGAGGTTTTGCCGGTTCATCAGCTCCGTTTTAACGGTAAGCTGGTGGCACCCGGATATTTTCCCGAGGCAAAGGCCGAGGCAGCGGATTTCACCTTTGATCTGTCGTCGTGGGCTGGCAAGCTCAAGGGGAGCCTGACCGGTGTGTACAGAGATCAGGGACAGATTATGGCTCATTATCAACTGGATTCGGATGTGCTTCTGGCCAGGGTAACAGAATTGCTTCATCGTTTTGATGCGTTGGAGCAGGAAACCAGTTTTGGCGGAGACATGAAGTTGCGGACCTCTGGTTATACAGAAAAAGATAAGCTGGTGGTCAGCACCTTAGACAGTCGGATCAAGGATTTTATCCTCTATCGACAAGGGAAAGTTCTTCAAGATTCCGATCTTGCCCTCTTTACTACAAAACCGGAGCCGACCCCCAACGTGGAAGAGGCCGTGCGGCCTCTTGAAAAGGCAGATAGTAAGGATGCTTTTTTTGCCCAGGGTGGGGGGTATAACCTGATTGACACCAAGAATCATCGGCTTGTTCTTCGTAATTTATCGCTTAATTCCGGCTTTGCTGATATCAGGGTTGAGAGAATTTTTCTTGATGACTGGCAGCATAAACCTGCTCCGGCAATCAAGGCGCTGCAAGTTAACGGCAGGTCCGATCTTGGTAAGCTGACCACACTTTTGCAGCAGCTGGGTGCGATGAATCCTGAACAGAAGTTCGGTGGTGATGCTGTTTTCTCCCTTGATCTGGCAGAGAAAAAAGAAGACATCAAGATAGCTGGCACAACGAGCAAGGGCAATTCCGGCACGGTCAAGCTTGATGTCGATCAATTCACCTACGTAAAATCGGGGAAAAAGTTCGAGGAAAAAAGGCCAAAGCAGAACTGCTTATAGAGCGCCAAAAACTGGTCTTCAGGAGCCGCCTGCATGGTGATCTTATGGCCGGTGATGTTCAATTCACCACCTTTGATATTGAATCTGCCCCGCTGAGCCTCCAAGCTGACGGTGAATTCCAACTGAGCGGGAAAAAACCGCATTTTTCTTTGGATGGGCATGCAACGCCTGATCTGGCCTCCTTGATAGCCGTTATTAACGGGATGTATCCGCTTGGCATTGAAGCAACCGGGAAAAAGAAAGAGAAATTTACTCTTTATTACCCTCTCTCTCCGGAAGAAAAAGAAAACGCCAAGATTAATCTTCGTTTCGCCACAACGGTTTATGCGGATTCCTTTTCCAAATCAGGCATTGATGTCAGCAGGCTCACACTGGATACTGATATGAAGGAAGGGGTGATGGCCAACGTACTCAAAGGGACCTTGAATCAAGGTTGGTTGCAGTTTTCCCCCCGCATTGATTACACGCAAACTCCACCTCTCCTGACGCTCCCTGAAGGAGAGCAGGTACTGACAGAGGTGCATCTTGAAGAGGCTTTGACTGAGGGGGTTCTCAAAGGAATCCATCCTGTCTTTGGCTCCTTGGCCAACCCAGTGGGCATCATCAATGTTCGACTGGACCGTTTTTCTCTGCCCCTTGGTGAGAAGGGAATGGAAAAAATCGATTTTAAAGTCTTTCTTGATCTTACCGGAGTGGCTTTGGAACCCAAGGGGGTTTTGAGCAGTATTTTGGATGTAGCAGGCTATGCGGACAGGACTTTGAGCATGAAGGATAAAAGCATGACCTGTGAGGGCGTGCAAGGGCAGGTCAGTTGTACACCGATCAAGATGACCATTGCTGATTCAGAAATGGTCATCAGCGGTTCAGCCGGAATGGATGGCAGCCTGGATTATCTTATAGAGGTTCCGGTGACGCAAAGACTACTGGGGAAAAAGGGCTATGAATTGCTCAAAGGAACCACCCTAAAGGTTCCCGTTAAAGGCACCAGGGATAAACCGGCATACAGCCGCGATGCCTTGATGCAGGCATCGTCGGATTTGCTCAAGCAGGCTGCTGGTCAAGCAACCAGAAATGTCCTTAGAGAGCAGGTTGATAAGGTTGTGCCTGATCTCTTGAATGGTTTGTTCGGCAAGTAACAGGTTCTTTCGCGTTTACGATTAGAGAGATATCTGGAGAAATATGGATTCGTTGCTCAAGATTTCACTCATCGGTGCTGGCGGTTTTACCGGTGCTGTGCTCCGTTTCTTGGTCAGTTCTTGGGTGCAGGGCCGGGTCGGTTCTCTTGTGTTTCCCTTTGGCACCTTGACTGTGAATATGATCGGCTGTCTGCTCATCGGTTTCCTCAGTGCTTTGGTCGAAATCAGAGCCATGTTTTCACCGGAGACCCGAAGTTTTATTCTCATCGGTCTGTTGGGTGCTTTCACCACCTTTTCCACCTTTGGCAATGAAACTCTGAACCTGATCCGGGAAAGCCGAATAGAACTAGCCTTGCTCAATGCAGGAGGGCAGGTGCTTGTCGGAGTGTTTCTGGTGTGGTTAGGGCGGATTCTTGCGGGGTTGCTTTGAGGGTGGTGGTTAAGTAAGTATGGTTCAATATCAAAAGAGTAATCAGGAAGAGGTAAAATACCTTGTATCAACAGTCACTCATTAATCCTGTACGTGATATAGTCAGCATCCAGGGATCCTTTTTGAATTCTAAGGCATTAGAAGATCGAAAGAGTCTAGGACAATTTTTTACAGGTCTGGTTGTCTCTGATTATATGGCCTCGCTTATAGAGCGGCCTGATGAGAAAACAGTTCGTCTTTTAGACGCCGGTGCTGGAACGGGTATTCTGACAGCGTCTGCGGCCTTGCATTGCTTGAAGATAGGGTGCGAATCGGTCCATGCAGTGTTGTATGAGTTGGATGAAAAAGCTCTTCCTGCTCTTGAACAGACATTACATATTATCAGAAGAATATTTCATAGTCGCCAAGCATCCTTTACCTGTGAGATTTATTGCGAAGATTTTGTTCTTGCAAGACCTGATAAGAACAGCAATGCTCAACCGTTTGATGTGGCGGTAATAAATCCTCCGTATTTTAAATACAATGTAAAATCTTCACCGTATGCCAAGGCGACAGCTGATCTGTATCATGGTGACCCGAATATTTACGCTTCATTTATGGCAGTCGTCATGGCCTGCCTGAAGAGTAGCGGACAAATGATTACAATTACTCCGCGCAGCTTCACCAACGGTCTCTATTTCAAAGGATTCAGATCATACCTGCTGGCAGCGTCTTCCTTGGAATCCGTCCATATTTTTAAACATAGGGATAAGGTTTTTAAAGATACGACCTCCTCAGTGCTGCAAGAGAATATCATTTGTCGTTTTAAAAAAGGTGGCCGGACAAAAAACGTTACTGTGCGTTCAAGTGACTGTGATGCCGATATTCAGAATGGAACCAAAGAGATGTATCCTGCTGCCTTGATCATTGATGTGTCCAGTCTGCAGAACATGATCCGAATTCCAGAATCGGCTTATGAAGCAGACATACTTCAGCAGGCTGAAAAATTTGAAACCACCTTTCAGGATGCTGGTTATTTTATTTCAACTGGTCGCATTGTTGAACATCGTACTCGGGAGTATATCACGGAAAATACGGGTGCAGCGAATGCGGTTCCTCTTTATCGGCCTCATAATGTAACTCCGCTACTCGCAACGTGGACTGGAGGACATAAAAAAGATGTCTCCTTTATGCTGAGTAACGGGCATGAAAAACATACTATGAAAAACGGAACATATGTGCTTCTAAAGCGTCTGTCATCAAAAGACGAAAAACGCCGACTCGTTGCTGCTGTTCATCTTGCGGAGATGCATGATTGTCACCTGATTGGCTTTGGTAATAAAACAAATTATATCGGTTTGAGGGGTGAGGTTTTGTCCTCAGAAGAGGCCTATGGGCTTGCAGCTGTTTTTAACTCTTCCTTTATGGATAGGTATTTCAGGTCTATTTCGGGAAACACCCAAGTAAATGCCACAGAGATTCGAGTGATGAAATTTCCGTCACGTAAGCAGGTGAAAGAAATAGGCGAACGACTACAAAGAATGACCTTAGTTAAAACGGATGAGTTTGATAGTATTGTTCATCCTATTCTCGGGGTAACAAATGGTCAGGCGGGTAACTCCAGGGCTTCATAGTTAAAGTGAAATTCACAAAAAAACAGGAGCGAAAACTCCAAGAAGCCAAAAAATTATTGACCGCTTTAGGGCTTCCGAAAGCCCAATGTAATGACCGATCGGCATGGGTCTTTTTGGCCTTAGCCATGTGAGACCTTTCGATACGTGGCGTGCTGGAACTGCACCACTGCTGCCAACCGTAAGCATTATGGAGTTTATTCGTAATGAATACAGCATGGATTATAAGCCGAACAGCCGAGAAACTATTCGCAGGCAAACACTTCATCAGTTTGAACAGGCCAGAATTGTGGATCGAAACAGGGATGATCCTGCCCGACCTACGAACAGTAAGGATAATAATTACTCGTTAAATCAACCGATATTGGATATTTTCGCTGAATATCCAGATGGGAGCTGGCAGGAAAAAGTTCAGGAATTCAATGAGGCCGTTCCTGAGCTAAAAAGCCAGTATCAAAGAGTTCTTGACATGCACAAGATCCCGGTTGTTTTGCCAAACGGTAATACGATGAAATTGTCACCGGGAAAACATAATCAATTGCACGCTGATATTCTTCATGAGTTTTGTTCTCGATTTATCGGAGCAAGCGGAAGGGTGCTTTATATCGGCGATACTGCCAGCAGCAGAGAAGAAGGTGGTAAGCTCATGATCTTGGAGAGAGAATATTTGAGAAAGTTGGGCGTTCCGCCCATGTCCCATGAAAAATTGCCCGACGTTGTTGTGTATGATGAAAAGCAGAAATGGCTCTTTCTGATTGAAGCCGTTACCAGTCATGGTCCAGTTTCACCGAAACGATGGCTTGAGCTCGAAGAGGCTTTTAAAGGTTGTAAGGTCGGTGTAGTATACGTGACCGGATTTCCAGACCGTGCAACATTCCGAAAAAATGCTGCTGAAATCGCATGGGAAACTGAAGTGTGGATTGTCGATGAACCGGATCATCTCATCCACTTTAACGGGGATCGTTTTCTGGGACCGCACAAGAGAGAGGACACAGAAAATCAATAGATATGAGCAGTAATTCAGCTATAAGAAAAGAATATGCAAACAGGTGAAAGCCCAGCGCGGGATATCCTGCGCCTGATCGTCTGGTATCCTCTACGTTGGTTCCTGCTTGCTGTGCCCCCCAAGGTCGCCTTGGCAACATTACGGTTTATGGGTGATCTGCATTATGGAGCTGCCAAGGGAAAGCGTCGAATGCTGGCAGAGAACCTGCAACGGATGGGCATTGCCCCCCCTCAGCATGAAGAGAACATTCGTCTCTATTTTCGTAACCATTATCAGGATCAGCTTTTTCCTCTTGTCTTTCCTCAGTTCAATAAGGAGAATATCACTGATTATGTCAGCTTTCAGGGGTTGACTCACCTGGACAAGGCCCTGGAAAAAGAGAAGGGTACCGTTTTAGTGCATGGTCATTTCGGCCCGGTTCATCTCCCTCTGGTATCCCTTGCCCTGATGGGATATCCGATGAAACAGATCGGCAATCCTTCTGATAAGGGCTTGAGCTGGATAGGTCGTCATGTGGCCTTTCGTTTGCGCATGCATTATGAGAGCCGCATTCCTGCTGATATTATTCAAGCTGCCTCCTTTCTCCGCCCGATTTTTCAGGCGCTCCGCAGTAATCAGGTTATCATGACAACCGGTGATGGCTCTGGAACAGAGGAAACTTTTGGCAAGCAGGCATGTTTTCAATTTCTCGGACAACAGGTCGTGTTGCCTCTTGGTCCGGCAATTCTTTCACGAAAGACTGGTGCCTCTCTGCTGCCTCTTTTTATCCTGCCCGGTGACCGAACCTTATTTACCGTGATCATTGAACCGGAAATCACCTCTGATTTACCAGGAGAGCAGGGGGTGCTTGACTGTACCAAGCAATTTCTTAGCCGTTTGGAAGAGCACATCAGCTCTTACCCCGGTTACATGCATTTCCTTGATCGCTTTGTTCCTGGGCAGTTCATTCGCGCAAAACAAGGAGAGGGAAAGAAATAACGAGGTAATTGGTCTGCATGTATAAAATTATTAATCGAAAAAAACGCATTGCCACGATTATTGCGGATATCTTTGGCAATCTTCTCTTTTTCCCGCTGCGCCTCATTCGGAAACAGGAAGCCATCACCCCAGACCGGGTGAAAACGATCTGTATTATACGGACTGCCTACATCGGCGATGTTATCATGACCTTGCCGATCTTGCCTGCACTGCATAAAAAATATCCCGAGGCTAAAATTACTTTTCTTACGTCAACAGCCTCAGCAGCGCTCTTGCGGAATAATAAATATATCGATAAAATCTTAACCTTTAATCCTTTCTGGTTCTATTCTGGATCTATCAAGGACTGGTTTGCCTTTATCAGCAAACTGCGCTCGCTCCGTTTTGATCTCCTGATTGAAACCAGGGCTGATATACGGGAGCTTGCCCTGCTGTCTTTCTGGATTCCGGCCCGATTCAAGGTGAGTTATGATGTGGGTGGAGGAGGGTACCTGCTGACCCACAGAGTGCCTTACCCTGGACTTTGCCATAAGGTCGATTATCATCTCCAGCTGGCCCGATATCTCGACTGTCCTACTGAGGGCGCAAAGGCCGAGCTTTTTTTGACGGCTGAAGAGGAGCAGGATATTGTTTCCATATTGCGAGTCCAAGGGGTAACAGGCCCTTTTATTGCTGTTCATCCCGGTTCTCGTCTGGTCCTGAAACGTTGGTTTCCGGAGCGTTTTGCGCAGGTTTGCGAGAATCTCTTTCAGCAATATGGACTGCCGGTTGTGCTTGTAGGGGGAGCGGATGAGTCTCCATTGGCTCAAGGTATCCAGGCCACTCTTCAGGATCAGCAATGTCAGGCTGTTTTGCTGGCAGGAGTGCTGAATATCCGCCAGTTGGCCGCACTGTTGGGTCGGGCTGCCCTTTTTCTCTGCAATGACAGTGCGCCTATGCATATTGCAGCGGCAATGAAAATACCGACTCTTGCCATTTTTGGTCCTTCGAAATCCGTGGAAACAGCCCCGTATAGCCCAGAGGGTCAGGTGGTGGAAAAAGACTTTCCCTGCCGTGTTAGCTGTGATGAGAGTCGATGTTGCTTTCCCGAATACCGCTCTGAATACCATGCCTGCCTGCAAGAAATCACTGTGCAAGATGTGCAACAGGCCGCAGAAAAAATTCTTAACCGTTCATATCAGCCGATCCCATCATGACAAACAAATATCACGCAGACATTATTCAGTGCCGATCATTTCAAGAAATCCGAACTCGTTTAACCGAGGTTCTGGCGCGATACGGAGAGGTCTTTCCCGCTGATCGGGATGCACAGATCCTGATCAAACCGAATTTGAACAGCAATATGAACGCCCTGACCGGTAACACCACTGACCTGCGTTTGCTGGCCGCCGTTATTCTCTTTCTGAAAGAATCAGGGTACCGAAACATTACAATCGGAGAAGGAACAAACAGCGGTTTCTACCGGAGTAATATCAGTGTAATTAACCGACTGCGGGTGGATGAGTTGGCAAAACATTACGGCGTTAACTGCATTGATCTGAATTATTCCAAGCCCTTCCTGATCCCCTTTGAAGACGGGGTGCAGGCGGGTATTGCCAGGGAATGCAAGGAGGCTGATCTGCTGATCAACATGCCCAAGCTCAAAACTCATTTTGAAGCCGGCATGACTGTTTGTCTAAAAAACTTAATCGGTAGTTTAGTAGGGCAGGAAAACAAGAAAAAAACCCATCTCTCTCTTGCAGCGAATATTGTCAATATAACGGAAGATTGTCGCCCTCATCTCCATATTGTGGATGCGCTTTTTGCAATGGAAGGGTTGGGGCCGACCAAGGGCACCCCGGTGAAAACCGACACCGTCTTTATCGGCACCGATCCCTATTTCATTGATCTTCTGACTGCTCGATTTGCCTCCTGTGACCCTGATAAGATAACACCCTTGCGGATTGCCCGCCAACGAGGCATCATCACCCAGGAGCTGTTCGCGGCAGCACAAGATTTTCCGCTCACTCCGTATGATCGTCCCTTTGCTCCACCCAAGGCCGGGCCTATCGCCACCTTTATCCATCATCCCAAACGACAGAAATACTTTCTTGCTGTCCGGAACACGGCGTTTTTTAATTATCTCTGTAATACAGACTTGTTTGCCAAGCTTCTGTTTCTCACCGATCTGCGACAGGATGTCTTTCTGGAAACAGAGATGGAATGGGAAGGGCTCACCCTTGCAGAGGAGCAATGCAATAATTGCGGGAAATGCAGCGAGTATTGTCCAGTCGATCTTGCCTTACCCCGTGCTTTGTCTGAGCAGGATATGCAACAATGTATTCATTGTCTTTATTGCTTTTGTGTCTGCCCGCAGGATGCTATTCAATTCCACGGGAAGTTGGGCTTTATGGAAGAACAGATGAATCAGTACGACACAATAATCCGCAGTATAGCCTAACAGTCTAAGGGCCTAAAATACATAGATAAGAATAACCGGAGCATATTATGCGCGTTACCTTTCTCAACCCACCTTTTTTAAAGAATTTTTCTCGCCCGCAACGGAGCCCGGCTGTTACCAAAAGCGGCACCCTCTACTATCCCATGTGGCTGGCCTACGCCGCAGGCTATACTGAAGCGGGTGGGCATGCAATTGATTTTATTGATGCTCCAGCAGCTAGTATATCCGAAGATGTCGTCATTGAGCGTATAAAAAAAAATGGTAGTCGATTGGTGGTGGTAGAAACCAGTACCCCGAGCATTTATAATGACGTGAACTTTTCTGGAAAGCTTAAGGAAAAGCTGGGCAGGGAAGGGGAGGAGGTCTTTGTCGTCTTGGTCGGCACCCATGTTTCCGCCCTGCCTGAGGAGAGCCTGCGCCTCAACACAGCAGTGGATGCGGTTGCCCGGGGAGAGTTTGATGCCACGGTCAGGGAGCTGGCTGATGCGCTGGAAGCCGGGCAGGAGCTCGAAAGCGTTGCCGGACTCTGGATCCGGAAGGGGGAGAAGGGGGAGAAGGGGGATGAGATACTTCATACCGGTGAACGGGCTCCCCTTGCCGATATTGATCAACTCCCCTTTGTCAGTTCTGTGTATAAGAAATTTCTTGATCCGCATCATTATTTCAATCCCAATGCCCTGTTTCCTATGGTGACGATCACCACCAGCAGGGGCTGCCCGCATCGTTGTTTTTTTTGCGTCTACCCACAGACCATGATGGGACACAAACTGCGCAACCGCAGTGTGGATAATGTCGTGGATGAGTTGGAATATATTATTGCCAATTTTCCAGAGGTCAAGGCGATCTTTTTTGAGGACGATACCTTTCCGGCCAATAAGAAACGCTGTATTGCTATCTGCGAAGAGATGATCCGCAGGAATATCAAAATATCCTGGACAGCCAATGCTCGGGTCGACCTAGATCAGGAAACCATGCTGGTTATGAAAAAGGCAGGGTGTCGCTGTCTTTGTGTCGGTTTTGAAAGCGGCAATCAGCAGCTTTTGGACACCATGAAGAAAGGTATCACCCTGGAGCAGTCCCGTACCTTTATGGAGGCGGCCCGAAAGACCGGTATCCTTATCCACGGTTGTTTTATGGTGGGCTTGCCCGGAGAAACACGGGATACCATGCAGGAAACCCTGGACCTTGCCATCAGCCTTCAGCCGGATGCAATCCAAGTGTATCCGGTTATGGTCTATCCGGGCACTGAGGCCTACGCCTGGTACAAACAGAAGAATCTGATTACTTCAAAGGATTTTTCCCAATGGCTGACCCCATCCGGTCTCCATAATACGGTTATCCAGGGGGAGAATCTCAGTGCAGAAGAGTTGGTTCGATTCTGCGATAGCGCCCGGAAAAAATTTTACTTACGACCTGGATATATCCTATATAAGTTCATTCAGATGATCCGCCATCCCACTGAAATTCGACGAACGTTCAAGTCTGTTCGTACTTTTGCAAAATATCTTTTTTTCGGCTCTGATGTCCAAAAAGAGTCCTTGGTACAGGACTCCTAAATATGGTCTATCTCTCCGTTATTGTTCCGGCTTGGAATGCGGAAAAAAACCTTGCCCTCTGTCTTCGAAGTCTCACTCGACAGACCCTTTCCAGAGAGAGCTATGAAGTGATTTTGGTGGATGATGGCTCAACAGATCAGACTGCTGAGATCGCCCGCCGATTTCCGGTGGTTTATCATGATCAGAAAAAAAACCAAGGGCCAGCATCGGCACGTAATGCCGGGGCAGAACTGGCAAAAGGGGCTTTAATTTTTTTCACTGATGCGGATTGCATCCCGGATCCGAATTGGTTGGAAGAGATGGCAGCACCTTTTGCAAAGCCTGACGTCACAGCTGTTAAAGGGGCCTATCGTACGGAACAAAAGGATCTTATTGCCCGTTTTGCTCAAGTTGAGTTTGAGGAACGTTTCAAGATGCTGGAACAAAGGGAGTCCATTGATATGGTGGATACCTATTCAGCTGGTTTCAAAAAAGAAATTTTTCTTGATTTGGGTGGATTCGATACTCGTTTCCCCAAGGCCAATAATGAAGATACAGAGTTTTCCTATCGTATGGCCGTTCGGGGATACACAATGGTTTTCACCCCACGCGCATTGGTACGCCATCTCAATCACCCAGATTCTGTTTTTCGTTATTTTCGACTTAAATTCGGCAGGGGCTTTTGGAGGGTGATGGTCTATCGTCTGCACCCTAAAAAAATTGGGAAAGATTCCTATACCCCAAGGACATTAGGATCTCAGATTGTTGGTCTTTTTTTGATAGGACTTAGTGTGTCTTTTCTGCTTGGCTCAACAAGCTGGCCAAGCCCTTTTTCTTTTTTTGCTCTCATATCCCTGTCTTGTTCTTGTCTCTTTTTTTTCTTACAGACGACCCCTTTTATCGTGCTTGCTTTAAAGCATGATTGGGCAGTAACTTTTCTTTCTCCCCTGTTGCTGGCCCTGCGGGCAGCAGCCATCGGAAGTGGTGCTCTCTGGGGAATTATTCAATTATTGTTGACTGCGGGGAAAAAGTTTTTTGCAAAAAAGAGACAGGGATAAATTTTTCATGAGGCCCGGTGTTGGTTGCAACTTTTTAAAATTATCTCTGAAGAGTTGGAACAACCTTATTGACCTGTTTTTCTTTACCCTGAGAGATAAATGGGCTATGCTCAAGCGTGTGCTTGAGGGAATTCCGGCTATTTTTTGATACCTTTCTATGACGTCTGGATCGGGTGTTTTGAAAAAGTATAACTCCCGGAGCTTTGCCGGATGCAAGCATAGTTGAATAAAATGCACAATGATAATGAGAAAAGGAGAAAATCTGAATGAGTGAGGACAAAAAGGTGCAGCTGCCTATGGGGATCAAGGAAATTCTTGACCTTTTGCCGCACCGATATCCTTTTATTATGCTGGATCGGGTGCTGGAGTTTGAACCTGATAAAACAATAACCGGCTTGAAAAATGTGTCTATGGGCGAACCTTTTTTTCAGGGACATTTTCCCGGCGAACCTGTTATGCCCGGAGTCCTGATTCTTGAGGGTATGGCCCAAGCCGGAGCCGTACTGGCCTATCTTTCCACAGAGGACATTGCAGGGAAACTAGTTTATTTTGCCGGAATGGATAAGGTTCGCTTTCGCAAGGTTGTGCGACCGGGTGATCAGCTTATCTATAAGGTGAAAATGGTTCGTCGAAAAAGCAAACTGATCAAGGTCCAGTGTAAGGCCTATGTTGATGATGTGCTGGTGACCGAAGCCGAGCAGCTGGCCACCTTTTCTTGATGTTTCCTTCGTTGTCATAAAGGGCTAGAGGACCAAAAAATGCAGCAAAAATGCTGCAAATGCTGCTTATCAGACTGTCGAGCTGAACAGAGATCGACAAAGGAAAGTATAAATGACTATACATGCCACTGCCGTGGTCGAACCACAGGCGGAAGTTCATGAAACCGCTTCAGTCGGTGCATACAGCGTTATCGGGGCCAATGTCTCCATCGGCCCCAACACGGTCATTGATGCGCATGCAGTGATTTCAGGGCATACCCGTATCGGAGCTGATAATCATATCGGTTCCTTTTCTTCTCTTGGTACCCCGCCACAGGATAGCCATTATCAGGATGAGCCGACAGAGCTGATAATCGGCGATGGAAATAGGATACGGGAATATGTTTCTATTCACCGAGGGACGGTCTCTGGGGGAGGCAAGACGATCATCGGAAATAATAATATGCTGATGGCCTATTGCCATGTAGCCCATGATTGTGTTCTCCATGACCATGTGATTATGTCTAATGTGGCAACCTTGGGTGGACATGTGGAGGTGGGCAATTATGCCAATCTCGGCGGCTTAGTGGCTGTGCATCAGTTTTGTCGAATAGGATCTTATACCTATGTCGGCGGGATGTCAGGTATCTCTCTGGATGTGCCCCCCTATGTTATCCTGACCGGCACCAGGAATCGGATGCGTATTGCCGGTGTCAATAAGATCGGTATGCGGCGTAACGGTATGGCCCGAGAGGCGATTAACGATATTGATCGGGCCTTTAAAATAATTTTTCGCGCCTCACCGCAGGTACTGGTCAAGGAGGCTCTGGAGCAGGCAAACCGAGAGTTTCCTGATTCTAAAGAGGTGCGCGTTCTGATTGATTTTTTCAGAGAGAGCAAACGCGGTGTGGTTAAACGCACCGAAGACAGCTGAAAATCACTGCGCATGTCAACACCGATCGGACTTATTGCCGGAGGAGGCCAGTTTCCTCTTCTTTTTACCGAGGCGGCCCAGGAACGCAAACGCAGGGTAGTTGCGGTTTGCCATCAGAATGAGACTCAAGTGGAACTTGAGCATTGCGCTGATGTTTCCTGTTGGGTAAAGCTGGGTCAGCTCGGTAAAATTATCCGTTTTTTTCATGAGCAGGGTGTTCGTGAGGCTGTCTTCTGCGGTACCATTACCAAGACCCGGATGTTCAAAGATATTCTTCCGGATTTTAAAGGGCTGACTCTGTGGAATAAAATTGATAGGAAGCTGGATGATGCTATTCTGCGGGCGGTTGCCGGAGCACTTGAGGGAGAGGGAATCACAGTTCTGGCCTCAACCTGTTATCTTGAACATCTCTTTTTCCCAAAAGGGATTATAGGCAAAAGAAAGCCTTCACAAGAGCAGCTGACGGATATTCGCTTTGGTTGGAAGATTGCCCGTGAGATAGGGCGATTGGATATAGGGCAATGCGTTGTGGTTCGCGAAGGGGCAGTACTGGCTGTTGAAGCCATAGAGGGCACGGATGCAGCAATTCGGCGGGGTGGACAACTTTCAGGATCAGGGGCCGTTGTTATCAAGATGAAGAAACCTGGTCAGGATTTCCGTTTTGATCTGCCTGCCACTGGGACCAAGACCATTGAGACGCTGGCTTCGGTAAAGGGCTCAGTTTTGGCTGTTGAGGCTGGTCAGTCTCTTCTCTTTGACTGCGAGGCCATGATTGCTGCTGCTGATCGAGCCGGTATCGTGGTGGTCGGAGTGGAGGAGGATGAAGCCGGGGAATTGATTTTTTGAAGGTCATCTGAAGGATAACGCGATGAAGAGCACGACTGCTCAGAATACTCAGGGTGCTCAAGACGTACTGAAGGTGCTTCTGCTGACGACTTCCTTTCCTTTAACCAGGGGATCAAGGAGCGGCATCTTTATCCAAAAAATGATCAACCATCTGCCAGAGAATGTTCAAGTGACAGTGCTGACCCCAGACAGCACTGAAGTGGGCAACCACCCCTCTGGTAATTATGCTGTCATTCCGTTTCGCTATGCATCGAAACATTGGCAGCAGCTTGCCCACGGTTCCGGCGGAATCATGGCTGCTCTTTCGCGCAACAAACTCCTTTTTCTCCTGCTTCCTCCATTTCTCTGGTCCAATCTGCTCACCTGCTGTTACTTTGCGCGTAAGGTGGATGTTCTGCACGCCAATTGGTCAATCAACGGTGCTATTGCCGGAGTTGCTGGACTGCTTTTCGGTAAACCCGTCATGACAACCTTGCGGGGCAGTGATGTCAACTTGATAGAAAAATCAGCCTTGATGCGCCGGTTGGTGCATTTTTGTCTCCGTTTCAGTGATGTGATTATTACTGTCAGCCCATCTTTGCAAGAAAAACTCGCTGAGCATTGTCCTCAACATAGTGAAAAGATCCGGGTGATCTGCAACGGTATTGATCAGGATTTTTTTAATGTTGGTAAGAGTAAGCATGCTGCTGAGGCAGATAAGGATGACAAAAAAATTTCTTTGGTGGGACATGCTGTATCTCCAGCTCCTGTTCGTTTTCTGTATGTGGGCAATTTGACTACTGGCAAAGGAGTTGATGTTATCCTGAAAGCAGCAGCCTTATTGTCGCCTGAGCTACCGCCCGAGATGTCGGCCCAGAAATGGTCGTTTGATATTGTCGGTGATGGACCAAAACGAGAAGCATTAGAGGGGTATTGCCGAGAACAGCACCTTGAGGCCAATGTCTCCTTTCATGGTTCAGCCCCACCGGAGGATATACCGCTGTTGATGGCAAGAGCTGACGTCTTTGTTTTTGCCAGTTTTGCCGAGGGAAGACCTAATGTTGTGCTTGAGGCTATGGCAATTGGCCTACCGGTCATTGCCGGAGCAATTCCCGCTGTATCGGATCTTATCGAACATGGACAACAGGGCCTCCTCTTCCCGCCAGGCGATGTCAGTACATTGGCAGAACATATGCTTTATTTATTGAACCATCCGGCTGAGCGACGAAAACTGGGAAGAGGAGCAGGGGATTACCTTGCATCATTAGGTTTGAGCTGGTCCGGGTCAGCCCGAGTGTATGCCTCTCTTTATGCAGAGATTGTAGAGAAGGGGTAATATGTTAATATATTGTTGAGATAGCTTGTTGGGATAGAACCAACGAAAGAGTGTTTTCTTCAATCCGATTGTGTTGTTACCGCAGCAATTAGATCCTTCAGCTTCTCGACAATCTGTACTGTCCCTTCAAAATCCTCCTGCTCTTCAATCATAACCTGCTCATAAAAATTGCAGTCATAACAGCTCGTTTTCAGGGTACGGGCAAAGCTTCCCTGTACTTTTTCAGCAGGGCCAGACATGGTTCCGGTCAATGCCCAGCAAGCCCGTCCTCCGTTTATCCCGTTATTAATACCAGTAACCGCTATTATTGTGGATGCCGGACAGATTCCTTGCTTGTCTACCTGGTTTCCACCGGGTTGCCGACCGCATTTTTTTACTTCCCAGCAATTTTTTTTTCGCATCCGCCCACCTCTTAATTCAACAGATTGTCAAACGCACTGTCTATATTGCCGTTATCTAAAAAATCGTTGAGTTCCTTCAGATTTTCGGGCTTCGTTTTATCTTCTATCTTCTCTGTTGTATCAAGATGATGGTGGCTCTCGCCCAATTCTTCGTCCAATTCTACATCGGGTGTTCGAAAGTCGTCGGCCAGTGATTCTATGACATTGTTGATTTCAAGTTTTGCTATACCAAAACTGCTTGGATTTTCAATGATAAGAACAAGATGTATATGGCATTTACCGGGATCTGGGCCGAGAGGGTTTTTTCCTTCGTTTAGGCAACGAGTCAGAATTAAAGCCTTTTCTGTATGCATAAAGGTGAAATGACTGCGTCCGAATCCCATGTCACGGGATGCCTTTTCTGCCGTTCGCAGCACGTTATTGGTAAGGGCACTGATCAGCTCAATGTTGATTCCTGTTGGTTCACATTTAAGCAATACCCGACCGTCCGGGGTCAACACGCTGCGCCAGCAAATCCGTCGATTTTTGCAAGTCGGGATAATTTTTCCTGAGGTTTCATAAAGGCACTCCTGTTTCCGCATATGTCACCCACTCCTCCTTAGAGCTCGTAATAACGAAAGGGTTTAAAAGCTGAAGACAGCTTTAATAGTTAGGCAGTTGCTTTAGCCTGATATGTATTTATCATAATATCAATAAGTTCAATTTCAAGAGATTGCATAATCATCTTCGTCCTACCGAGCCACTCGTTACGGTCAGTCATCACAAAGAGGAAAAAGGGAAGGTTTGTGAGGTCCCTGATAATAAAATGATGCTGACTGGTGCTGACAATAATATCGTCTGTTATCTCATTATTGGCGAGCAGTTTTATTGCCTTGCGATTTGATTTTACAATGGAAGAGAGGTAAGCTGCTGCTGCCCCTGCTTCAATCTCGGGTTTTAGGCTGAGTTCGGTCAGCGTAAGGCCGTCGTCGCAGTTAACAACCGCAGCTGTTAAAAAACCGGGAAGTTCCTTTTTTAGTCGCTCCAGTAAGGGAGGAAGTTTTTTTATCATCGTGTAGATCTCGTCAGAAATTTAAGGCTATATACATACAGCTTACTGTTCTACTGCTCTACTACTGGCTGTGAGGCTTCTCGCATACTCTTCTCTCCTGTGGCTCGGTGCGGAAATTTATTTTTCTGCATTGCTGAACAGAGAGAACAGCTGGATAGGGTGTTCTTTGTATTTGTTGAGCATTCTAGCATCAAACATGAAACCGGTTCTCCCTGGAAGTCCTTCCGTAATTGCTGATCTCCCAAAGGCTTTACGCAAAAAGAGGTAACGCGATGAAAAAATCAGGGCACCCAGTTCGCTGTCCCAATGCACTGAAACAGGATTTTTGTATTTTAACAGAAAAATAGAGTACGGCAAAGCAGGATTCACATAAAGAATGGCATAGGAACCGATAACCACCTGGGAAACCTTATAGAGATGCTTTTTATATGAAGGGAGGTTCATAAACCCGGAAATGCTGTCGAGCAGAGCGATAATGGCTTCGCTGTCTACAGAACCAATTCGCTCTCCGCTGATTGTTTGCTGGGCAAAGATGAGGTCATCATTGGTGATCGTGCCGTTATGTACCCCGATAATATTTCCTCGAATAATGGGATGATTATTGGCATTTTTCTGAGGAGTGCCCTTGGTTGGTTCTCTCGTGTGGCCTAGCAGAATAGTTGTCTTCTCAGATAAGGAATCCAGCACCCCGAGGTAACCAGGGGAATGGATGAATCGGCTTGCCGTTACCGGAGCTTTATTCACCCGGATGCTAGAATCCTTGTTCAGGAGAGCAATGCCGGTAGCCTCCCGTCCCCTTTGTTCATTAGCGAGGAGGTTAGCGGTGAATAGCTCTCTGATACGACAGAGTTGGGAAGGGGTTCTGCCGGGGCTGATGAGAATGCCGTTTATTCCACACATTGAACGAGAGTCATTTTTTCTGATCAGCGAAGAAAGACCATGCTACCCAGTTCTTCCTGCCAGGCCGGAGATCGATTTTTATAGCCCCTTAAGCGTTCGCTGATCTCGTTTGCCGGTAAAAGCAAGAATTGTGCTGCTGCCTCAAGCCAGCAGTTTTTATTGCTGATGCCTGTCAATAGTCCCAACTCAATAATTTTGATGAACTCATAATCTGAGCTGTCCAGAGTTGGTTGGGGGTGTATATGGCTGAGAAGTTCGTCCTCAATCTCCTTCCAGCTTTTCCCCTGATCTCTTCGCAGGGAAATCGGTTCCAACGCAAGATGTTGCAGTATCAGTTCACTGGGGTTGTCAAGGAGAAGAAAAATGGACTTGAGGAAAAATAATAAGCTTTGAGCATTTTTGCGATATTCTTCCAGAGTAGTATCGTTAATAGCACTGGTGTCGCTGGTAGCCAGTTTGCCGTCGTTATTACTGATCATATCCATCAATCGATTGTTGGTCTCCATAAGAGGACAGCTGTCAATCTTGAGCAGGCCGAATTTGGAGATCTCAACAGCCTTGAGCATCATGGTCATGAACAAGAAGGTCTTGGCAGTGATTGATACCGGGCAGAGATCGCCGTCTGGAAAACGAAATTCCAAGTGAAAATTTGAAATATTACCGGATTCGCTAAAGCAAACATGCTCGATATTAAAGAAATTTTGATGTTCCGGCACATCCATGCTTTTTTTCAGCACATCCTGAATTTCCGCCATAGATTGTTTTTCTGGAGACAAGTGCATGAATTCCTGATGAGCATTATGTTGCCGCCGTCGACAAAGTGCCTGTCGATTATGACCGGCAGAGGTGATAAACTTGAGACCGGGAGCAAAAAGACGGGCCATATTCCAAAGGTTTGCCAGGATGATTTCAGGAATATCTTCGGCCAGACCTGTTCCGAGGATATGAAAATGAAGGCCGCAGGTGGGCCGCATCCTGATTTTTTCTGCCAGCAAGGGAAGGATAATCCGGTTATACTGATTGAGCAGGGCGTCCCAGTGGGGATGCCGGCCGATCACCAGGATTTCAATGCCGCAATGCTCGCTGATCACGTCATAGACCCCCAGTTCACCCCGTTGATTCATATCTCTGGAGGGCTGCATGGCCTCTTCGATACGCGGTTGGAAGTCTTGGCGCAAAACCCCCTTGGGGAGGGCAAATTCCAATTCAGTGCCGATTTTAACGGCTCTGTAGAGGAGGTCCTGGAAATAACGGGCGTCCGGCAAGGTTAGGCTGTTTGGGCGACAGATAAAAGCGGGATGGAAGATGACCATGAAAATAGAAAATATTCCTGAATGAACTGATATTCAAGATAAAAAACTACAAAGATCTGCGCAGCTGGTCAAGGTAGCTCCGAGCAACCAGACGCAGATTGCCCGGAGTGCCTTCTCGATTGACAGCAATACCTACATAGTACTGCGGCGTAATGAATCTGGTGAGTATCCAGGCGTTTTTCGTTTGGACGAGGCTTTCCTCAAATTCTCCCATCTCCTGCAGAGAACCGACAGATTTATCGATAAGTTTCATCACCATGGTAAAATTTATCGAGAACGCTTTTATATCTGTATCTGCTGGATTGTACAGAGCTACGGTGATGCCATCTAGGTCGGTCACTTGAACCGCAAGCACTCCGTCCAGTTCACCCGCCATTTTTTTGAGAAGTTCTTTCGTCTCTTCCTTTTTTTTATCTGCCTTTCCGCTTGGTGTTGCTCTGCTTTTCGGCCTGCATACAAATTTCACGGGCGCTGTTCGCTTCATACGGTCAAATTCTTTTTTCACAACCTGTAATGGATTTTCAGTATTTTCCTCATTCCAGTCCTGGCGCTGTAGCGCTGTAAAAATAAGCGACAGAAGCTCAGATTTCATTCTGGAGGCAGAAAAAGGACCGGCGAACTCTTTTATACTTACTCTGACATTCTCCCACGCCAACATTTTCAGAACAGCCTCGTCACCGGTCAAGTCATTGTATTCCGCATCAATGAGATCTCCGTCATGAAAAAAAAGACTGCCGCACTGCCCGCCCAAATGAAAAATTTTCAGATGTGCCGTTTTTTGTTCCATGGCAACGAGTTGAAGAAAACTGCTCAGCGGCAGGCCAGCAAGACTGCAGTTCTGCTCTTCCTGGATATCCAGCGCCTTGTTGATAGCCTGTTCGAGCTCCTTAATATCCACTGGCTTTTTGAGGATATTCAGAGCACCAGCCTTTTTGAGATAGTCCTCCATTACGGAAGTCGAAAACGCTGTCATCACAATATAGGGAACTTCTGAAAAGGAGTTACTCATCACGGAAATGAGTTCCACCCCGTCCATGACAGGAATATTCAGTTCGGCGACCACAAGGTCCACTCTGTTGGTTTCCAAAAGAGCGAGGGCTTCCCGTCCGTTTTCTGCTTTCAGAAGGCGGAAACGATCATTATGTTCAAAACCGCAATTGATACTCAGGAGCAGCTCTGGATCATCATCAACTATCAATACCTGCTGCTTCATAGATTGCTCCGGTGGCGTTGTCACTTTTTCACTGACCGACGTAATGTTCCAAAAAAATAATCCAGCGTTTCCCCCTCATCCATTTTACTCGATTTGAATTTCATCCTCTAGCTCTTTGATATATTGTGTCAGCCAGTTGATAAACTTAAGCATAGCGTCTCTCGAAGAGAGAACTTCGTTCACTTTCAGGTGCAGGATGCCGTTGAGGTTCGGGGATTTCATGAATCATACTTTACAGTATTTTTATACTGCTGCCTGTAAGTTTTGAAAAGTTACTTTTTTTCATCTCTTCGACTTGACATCGTTTCCTCTCTTAATGCTTCCCCTCCTGCTCAAGCCTTTTGAACAAAATAATCAAACTCCGTTTTAATAAGTTTGTCGCGTGGTAGAGATGATCTAATTCATCATTGGATGCAGACGGATTGGTATATATCAATTCAGTCTCAAGCTTGCCAGCCGCTATTGCTTCAGCACTTCTAGTCAGTCGGACCAAACGAATCACCACCGAGTGAATAAAGAAAAGATTGATGATAAAAATAATCGAAACAAAGCACAGGGTCCAGGGGTTTACCAACGACTTGATAACCTCTTTGACCCCGACAGCGGGCAGACTGACACTGACAACACCGCGCACTTGACCGACTTTATAGCCGAAGGCCTTTTCCGAGCCGTATTTGGCAACAACAGCTGGCGGTGCATCCGCAGGATCACCATGGCATTTCAGGCATTCTTGCTGCACCAGAATGGGACGGGCATAGCGGTATGTTCCGTTCTCATACTGCTCAACAAATTCAAGCAACTTATCATCGTTAAAGGCCTTGATAGCCAACGCTTCGAACTTGTCAGGACTATTATCCTCATGCCGATAGTCGTCACTCGTTACCCGAAAGAGAGCGCGAGTTGCGCCCTTGTTGGCAATCATTGACAATTCTCTTGTGGCCAAGGCAGGATTTTTCCCGTAAAAGGCCCCTCCATCAGTAGCATTTTTTTGGGCAAGGAAGTCGTGATAACCAGGAATCAATTGTTGAACCCACACCATGCCGGTTTGGGCGACCCAAGCTCGAAAGGCAATAACTTGGTCTGCAACAGCACCGGCCTCATGTCGCGCCGTGTAGGTCCTCAAGGAGGACAGAGTGGTCATAAAGGCTCCGGCGGTCAACAGCATCGTCAGAGTAAAAACAGCAAGAAATTTCAGCGGAATGCTTATTTTTCTTCCCATGTATCACCTCATTGTTATTCTGTTTACCCTCCTTTCTCTTTACGCAGGTCTCTATACAAAGAAGAAAAGAGGTTCAACAGACCTGCTCCGTTATCGTAGAAATATCTTTCTTCAAAGCCAGAAGCTTGTGCAGTATAAGAATTCCATCCGGCGTAAAGGATTCAGATGTGCTGTAATCAAGAGCAGCATTGGGCAGCATAAAGTGGCCGTATTCCACTTCTTCCGCTTGCAGAATAAACGGCCCTTCATGAACGCAGGTGAAAATGCGGCCCCAGACTCGATTTTCCTGATCCTCATAATACTGATCAAAGAGAAAATCCAGCTTGACCGGCCCCACCCCC
>MTKO01000105.1 GCA_004028505.1 Candidatus Electrothrix aarhusensis
GGCTCGGGAGTGGAGGGAGTGGATGTGGAGGTCGGCGATATAGGACATGGGGTACGCTGCTGGCTAGGGTTGCTTGAGTTCCCGGTGCAGGGGGAGGTTACGTGGGCGCAACTTAAAGCCATGTGCAGGGGATGTCAACAGAAAGGGGAGGGGAGAGGGCAGGGGGAAAGGGCTCAGTCTGATGAGTCAACAGGAGGGAAAGCCCCTTTTTCCCCTTATTCGTTCTTCCGACAGAGCCTACAAAAACCTCCGGGCACGGTGCCGGAAGACCAATAGGTCTTGCCCTGCGCATAATCGACAAACCAATAGCCGGTCGGGTTGCGGCGGGCATTGGTAAAGATAAAAGGCTGTTCTTTGGAAAAGCAGGGATGCAAGTGCATTCCCTTTGCATTGATCGTCGGTTCCAGCAGGGACATGGCCTCTTCCGGGGAGGGCATGCGCCAATCATCAAAACCGGCGAATCCTGTTCTGTTCAGTTCGTCGATTTTTGCCTTCATAGTGCGGATCGAGCAGAGATCAATCCCGGTGCGCTGCCAGAGAAGGTTGGTGCGCTCGTCAAAGACCGTGAGTTCGTCTCCGGTATCGGCTAAAATACCGGAAAAATTACCCTGCGGATTCAGCCGAACATCGTAGAAACTCCTCTCCCTGATAATCAACTCGACCTGTTCTTCTGTCAGGGTACGCGGTTCCGAAGGCAGGAGAAACTTTTCGTCGCTGAACCCAATGTCTACCGCAGACGGGAGCGGTTCTCCCATATCCTCCACTTCGGGCTGCTGCGCAATCGTCAGCAGGAGATACGGGCTGCTCTCCCTATCCACGACCTCGGCCAGCAGCCATTCCTTGAGGATGTCATCAACAGGGAAATTTTCACGGGTGGATTCCTTGGCTCCCTGCCGAAAAATACAAGCAAGCACGATCTCCTTGGGTGCCGTGATCTCCGCCAAAATATGCACATATCTGACCCCGCGCTCCATGAGACAGAGCTTCGGCGCATCCCCCCAGTTATCAATAAAGAAATAACAGGTCCGTTCCTTGGTGCTGATCAGTTCCTCCCGCAGACCTTTGGCGGAAAAGGTGCAGAAGGCGAGATCCGGGGTCATGTCCCAGTCAATGGTTACCACGGTTGTTTCATTCAGCTTTAATTGGCTTAACATGGCCTTCCTCCCTATGGGGTTCGGAGTCGTCAGGATGCTCAGAATGTTGTTTTTATCGTGTTAATCTCTGATAAGTGTACATGGTTCCGGTGGAAGACGGAAGGGAAAGATCAGCAGGGTTTTTTCGCGGCGGCTGAGTGATGCTATTGAGTGATGCTATTCTGTGGATGAATTGACCCCGGCTTTCTTCTTAATTGCCTCAATATCAAGATGCTCAAACCAAATAAGTAGGTTGTTCCATATCTTGTGGAACCCAAATCCACCTTGGGTCATCTCATGTATGGCCTCTTCCTTTTTCCAGCCTTGAACTGCAACGCGATAAAGGGCACACATAATACCGGTACGATCCGCACCGTGCTGGCAATGAACTAAAACTGGAGTACGTTTAGGGTTTGTAACTATCTGTAAGAATCTAACAGCATCTTCTTCCTCAGGATGCCAGGTTTTCATGAAAATATGTTCATAAGATATCCCTGATCTTTCGATTTCATCTCGGTCTGAATGGAAAGAGCGCAGATTAATAATGGTTTTTATTCCCATAGCTTTGAGGTTAGCAAAGCCTTCTGCTGAGGGTTGTTCGCTTCGATAGAGCGTATCTGAGAGTTTATGGAAGTTGAGAACACCTTTCATATCAATCGACGTTGTTTCAGCCCCATACGCGATATTGAACAAGACTAATGACAAGGCTAGTAGTATGATATGTAATGAGATTACAGTAAATGATTTCATGTTCTTCCCTTACAGAACAGCTTCAATAAGTGGAAACTGTCCATGATATTGACTGTAATAGCCAGGCAACTTGCTTGATAGTCAAACTGAAGAGTACGCTGCTACGCTGCAAAGCACTTGCTGTCAATATTGACTTTACCAGAGTTTTACTATAATACACAGGATGCACATAAGGGGTAAATCGTACAGAGGAGGGCAGAAGCCCGCCCTGATCCGGCGTGCGATCGAAATACGAAGCAGTTATAGTATCAGCTTTTGGGATTCCTGCATTATCAATGCGGCTGAATCAGCTCGGTGCGACTGTATCTACTCTGAGGACTTGAATGCAGGCCAATATTATTCCGGGATTAAAGTGATTAATCCTTTGTTATGACTTTCAGACAGAAAAGCAGAGATTACATGGGGCGCAGTCTTATGTCAGCAGGAATGAGCAGTAAACTGGTCGGTATATTTACCGTGTTGATCTTGCTACTGACAGACGCAGCGGCACCGCAGGCCGCGTTCATGCCAAACTTTACCCTGCCCTCGGTGGTTAACGGCGAAGATGTCAACAGTAATGAATTTAAGGACAAGGTGCTGTTGGTGACCTTTTTCGCCACTTGGTGCGGCCCCTGTTTGCAGGAAATTCCCACCCTAATTCGGTTGCAGAAAGAGTTGTCTAAAAAAGGATTTTCTGTAATCGGTCTTTCTGTCGATAAAGACGGAAGATATGCCGTTAAGGAGCTGGTTGAAAAAGAGAAAATCAATTATCCGGTCTTGTTGTCAAACCACGAAGCAACTTCAGGATTCGGGCGGATCTCCTTAATCCCCACCTCGTTTTTGATTAACAATGACGGAGAAATAGTTGATGAATATCATGGGCATATGGGGTATCAGCAGCTGGAGCAGGATATTACTCCTCTTTTGACATCTAAAAGTGCTGAACGCCGGAAAACTGTAGAACACCAGAAAACTGTAATCATCATCCACAAGATGATTGAAATATAACAGTTTATACAAAAAATCCCAATCGCTCATTTTTATGGTGGCGGATCAAGTCCATTGATCAGGCAGATTCCGAATACCGACCATTCTCAAAATATTGGAGAAGAAAATAAGGGGCAACGGATTTGAGCCACCTCAATCAGATCTACGCAAGTATGACGACACTGAAAGGATTTTCATCCTTTTTGGGATGGCTGGCTATGCAGGACATGGGCCGTATACGCAGTCCATTACAGCCAATTCGTCACTCGCAACCCGGCAACCCGTTCAAACTCTCTCAAATTATTCGTGACAACAACCAACCCTTCGCTGCGGGCATGTCCAGCAATATGCAAATCATTTACCCCAATCGGTGTTCCCCGCCGTTCCAGATCAGCACGGATGTCGCCGTAATGTTCAGCTGCTTTTTTGCCATACTCCAAAATTTCTAGCCGGGATGCAAAATCCTCCACCTGTCGCAGGTTATGTTCTGGCTTGGCAGATTTTTCCACCCCGTGCATCAATTCGGCAAAAGTGATTGAGCTGATACACATCTGACCGGCATGGCGATTGAACGTATCCAGCACCTCTAATGGTCGCCGTTTGATGACGTAGATAGCAATGTTGGTGTCGAGCATGTATTTTAGCATCAGAACGCTTCTCTTTCCTGTTGTTCCTGCGAAGCGCGTTCTGTCATGAAATCATCTGTCACTTTTTCGTCGGACTTGAAAAAACTGTCCCACGTATTTTCAACCGGTGAAAGCACACGATCTTTTCCCACAACCCGTACGACAACCTTTTTCACTGAGCCTGGAAAACGGGTTTCTACAGGCAGTCTGACCGCCTGGGTTCGATTATTGACAAAAACTGATCCGGTATGCATAGAGAACCTCCTGTGAAATGCTAGTGTATACTGGAAGTATATAGCATATTGTCGTGATCCGCAAGTGCAAGTCACCGTTTCGTGTAGCTTTTTGATTTTACTGGTTGGGCAAAAATTCAGTGCGTGAATATGGAGGCCGCAGGGCATGAGGGTAATGGCCTACTTGTTGAAGAATTCAGCGGGGGTTCCGAGACGTGCTGGCCTGAGTTGAAAATATTTATTGGGAAAAATGAAAGAAAGATTTTATAGGTTAGCTGAATCAAGACGACGTATAAAACTTGGCTTTCGCCTATGCTCTTCCTGAATGGTCATCAGTTTTGACTTGAACAAACTGGTTGCATTATTCTTGTTTGCAAGATCCTTCAAATCGATCAGGAGTTTAATCGCTTCATCATAGTTCTTGGGGGTTCTGGTCAGAATAAGGGCGCTAACTTTCTCCCATATTTCATTTTCTCTTCCGGCCAGTCCGTTCAAATATTTTTCTCTTGCGATGGCCGCTTCCTTTTCCTTGCGTGCTTTTTCCTTTGCTTTCTGTTCAGCGATCTGCTGATCCTTTTTTTTTGTGTATGCCTCTGCTTTTTGGAGGAGTTCCATTACAGTTCGTGATTTCTTCTCTTCACTTTTGCTATCTTTTATTGATAGGGTTTTTCTAAACCTCTGCAACAGTTCGTTTCCTATATGAGGATCGCCGTCATTGATGAGCCGAAAAATAATTGTATCTTTTTCGCTCTTGGGCAGCCCATCTATCCAGGTTTTTAGCTTTTGATCATTTTGAATTGATTTTTGTTCTGCAATACTCTTTTCAGCGGCCACCTGGATAAGATCCTTATCGAGCCGCATGAAATTTGCGAAACTTTCAAGGGAAGCATTTAAATTTCCAAGATTTGCAGGAACAGGCGGTTCTTCCTCATCGTCTTCTATTTCATCCATCTGCACACAAAAGAGCCAGGCAAGATACAAACATCGATAGTCTCCCTGGATAAGATCGGAACGTAATGAAATCAATGGAGACAGATAACCTTCACCTTCTTCCCAATCATAATCTTCGGTTTCAGAGGTAAAATCAAATATCAGGTAATCGCCCTTTTCATAGATAGTCCAACTGTCTCCGATGCAATATTTACTTGCCAGATCCAAATCTATTAATTTTCGGGGAATCTTCAGAAAAAGCTGATGGGTTCCCCAGTTGGAGACATATAAGAAGGCATCAAAATATTTTTCTACCAGTTTTAATGGATTACCTTTGAAGTCGCCATAGTTGTATTCATTGACAAAACTTGTGGAGGTGATCTGCGCTCTGGAGGATATATCCCGAAGCACTTGTTGATCTTTTTGAGATAAAGGTTTGTCTATGGCCTGAAATTCATAATACTGGTATTCACTCATATTTGTTCCTTATAGTTCAAGTAGGTTTGTTTGAGTGCAACGAAAACGGACAGTGCATATTGTGAATTGTCTGATTTCGTTGCACTCAATCGGACCTACGCAGCTGAGTTTCTAAAACAGTATAGCCTCACGCTGTCTTTCTTAAGCGGCTGGTTATTAAATTGTTTTTATTTCAAGCCGCTTAACTGAAGTAGTTCCTCAGAGGTGACTCTTAAGTCAGTTCTAATTTGTTCGATATCTGTATTACGAGCGTTAAACCTCCTATTATGAGCAGATAAATCTCCAAGGCGTTTAACTGTTTTTAGTCCTGAAATTAAGTTCCGACTAGGCGTAAATATATTTTCGCTTTCAACCTTCGAGATTAAACCCGATAACATTAAATAGTTATCATCGACCCCTTTAATTTTGCATTCGTCCTGTTTGTGTTCATACACTTCAATTATCAATGTTTCTAGAATCTGCGACACATGACAGCACAACAGTCAAACAGCCCTTCTTCATGACTTTTGTTTATTTGTGATACGACCTTTTCAATATATTGCCTAGTGTCTTCAAACAAATTTGGAGGGATTAATGCAGAATTTTCATCAATAATGATGTTAGGTAAAGCAGTCATTTTATAATTAATATCTTTTCTGACCCAGAATTTCCAAGGTATGTCTGCCTCTGAATTTACACCATTTTCTCTTTGCCAAAAAAGAGTGGCGTTTAGTGTTTGAATAAGATTCGTGAAATCTGGTGCTTCGATGAAGCTTTCATTTACGACGCTTACTGCTCTGTTTGTTTCAACGAGAAAAAGGTCCAGTGCTTGACAATGCTCTTGAACGAATGCCCGTATTTTACCTGGCCTGATGTAATTTTTATGTTTTACTAATATATCAACATCAGACCTTTCGCTAGTGGTGTTAAAACGCCTTGAGCCAAAGAGGTATAGTTCTTCAATGTCTTGATTAATACCTGCAAGATCACTAGCGATATCAGCAAGGTCATACTCAATTTTTTTCTTAGCCACAGAATAATCCTTTATTCATTTTTTTTACTTGCTAACAGTTAAGTAGGTTTGCTTGAGTGCAACGAAAGCGGACAGCTTGTTTCTTGAGAGCTGTGTTATATTCTCTATATTTACGGATGGATATCATCTTAGAAGTTTTTTTTATTACCTCTGAAGCTCAAGGGTAATCAGATATTTATTTTAATTCGAATCCGTTCTCTTTCTCAAAATATCAATTGCTTTATTATTGCCGCATTCTGCTGCTTTTCTTAAATCACTCAATGCTTTGTTTTTATCAGATATCTTATTAAAAGCAAATGCTCTCAAATAATATGCATTTGCTAAATCTTCATGGTTCTCTATGGTAGTATTAAGCCACAATATAGCTTCGTTATATTCTTTTAATTTGAGGTGCTTTTTAGCAAATGGTAAAAAATCCCTCTTTTTATCAGATTGTTTTATTTGAGTCGTATGAGCAATATCTTTAACAGCATTATCTTTTTGATTATTTACATTCCCATGGGATTTCTTGAGTTCTGTACATTTATTTTCAGACTTTAAAGGAACCCCATTTTGGGTAGTGATTTCTTGTGATGTATGTGAAACCTTATTCGACTTGGTTCGGTTGCAGCGCCAGCATAACGTCTGTAAATTATCCTCAGTAGACAACCCTCCCTTAGAAATCGGCAAAATATGATCAACCTCAAGCAGCAAGTGTGGTTCATCCATTAATGATACCATACAGTACTTACAGGTATGGTTGTCGCGCTTTTTGATAAATTCACGAAACTTTGCGGTCATTAACGCACGTTGCCCGGCTGTGCTTTTGCGGAAACGAATCTTTTCGGACAAAGTTTCTATAAGTGCGTCGATCGTCGGTGTATTGAGCGTCACTGTCGTTTTTTGACCGCTATTCCCACCGGCACTTACGTACTCAAAGGCATAAACGGGATAGGGTACACTGAGTGATGACAGCTCTACTCCAACAAGCTGCATAAATTCTTCCTTGAAATGCTCCAGGATAAACTGAGGAGGGGCAAACGTTTTGGCGATACTGGATTCCCGTATATTGAGGTTACTGATGGCACTCTCAAGTCGGGAAATAGTCTCTCCAAATTTTTCGATATCCGCAAGGGTTTCTTCTATGGTATTTATACCGAAATATTTGATTAGGTATTTAATGGGGTTCTGAGAGGCATTCCGTACTATTTGGAGAGAACAGTTATGCACATTAGTAGCTCCAAAATGCGCAATATTTCGATCCCTCTTATAATTGTGATGGCTTGTATTCACTGACGAGGCTAGGTGTGCGTGTTCACCGGTTGAGGAAAAAGCCATCTTGAGTGATTCGTTATTTCGGATAGTTTGGACGTACTCCGCTACGTCATTGTGCTCAGCGACTAGAGTCGAGATCTCTTTTTTACGTGTTATAAACTCCTCGCTTGCGAAGTAGTGTTCTTTCTGAAAGTGAAGGATGATACTAGGTATAAATAGGCAAAAAACAGCCGGTAAAGTTATATACCAATACTCGATAAGAGCGGCGATGATCACTATAATAAAAAAAGGCATGCTGCAAATCCGGGTTGACACTTGTACAGAAAGTTATTCATAAGGTTGTGAAAAACTGCTTGGTTCAGCTATTATGACGTCAGATAATTTTTACCCCAATTGAACCAAGATCGCATTATGTTTCCTCTCATACCTGAAGTGCCCGCATTTGATGCCAATAATAATGTTTTCGGTAACAAATTTATTCGTCGTCCTGATTTAACAGTTTTTGACCGAATTAAGTAGGTCTGTTTGAGTGCAACGAAATCGGACAGTTCATCCCTTGTAATTGTCTGGAACTACACTATTCCAAAGGAAGACCTGCCATCGCCTCAAAGCCAGCCATATCAGCCCTCTCTAACAATCCCTTCAAAAAATGACCAGCAGCAAGGGTATTTTTTTTCCCCTCAGCAGTCATCCCCTCCCGCAGCTCAAAGGACACCCCAGCAATCTCCAGCATATAGACAGGCGGAGTCTTCCCATACAACTGGGAACAGAGGGCCAGCACCGAGCCCGGCGACATGGCATGGGTGGTAAAGGAAACCGAGGTGTCGGGTTGCAGCCGGTAAAAGCTGAAGCGGTCAACCGGGTTGCGGGTGGCATCGGCAAAGATAATAATATCGTACTCGGTAAGGAGCAGGGCATCCTCCACATTGAGCTGATAATTGCTGTCCGTGCTTACTCCGGGCAGGGCTGCTGCCCGGATGCGTTCTGCCAGGGCGACCCCGGCCCCGTCATCTTCCCGGCCCGGATTCCCAAAGCCGTAGACAAGGACAGAAGGAACCGCCTTCACATACCCTTCCTTTGCTGATCAACCACAGCTCCGGCGGCATCGTACAGTGTGACCTCCAGAGGCATCTGTCCCATGGCATGAGTTGCGCAGCTCAGGCAGGGATCATAGGCCCGGATCGCCACTTCAACCGCGTTCATCATCGGTTCGGTGATCTCGGCCTTACCGGTCATCTGGGCAACAGCGGCAGCGTTGACAGCCCGGTTCATGGGTTCGTTATTATTGGTGGTCGAGACGATGAGATTGCACATGGTGATCAGATCCTGCTCATTGACCTGATAATGGTGGAACAGGGTTCCTCTTGGAGCCTCAAGCAGCCCGATACCCTCACCGCACCGCTCTCCCTTGGTGACCAGATCAGTTTTCTGGAGATCCGGATCCAGGAGCAGCTCTTTCATCATCTCCGCCGCATGCAGGGTCTCAATCAGGCGGGCCCAGTGGTAATGCATGCTCATATTATTGGGCTTGCCCTTGGTGTAGGCCCTAAACCGCTCAAGCTCCTGCTGGGCCTTGGGTGTGGGAATGAAATCACAGACATTGAGCCGGGCCAAGGGGCCGACGCGGTACCAGCCGTTCTCTTTGCCCAGTTCCTTGATATAAGGGAACTTCATATAGCTCCAGGAACGGACTTCTTCCTCCACCACATCCAGATAATCTCGGCTGTCCACATCATTGACAATACGTTTCCCCTGCGCATCAACCGCCCGAATGACCCCGTGGTAAAGATCCAAAGCCCCGTCAGGGCGGACAAGGGAAAGATGGTTAGAAGGAAAGGCGGCAAAGCCGTCCAGAAAATCGGTATGGCTGCTGTGATAATCAAGCAGCAGGGCAAGGGCCGACTCCGACCATTCGATCATTTTATCAGCAGAGAGATCAGGGTTGCCGTTGATCCCGTTGAGAAAGGCATCCCGTTCCTCAAGGCTGAGGTTCTTGTTGATGCCGCCGGGAATGGCCCCGGTACCGTGAATTTTTTTACCCGCTGTGGCCGCGATGATCTCCTGTCCATATTTGCGCATGAGTACGGCCTGTTTGGCCAGCTCAGGATGTTCCAGAATAACGCCGATGACATTTCTCCGCTCCGGGTCCGCATCCATGCCAAAGAGCAGGTCGGGCGAGGCCAGATGGAAAAAATGGAGGACATGGGACTGGAAGATCTGGCCGTAATGCATGAGGCGGCGCATTTTTTCAGCCACCGGGGTCAGGCCGTTGCCGTCTCCAGCCCCGATAAGCATATCCATAGCCTTGGCCGCAGCCAGATGATGACTGACCGGACAGATCCCGCAGAGTCGCTGAACCAGGACTGGTGCCTCCCAGAAGGGGCGACCGCAGACAAAGCGTTCAAAGCCGCGAAACTCGACAATATGGAGACGGCTTTCCGTGACCTGATGGTTATCGTCCAAGTGGATGGTTACTTTGCCGTGCCCTTCAACCCGGGTGACCGGTTCAATCGTGATTTTTTGTGCCATAATGGTGTATCAGCTCCGGTGTCTGTTGCGCTTAATCGAATTTGACGACTTCATAGGGGAGTTCCGCTTCCTGACCGGTGACCAGGGCAACTAATGCCCCGTAAATCAAGTCAGCTCTGGGCGGGCAGCCAGGAAGAAAGTAATCCATCTTCACGATCTCGTGACAGGGATAGACCTTATCAAGGAGCATGGGCAGTTCCTCATCATTGGGGAAAATTTTGTCTGGGTTTGCGTCGCTGGTGGATGGGCTGTTCAGGTAGGCCTCTTCCAGGCACTCCTTAATGGGGATATTATTACGCATGGCGGGCAGCCCACCCATAATAGCGCACTCACCCACTGCCACCAGAATACGGCAATGTTTGCGGAACTCGCGCAAGGTGTGGATATGCTCATCGTTACAGCAGCCGCCTTCAATAAGGGCGATGTCGCAGTCCTGCTGAAAGGTTTTTATATCGTTGATCGGGCTTTTGCCCCATTGGACCAGCTCGACAAGATCAAGGATCCGTTCATCTATGTCCAGAAAGGACATGTGACAGCCGAAGCAGCCTGCCAGCGAGGCCGTTGCAATAATCGGTTTGCTCATGATTTCTCTCCTCCTGTCTTGTTTTCCCCGGATGAACAGGTCATATCCGAACTGATCGAACTGATCGAACCGATAGGGCTATGATCGTATTTCCGTTGGCCAAAAGGAGTATCAAAGCCTTTTTCTTTACGAATGATTGCTCCTACTGGACAGATATCCATTGCCTGTTGGGCCAGTTCTTCGGAGATATCCTGAATGAGTTCGGTGTCCACAATAATGGTGCTCTTATCCCCTCGATTAGCGAAGACAAAGAGCGGCTCCCCCTCTTCGGTGCGGATAGCCAGCACACAGCGTCGACAGAGGATGCACCGGTTACCGTCCCAAAGGAGCTTGGGCATATCGGCATTGACCTTTCGGGGAGTAAAGGCATAGTGGAATCGGGGGGTGAGCATCTGGTATCGGTAGGCAAGGGCTTGGAGGTCACAGCTCCCGCTTTTTTCGCAGAAGGGACAGAAATGATTGCCTTCAACAAAGAGCAGCTCAACAATGGTTTTGCGTAGATCATTGAGTTCTGGCGTGTCGTTTTCGACAACAAGGCCCTGGCTGACCGGGGTGGTGCAGGCAGCCGTTGTTCGCCCATTGGCCTTAACCGTGCAGATGCGGCAGGTGCCTGGAGCAAGATCATACTTTAGGCCGTTCTCTTTATCTGCATGCAGGGCACAGAGGGTGGGGATATAGATTCCGTTTTTCTGGGCAGCCTGCACGATGGTCTGGCCTTCTTCCGCTTCGATTTCCTGTCCGTCAATAGTTAGGCTTATCAGGTCGGTCAGGGGTTTGTTCATATCTTCGCTCATACCTGCTCCTCCTTGGCAACGGATGCCCTACCCACAGTGAGGTTCGAAGCCTGGACAGCGGCCTCCAGATCAAATGAGCGGATGTCGGTCTGTTCAGGGATCAGTGCATCATAGAGATGGGGAAAATTATCCAGAGTATTCAGAATGGGATTGGCTGCTGTATGGCCCAGCCCGCATTTGGTGGTTTTTTGCATAACCGCACTGAGTTGGCGCATGGAGGTTAGATCTTCCCGAGTCCCCTGTCCGTGCATAATACGTCTGAGGGTATTGCGCAGCATCCAGGTTCCTGTCCGGCAGGGGACACAGGAGCCGCAGGATTCTTCGGTGAAAAAGGCCATGAAATTATCAATAATCGTCAGCAGGTCATGTTGAGCCCCGATGATCAGGATTGCGCCAGCAGAGGGGCAGTCCTCAAAGCTAATGGCGGTATCCCGTGCAGCGGCATTGAGACAGCGACCTGAAGGACCGCCCACCTGGGCCGCCTGTGGGTCGCGGGCTCCGGCCAGGGTTAGCAACTCGCCCAGGGTTATGCCGAACTCAACCTCGTACACGCCGGGTCGGTCGCAATCACCGGAAATGGACAGAACTTTGGTGCCTGTTGATTCCTCAGTGCCTAGGCTGCGGAACCATGTTGCCCCCTTATCGATGATCTGCACGGTTGCGGCAAGGGTCTCCACATTGTCAATCACCGTGGGCATGGTATGAAAGCCGCTTTGGGCCGGAAAGGGGGGACGGTTCCTTGGTTCACCCCGCCGCCCCTCAGCTGACTCCAGCAGCTGATTCCTCGCCGCAGACATAGGAGCCAGCACCCAACTGCACCCGGATATCAAAAAATCAAATCCCGGCTTGCCTGCAATATCTTTGCCCAGCAGATTGTCTGAACGCATCTGTTCAAGCACCTGTTCAAGATAATCCTTGAGATAGGCATATTCTCCGCGCAGATAGAGTGCCCCTGTTGTTGCCTTAATTGCGTAGGCGCAGACAGCCATTCCTTCAAAGAGGAGTTGAGCCCGTTCTGTGAGCAGCACCCGATCCTTAAAGGTGCCCGGCTCGCCTTCATCGGCATTGGCCACCACACAGCGTTCAGGTCCTTCAGCTTTGGCGCAGAGCTCCCACTTCATTCCGGTGGGGAAGCCCGCACCGCCGCGTCCCCGCAGCTTGGAAGCCTTGACCTCGGCTAGGACTTGCTCCGGGGATTGCGCTACGCATTTTCGCAGAGCGGCCCCGGCCTGATACGGACCAAAACAGACCGGACCGGGCTTTATGAGGTTATTGCAGACCATAGAGTGGATTGACGGGAGGCTGTTGTTGCCGTCGCCGTACTTGCCGTATTCGGTGTTGTCCGTGACCATATCTTGGGCAGGCACCCCCTTCTGCATGGCTTTGACCAAGATCCTGGCCTTTTCAGGGGTGAGGTTGGTAAAGACGACATTATTGATCAGGGCCGCAACCTCCTGGTCTCCCATGCCCATATCCGCTGTCGTAAAGAGGCCGATACGACCATCTGCTGTCACCGAGCCAAAGGAGCATCCTACTGCTTCGCTAAAGGCAGTAGCGACTCCCTCATAGCCCTGCATAATGGATACCGGGCCGTTGTTGAGATAGACAGTGTATTTCCCGCGAGGTTCCTGCGAGAGGAGGTGATAAAAAGAAACAGTTTGTTGGATATCCCCCCAAGATAGGCCCAGCTTCTGAGCAAGCAGCCGGGTAGCGGCATCGCTGACATAGCGCTCCTGCTCCTGCACGGCAAGGAGCATATCAAGCAGCCGGGTGGGGTCGTTATCATATTTTGCGGCAATGGCATCAATGGCGGCAATATGGTCGGACATAGGTTCTCCTGTTGAAGAATGGCTGGAAAAGCAACTTACTGTACCATGTTTTGTCTTTTTTGCAGTAAGAAATGAAAGGGATGCGCGATTCCAGTTTTTTCCGACGTGGAAACGCTAGAAAAAAGGCAGAAAATTTATTTCTTCCGTAGAAAAAAATTGGACAACTGTCTGATATCCAAATGTTTCATATTGTACGGCCTGAAGTAGACGATATCTTTGTCATGTTCAATAATATCGCTCCAGATAAATTCTTTGCCCAATGATTTGGGATCAATAGCTTTGTACAGCAACGTTGTTTTAAGAAAAAAGAAACTGTCAAGCTTCATGGAGAGAAATTCAATCGCCATATCGGTTTCGGAGATTCTGGAAATTATACCAACAGCACGGACTGCGTCCCCTGTATGGAGTATTCCTGATGGAGTGAGTCTGATTATGCACAGATCATTGGTTCTCAGCTGAAAGTTACCATCAATACGAAATCCACTGAGACTGACATTATCCACAAAACGTTTATATTCCATTGCGCCGAAATCAAGTCGAGCTGCCCAGCGAATATTTACCCGTGAGAATCGACGCCTATTTTCGTCTTTCATAACTCTAATATTTACGCAGTGTTATTTTTTTCGTAGAAAAAAGTTTGACAAGTGCTTAATATCCCATTGTTTCATATGGTATGGTCTGAAATAGACGATATCCCCCTCAAAATCAAGACTATTGTTCCAGATAAACTCTCTGCCTAGTGCTCCTGGATCAATAGCTTTGTACAGCAACGTTGTTTCAAGAAAAAAGAAACTATCGAGCTTCATAGAAAGGAATTCCATTGCCATACCGGTTTCGGATATTCTGGAAACTGTACCGATAGCACGGACTGCTTCCACTGTATGGAGTAATCCTGATGGGGTCAGCTTGATTATGCACAGATCATTGGTTTTTTGTTTAAAATCTCCCTCAATATGAAAGCCGCTGAGGCTGACATTATCCACAAAACGTTTATATTCCATTATGCCGAAATCAAGTCGAGCTGCCCACTGGATATTCACTCGTGAGAATCGACGCCTATTTTCACCTTCCATCAGTATTATATCACATAACTTTGTTGAATTTTGCAACTTGTCAAAAGCTGAATAGACGTTCTTCTGAGAGCAGAGCACTATCCGAAGATATTGATAAATTTATTTTTTGCTTTTCAGGACGACCATCTCTTTGTTCAAGTACTTATATCGAAATTGAACTGAAAAAGAAAGTGTCGCATAACGAGCTTACTGAAGCAGCACCCTATAGGGTATTTGAAAAGGTGACCTTGGTCGATGTTAGAAAAAATTATAGATTATTCACTTAGTACTTGAATCCAGGCTGTCTATGTATTACGTCTTCATTCTCCGTGCGATATTGAGGCCAATAGAATCCATGAGCAGCTATTTACCCTGAGTGATAGCGGTTTTGTTTGGCGGAAGAGATGATTTAAAGTTTTTTTCGGAAAACTTGGCAAACAATCAAATTATTAGGTCATGTAACGAGGCAGCACCCCATGCATGAATTCAGTATCTGCCATACCTTGGTAGAAAAAGTGCTGGAGGAGGCGGATAAGCTGACGCCCCCTCCGGTCCGGGTGACTCAGGCCGGGATAGCCTGCGGCAAGCTACGGCAGATTGTGCCGGAATACCTTCAGACCGCCTATGAGGCCCTGACCAAGGACACCATTGCCGAGCAATCAGTACTGGAGATTCGGGAAATACCCATTGTTGGTTGCTGTACCGCCTGCGGCTGGAAAGGAGAATTGGCTGTGGATTACGGTTTTGCCTGCCCGGTATGTGCCGCACCGACCCCGGAGGTCATCAGCGGGCAGGAATTATATCTAGAAACAATAGAGGTTGAGTAGAATGACAACGCGGCAGATTAAGGTCTATCAGGATCTGATGGGTGAAAATGATCGTTGGGCCCAGCAGACCCGCGAACTCCTGGCAAAGCATCAGGTTGAGATGGTTAACCTCATTGGTTCGCCCGGCTGCGGCAAAACCGCTTTGCTGGAACGACTTGCAGACAGGCAAGGACAAGACCTTTGTTTCGCCGTTCTTGAAGGGGATATCGAAACCATCAATGATGCTCAGCGACTTGCCCGGAAAAATATTGTGGTGAGCCAACTGCTGACCAAGGGATCCTGCCATCTTGAGGCCAAACTGGTGCATTATGCGCTTCGTGATCTGCCCTTGGCGGAGCTTGATCTTGTTATTGTGGAAAATGTCGGCAATCTGGTTTGCCCGGCTGAATTCGACATTGGTGAACATAGAAAGATCGCCATGTTAAGCGTGACAGAAGGTGAGGATAAACCTCTAAAATATCCTCTTCTTTTTCGTGAGGCAAGGGCCGCTGTCGTGTCCAAAATTGATCTTTTGCCCCATCTGACCTTTGACCTTGATGCCTGTGTTGCCAATATTCGTAGGATCAATAGCGAAATTCCTCTGTTTCAACTCTCTTCCACCTCTGGGGCAGGAGTTACTGAGTTTATCGACTGGTTGTGTACCGTGCCGAGCAGTGCTGAGCAATAAGCCATATGGCTGAACGGGTTCGGGTGACAATAAGCGGACAGGTGCAGGGTGTGGGCTTTCGCCCGACCCTTTACCGCTATGCCGTAGAGGCTGAATTGGTCGGTTTTGTTGCTAATATTTCCGAAGGAGTTATTGCTGAAGTCCAGGGGGCAGGGGAGAGTATTGAGCAATTTCTCCATCATCTCGTCGACAACCCACCGCCCTTGGCCCAAATTGATACTGTGACAAGGGTTGATATTCCCGAGGAGCCAGCAATAAGCAGATTAAGCGGATTTCAGATACTGGCCAGCAGTATCAGCAATGCAGGCGGCACCCCACTTGCTAGCCTACCGCCAGATCTAGGAACCTGCGAGCAATGCCGCCAAGAGATCTTTGATCCAAAAAATAGGCGATATCGCTATCCCTTTACCAGCTGCACTGATTGCGGCCCCCGTTTTACCCTTGCGGAGGGCCTGCCCTATGATCGGGAACGCACGGCAATGAAGAGTTTTTCCCTCTGCCCTGCCTGCGCCGGGGAATACTATTCTGTGCAAGATCGCCGGTTCGAGGCCCAGCTCAATGCCTGTGCAGATTGCGGCCCCGAGTTGACCTGTCTTGATGGGCAGGGACGCCCCTTGGCGGGTGATCCTATCACCCTTGCCGCAACGCTTTTAAACAACGGAGAGATCCTAGCAATCAAGGGTCTGGGCGGCTATCATCTGGCCTGTTCCGCTTTGAACAGGACTGCTATTGCCCGGCTACGGGCCGCCAAGAAGCGTCCGGCAAAGGCCTTGGCTGTCATGTTCGCCTCCTTGGAGCAGCTGCAAGGTTTTTGTGTCGTCAACGAGGTGGAGCGTTCCGTGCTTACCTCCTGGCAGGGTCCGATTGTCCTCTGTACAAAAAAAGCTGGCTGCACTCTACTAGGGGAGCTTTTTCCCGACACCGGGAATATCGGGGCACTGCTCGCCTATACTCCGCTGCACCATCTCTTGTTGGATAAAACTGGCCCGCTGGTGATGACCAGCGGCAATCGTTGCGGCAGACCTCTTGCCCATAATGAAAAAGAGTTGGCCGATATCCTCGGCTCGGTAGCCTCCCATGCCTTGGTGCATAACAGATCTGTGGTGCGTCGTTGCGATGATTCTGTTGTGCGAATTATTGATAAGCAACAACTGGTTATCCGTCGATCTCGCGGCTATGTTCCCCAGCAAATTCCCCTGCCGTTCAGCGGCCCGTCAGTGCTCGCCTGCGGAGGGGATTTGAAAAACACCTTCTGTATCACCCAGGGCAGATCTGCTTTTCTTTCCCAGCATATCGGTGACCTTAAGGAGCTGTCTGTTTTTCGTTTTTATGAAGAGGCGATCAAGGATTTCACTGATCTTTTGGCGGTGCAGCCAGAAATAGTGGCCTGCGACCTGCATTTGGATTACCGTAGCAGTCGGTTTGCGCAGAGTCTGCATGGTGTTCGATGTAGCCCTGTTCAACATCATCACGCCCATATCGCCTCCTGCATGGCCGAAAATCTGTTAACAGAAAAGGTCATCGGGGTTGCCTTTGACGGCTCCGGGGCTGGAACCGATAATACTGTTTGGGGCGGCGAATTCCTTATTGCTGATTATTGCGGATTTCAGCGGGTCGCTCATTGTAAACCATACCCTCTGCCAGGCGGTGAGCAGGCGATTGCTCAACCTTGGCGAATGGCATTGAGTTATATGATCAGCGAATACCCTGACAGTACCCCCCCTCATTCCTTTGCCGTTCATAGAACAGACGAGGAATACAATGGGGTTGTCTCGTTGATCAGGAGTGGTTTTGCCCCCCTGACCTCCAGCTGCGGACGCCTCTTTGATGCGGTGGCCGCCCTGCTGGGTGTCTGTTCGGTGAGTTCCTATGAGGGCCAAGCGGCGGTACGTTTAGAAAGTCTGGTGAAACCTGATATCAAGGGGAGGTACACCTTTGTCTTGGCATCAGAAATTTTCCCTGCTCAGCTCTCCTTTGGTCCGACCCTTGGGGAGATTATTGCAGACCTGGATAAGGGGATTGAGCTGACAGTGATCTCGACAAAGTTTCATAATACGGTCAGCGCGGCTGTCGTGGCGACTTGCGAACATCTGCGGCAAAAACGAGGAATAAATACAGTTGTTCTGTCCGGTGGGGTGTTTCAGAACGCATTTTTATTGCGACAGGCGTGTACAGGACTGCGTAAAAAAGAATTTGCGGTTTTTTGCCATCATCTTGTTCCGCCTAATGATGGAGGGCTGTCATTGGGTCAGGCTGCTGTGGCTCTGGCGCAGTACAGAGATACAGATAAAAATTAAGAAGGGAAGAGGAAAGCATGTGTCTTGCAGTACCAGCAAAGATCATTGCCTTGGAAGGGGAGAGTGCCGTTGTTGAGCTTAACGGGGTGCAGCAGCAGGCCAATGTCGCTTTGATCACCGATCCCTCGCTGGGTGATTATGTTTTGCTTCATGCTGGTTTTGCCATTCAGAAATGGGCAGACAAGGATGTGGCCGAGTGGCGTAACGTGATAAAGGATATAGACAGTTATGTCTGAGACTGTGAAACAGGCATTGCGGAACATCCATGCGGCGGCGGAAGAAATAAATCGTCCAGTGCGGCTGATGGAAGTCTGCGGGACGCATACTATGGCGGCCTTCAGGACTGGGTTGCGTGCTTTGCTGCCAGATACTGTCACACTCCTTTCAGGACCGGGATGCCCTGTCTGCGTGACACCGAATGCCTATATCGACCATGCTGTCGCTCTTTCCCTGCGTTCTGATACTGTGGTCGCCACTTTCGGTGATATGGTCAGAGTGCCGGGTACGGAACGTTCTTTGGAATATGCTCGTGCCCAAGGGGGATCGGTTGTTGCGGTCTACTCTCCCTTGGAAGCACTGCGCATGGCGCAGCAGGAGCCCCAAAAGCAGATCGTTTTTCTGGGCGTCGGTTTTGAGACAACTGTTCCTGCTGTCGCTTGGACATTACGGGAAGCGCACCGAAGTGGGGTGGAAAATTATTCAGTGCTCTGCGCCCATAAACTCATCCCGCCAGCTATGGATACACTCCTGCGATCTCAGGCCCATATTGACGGATTCATATGTCCAGGACATGTCAGTGTGATTATTGGTGAGCAGGCATATACACCTCTGTGTCAACAGCATTATGTCCCCTGCGTTATCACCGGATTTGAAGCGATTGATATGATGCAGGGGATTCTTCTGCTGTTGCGGCAGCTGATTGAAGAAAGGGCTGAGGTGGAAAATCAGTACTCCCGTACAGTCACCCCCCAAGGGAATGCGGTTGCGCAAGAATTGATAGACCAAGTTTATACGCCGTGCGATGCGCAATGGCGTGGACTGGGAATCATTCCCGCAAGTGGATTGGCTGTGCGTGAACCCTATTATGCTGATGCTGCCAAGTTGGCCTTGGAGGAGGATCTGCCCCAACCTCGGGAAAATCCACTGTGCCGGTGCGGTGATGTATTACGCGGTATTATCTCTCCGCCTGCATGTCCGTTGTTTGCTACGGCCTGTTCGCCGCTCAATCCAATCGGTCCCTGCATGGTGTCTAGTGAGGGAACCTGTGCTGCGTATTACAGGTATGCCCGTTGATATTTCAGCCATTTTAACAGGATCAGCTGCCCTAGCCGGATAGGCTGGAGCAGAACCTGAACAGAGGAAAAACGCATGAAGGACGATATCATTACTCTTGCTCATGGCGGCGGTGGAATTCGCACCCAGCAGCTCCTCGAGGATATTGTATTTGCACAGATGGATACACCTGCCCGTCTTGATGACAGTGCCTGTATTGCAATGGAGGCCGGAATAATGGCCATGACCACGGACTCCTATGTGGTTTCCCCATGCTTTTTCCCCGGAGGAGACATCGGTAGGCTGGCGGCTTGCGGCACCATCAATGACCTTGCCATGCAGGGGGCACGACCAACCCATATCAGTCTGGCTTTGATTCTTGAAGAAGGAACCTTGATCGCTGATGTTCGCAGGGCGATAGAATCCTTTCTCTCAGTTTGTAAAAAAAACGGTGTTATTTTGGCGACCGGTGACACCAAGGTTGTGGAGCATGGCAAAGGGAATGGTATTTTTATCAATACAACCGGTATCGGTTCTGTGCTGCCGGATGTTGATGTCTATGTCGGCAACGCCCGACCTGGAGATTCGGTTATTGTGAGCGGCACCATAGGTGACCACGGAATCGCAATCTTAAGCAGCAGGAAAGAAATGGGCATCAAAACATCCCTGAACAGTGATGTTGCCTCCCTGTGGTTTATGGTTGAGCAGCTCCTGTCAGAGGCACCTTTGGTACACTGCCTCCGCGATCCTACCCGTGGCGGTATCGCAGCAGCCTTATGCGACATTGCTTCAGCATCTCAGGTAGGAATTCGTTTTACTGAACAGGCGGTTCCGACCTTGGCTCAGGTCGACGGGGCCTGTGACCTGCTGGGGCTTGATGTGTTCAGCGTGGCGAATGAGGGCAAGGCTCTTATTGTCTGTTCTCCCGAGGATGAACAAAAGGCCTTGGCCGTGCTGCGTAATCATCCGCTGGGTACAAATGCCTCGGTAATCGGTACTATTGTTCAGGAACATCCCGGTATGGTTGTCTGTGAAACACGATTGGGCGGAGAACGTATCGTTGATATGCCCAGTGGTGAAAATTTGCCGAGGATTTGTTAGCGGCGAGCGGGTGACTTTTTAGCCACAACGTTGCTTATCGAGTTGTTTTTTTTGATTTTCTTCCGGTCGTTCCTCTCCGGTCGCCAAAAAACCGAAGAGATATACTGCCTGCACCACTGGATAATGTTTTGAGACCACAGTACGGATCTTCCGGTCTCGGGTTTCCTTGTCCATTATGACTCTTCCTCTTGTGCCTTCAGCAACGCACTGACTTTTTCCGTCCGCTTCTTTGTCTGCAACAGCACATCAGGCATCGAGTCTTTACCAAGGAGATCCACAATCCAACCCAGACCAAAGGGAATCTTGCCCGGATCAGTGTAAACATGGTACAGCACCAGCGAACGCTTTGCATCCAGCGTTTCAATACGCCAAAACCCGGTGGTATCTCTGATGGTCTCTTCTGGTTCCAGGCCCGGCCATTGTTCGAGGTGCCATTGAATCAGCGAGGTTTGGTCGTCAGGCTCTGTAGCCTTCATTCTCACCCGATATTTCTTAATTTTACCCAGGGGCAGGACAAGGGTGTAGTTAAGCAGCGCTGTGCTCTCATCCTGTTGAAGAATTTCAACGTGGCTGACATTGGGCATGAAATCGGGGTAGCGTGCATAATTTAGCACAATATCCAGAATAACCTCGCGCTTGGCCTCCATGATAGCCACTGCCTCAAAGATCTTTCCAGGTTTGCCGTTCGTGGGCTGCTTCCGGACAAGAACCTTTTTCTTCTCATGCACGGTATGGTGTTCCTGCGCATTCAGGCTGATTGAAGATTTTGTTTTTGCAGAGCTCGGCAGAAGAGAATCTGCCCAGGCAGAGATCTCTGGCATCTCAGCCAGCTGAAAAAAGAACACAGCGCAGCCAACCAGGAGAATACGTTGTCGTTTATGCTTGCGGAACAACCTTTTCATGCTTCTTCCTCCGGTTATTCTTTTGTTTTTTTGCGAAACCTCGTGGTAATGTTCTTGCCGTTGGGAAAGGAGTAATTTTTTTTAGGAAGGTGTTTTTCTATATCACTGAGTTGCATTTCAAGGGCCTGCACTGACAAGAGGATTTCCCAAAATGAGAGAATAAGAGAAAGCATCAGCAGGACAAGGCTGGTGCTGAAGATCAGCTTGCCCCAAAACAGACTCCCTGTAAAGAGGGTGAAGAGACAGAGTACGCAAAGAAAAAAGCTGGCCACTCCGCAGGCCTGCATATTTCTAATCAGGTACACCCGCCTGCGCAAGGTCCCGATTTGCCCGACGATAATATCGGTGGGGGTTTGGGAATATTGGGCATGCAGGGAGCGAATGCGTTCGCTGATTGTCTTGAAACGGTTGGTGTAAGCCACCAGCAGGAGAGATATGGCCGGGAAAAGCAGGGCCGGTGACGTAAGCGTGAGGTCCATTAACCTGCCTATTCGGTGATAATTTCACCCAACGTTCTGTTGAGTGCATGATCAATGAGAGGGTATTACTGTATCCGTATTACTGACTCTTTTTTCTCATCTGATACTCCGTCTCCCCCCTTTTTTGGGGAAGGCGTGTTTGGAGACGGAGCGGTTCTTTGTTTTTTGTTATCCCTTTATCCCTGAATAGCGTATCCGCCGTCAACCACCACAGCCTGACCGTGGATCATGGCGGCTGATCCGCTGCACAGGAACAGGGCAAGGTCGGCTACATCTTCCGGGGTGGTCAGGCGTCCGAGCGGGGTCATTTCAAGGGAGCGTCCGATGATTTCGTCCCGATTGGGGAATTTTTTCAGGGCATCGGTATCAACCACACCGGCGCTGATGGTGTTGACGGTGATACCCTTGGGGCCGAGCTCCACCGCAAGATGACGGACCAGAGATTCTAGGGCCGCCTTGGATGCGCCAACCACAGTATAGTTGGGCACAGCACGAACCGCACCAAGGCTGGAAACGCCTAAAATTCTTCCACCGTTTTCCATCATCGGTACAGCATGTTGGGTCAGGGTGAGCATAGCCCGAGCATTGATATCCATAGCCCAGTCCCAATGGCGCTGGGTCAGTTCCATAGCCGGTTTCAGTACGCCAGAGGCTGCATTGGAAACCAGGATATCCATGCTCTTATACGTGCCTTGGATTTTATCGAACATCCTCTGCACATCTTCTTCCTTGGCAACATTGGCCTTAATTGCAAGACAGCTGACACCGTGTTTTTCAATGGCAGCAACTGTTTCTTCTGCATCACGGCGGTGCCGGACATAATTTACCACGATATTGACGCCGTGCTCTGCCAAGCGCACAGCAATCGCCCGCCCGATCCCCCGTGAACCTCCGGTGATGAGAGCTGTTTTTCCCTGCAAGTGAAACATCTATCTTTCCTCCTGTACAAAAAAGAAATGGTTCAGCGTCGGTACCTGTTCGCTTCTCCGTTTTTTCTTCATCTCGTCGGAGTAAACCGGAAGTCGGTTTAGGTCAGAACAGACCGTGCTGATTGTTATCATAAATTATTTACAAGTGAATGTACCTTGCTGTGGTTCTCTTTGCAAGAGCAATGGTTGTGTTCACTTGTGGTTGATTTTTCATAATAACCTGTCATTGCTCATGAAAACCCTACGTGCGCTACTTTTAAGAAAACGAAAGGGATTAAAGCGAACAGGGTTGAGGGTGCCGGGAACCTGAAAATCATTAACCTGGAGATCTTCCGGTGTGGCTAAGGGAAAGGAAAGCTGTGAAAGAGCAGCACCGTGCATATGGGCACGTTGGCAGGCTGCCATCAAAGGGCTGTCCTGTGGATCCACCCGTAAAATTGCATGGAATGCCCTGTCTGCTGCCACGGCATTGGTTGAGGCGGCAAGAACGGACAGAGGGTAGGGCGTACCATTGATAGGGCCGCTTTTATGCATGGCGACAATACCGTCAATAATATTGAGAGAAGAGGGCAGGGCTGCCGGAATACGAATAAGGCGGTCAAAGAACCCATCTTTCTCATGGCTTTTTGTTCCTCCGTGAGCCATATGCCACCAGGCCTTGCGTAAGCCGACAAGGCAACCAAAATAATTTTTCACCGACATGGTGAGCCGGGCTTGGACATGGGCCTTGACTCGGGGCATATTCACGAGAAGATCGCATTCCAAAGCAGCACGGGCCAGGACAGCCTGCCCGCCCCCTGCCAGTTCGGTTGGCACTCCCTGCTTGAATGAACGGATCTGGACACCGAGACGTGCCAGCTCATCAAGCAAGTTAAGGTTTTTGAGAACAGAGAGCGCCGTGCCAAAGGCTGGAGAATCTCCAATACCGACCCGAGCGCCCTGATCAATAAACCAACGGGCCATAGCAAGAATTAGTGTACCTTCTGTACAGGCAAGCGGGCCTGCCTTGGCGCTGATCAGATTCGGTTTCAGGAGTACTACAGAGGAACGAAGACTCGTGCTAAGACTCGTTGACAGCTCAAGTGTCTTCAGGACGCGGTCAAGGGCGGGCAAAAGGGTCTGCTTATCATAAGCAGAGCAGGCTGTGAGGGCAACAGGGGAGATTTTTTTCAGCATAATTTGGCAATTTTTGTCATTCAAGAGGATTTCAGAGGAGGTAACGAAAAGAGAGCCTACATATTTTACGTGAATCAAGACCAAAATGTAAAGCAAATATCCTCACTTTGTAAGGGATTTTTGCAGACTAAAATCGTTGATAACCTACTATGTACAAAAGATAAAACAGAGAGAAGTTGCCGCCCGTTTTACCCCGTTCTCAGGATAAGAAAAAATGAGCTAAGTCCTTTCAGCGCCCGGTTTCGCCTTGACAGGGATTTTCATGAATTATATATTCCGAACCAATTCTCATATATTTACTGAAAAAGAATGAGTCATAGACTCTACGCACGGGCACAACCCGGCGTCCCAAAAACAAGGAAAGGATTATCCGATGAGCAAAATTACAGGTGCAAAAGCCTTCGTAAAATGTCTGCAGGAAGAAGGGGTTGATACCATTTTCGGTTTTCCTGGCGGTGTAATCATTGACCTGTATGATGAATTGGCAAATTCTTCGATCAAGAATTTGCTTGTTCGCCATGAACAGGGAGCTGTCCACGCAGCAGACGGTTATGCCAGAGCCAGCGGAAGAACCGGTGTCGCGCTGCTGACTTCCGGCCCCGGAGCCACCAACGGTGTGACCGGTATAGCCACCGCCTATATGGACTCTATACCTCTTGTTGTGTTTACCGGTCAGGTGCCTAGAGCATTGATCGGCAATGACGCCTTCCAAGAGGTTGACATCGTCGGTATTACCCGTCCCTGTACCAAACATAATTATCTGGTCAGCAATCCTGAAGACCTTATCCCAACTATTCGGGAGGCCTTTTACCTGGCTTCTTCCGGTCGCCCTGGTCCGATTCTGGTCGATCTGCCCAAAGATATTATCAGCTCTATGGTTGATTTTCCGGAGCGGGAAGAGATTCGTATGCGGACCTACCAACCTCATGTCGAACCCCATCCCGGTCAGATTGCCAAGGCCTGTCAGGCTATTGTCGAGGCAAAGCGTCCGGTTCTGTACGTGGGTGGCGGTGTTATTCTTTCCAATTCAAACGAAGAACTGACCGAGCTTGCCGAAAAAACCCAAATTCCGGTGACCATGACTCTGATGGGTCTGGGAGCCTTTCCGGGAACTAATCCTCTGTCTATGGGCATGTTGGGAATGCATGGCTCCTATGCTGCCAATATGATGGTGGCCAAGAGCGATCTGCTGATCGCAGTGGGTGCCCGCTTTGATGATCGTATTACCGGTCGTCTGGATAAATTTGCCCCTGATGCCAAGGTGATCCATATTGATATTGATCCGACTTCTATTTCAAAGAATGTTGTGGTTGATATCCCCATTGTTGCAGATTGTAAGCACGCGCTCACCGCAATGAACGCCTGGTTTAACAGCCAGAAGGGATTTGACATTAATGCCCTTGCAGAGCAGTATCAGCCGTGGCGTAATCAGGTCAATGAATGGAATGAAAAGCATCCACTGGCCTATATTGATGAAGGCGAGATCATCAAGCCCCAGTTCGTTATTGAGACCATTGATCGCCTAACCGGTGGAGACGCTATCATCTCCACTGAAGTAGGACAGAATCAGATGTGGGCTGCGCAGTTCTATAGGTTCAACAAGCCGCGCCATTGGCTCAGCTCCGGTGGACTCGGTACCATGGGCTTTGGTTTACCTGCGGCCATTGGTGCCCAAATGGCTTTCCCGGATGCCACGGTTATTGATATTGCAGGGGACGGCTCCATTCAGATGAATATCCAGGAGCTGGCCACGGCCAAGCAGTACAACACACCGGTCAAGGTTGCCATTCTCAATAATAACTATCTTGGTATGGTCCGTCAGTGGCAGGAGCTGTTTTATGATAAGCGCTATGCCGGAACCGTTATGGAGGTCACTCCTGATTTTGTTGAGCTGGCAAAGGCCTACGGTGCAGCTGGCCTGCGTGCCAAAACCAAGAGCGAGGTTGAACCGGTCATTAAAGAGGCCCTGGCGATTAAGGACAGGGTTGTGGTTATGGATTTTGCCATTAAGCGTGAAGAGTGTGTTTTCCCTATGGTTCCGGCTGGCGGTGCCACGACGGAAATGCTGCTTGTCTGATATCAAACTAACTGCTTTCTTTCAGGAACCTAGAGGGTCGGATATTACATTCGGATCTCTAGGCTCCGGAAAATTTCGAACAGGATTAAACCAATGAAACATACTCTTTCCGTTTTACTCCAGAATAAACCCGGTGCGCTTTCCCGAGTCACAGGCCTTTTCAGCGGTCGGGGTTTTAATATTGAGAGCCTTTGCGTGGCCGAGACCTTTGACCCCAAAGTCTCCTGCCTGACCTTGGTGACCCGTGGCAATGAAGCTGTTATTGAGCAGATCACCAAACAACTCCATAAGCTGATTGACGTTATCAAGGTATCGGACATCAGCGAAGGGGAATATGTTGAGCGCGAAATGGTGCTTATCAGAGTGAAGGCTGAGGCGCAAACCAGGGCCGAGGTACTGCGGGTGATTGATATCTTCCGGGGCAAGGTCGTGGATGTGAGCCCGACTTCCTATGCAGTTGAGATTACGGGACCGGAATCCAAGATCAGGGCCGTGATTGACCTGCTTCGTCCCATCGGTATTAAAGAGGTTATTCGGACCGGTACCATTGCTATGGCTCGTGCTCCGAAGAAATAGTCTCGCGGTGGTGCCCTGATTACAGGGGCAACAGGAAATCGCTTATTATGAGGTATGATGCACCCTTGGGTGTGTCATGCCTCTTTTTTTTGCTTTGTGATTGGATGTTGATGTGTCGGGTGGGTAACTGGGGAGGGGGTTTTCAGCGGTACAAACGAAGAAGGGCGACCAGCCGGTCGCCCTTACGTCTTAATACCCTCTTCATAGGGTGGGGCGTTGCAACTTCTTTTTGTCAAGGACACACCCACAGTTATGCGTCTTAATACCCTCTTCATAGGGTGGGGCGTTGCAACAGTTAAAGCTTGCCGATGTGAGCAGGGAATTATTGTCTCAATACCCTCTTCATAGGGTGGGGCGTTGCAACGACTTGTTTAAAGATGCGAGATCCGAGATGACCAAGTCTCAATACCCTCTTCATAGGGTGGGGTGTTGCAACTCCACGCCGCCGCATATGGTGCCCCTGCCGACGAAGTCTCAATACCCTCTTCATAGGGTGGGGCGTTGCAACCTGATGAAACACTGTTTTGCTATTTACGCTTTCGTCTCAATACCCTCTTCATAGGGTGGGGCGTTGCAACTGTCACCCTTTTT
>MTKO01000040.1 GCA_004028505.1 Candidatus Electrothrix aarhusensis
GCCGGACAGTGGAGTTGATCAGGAAGGATCCGGTGAAGCTGTGCAGCGGTCCGCTTCTCCTCCGTCTTCCAGATATCCGGCTGCAAGGGAGGAAGATCCTGCTGCGGAGGAAGGGAAAATAAGGAGGCCTCCCTCTGGTACAGACAATGCCTCGGTTATGCGGAAAAGGGGAGATACAATGCAGGAGGAACAATCAGCCGAGGCTTTCTCGTCCTCTCCTGTCGTTTCTTCCACGCAGATGCCCACAGGGCAGGATCTGGCTGATGCCATTGCGGAGGGTATCTACATCAATAATGCCGGGCTGGTGCTGCTCCATCCTTTTCTGCCTCAGTTCTTCGGTGCTCTAGGCATTGCCGGAGAAGAGCAGCTCCTCCGACCGGAACGTGCCCTCTGTGTGCTGCATTTTCTCACCACCGGTCAACCCGTCGCCCCGGAATATGAGCTGATGCTGCCCAAAGTTCTTTGTAATATTCCCTTGGACATGCCGGTCGAGGCGGATGTTGACCTGACTGATGAGGAGCAGGACGAGGCGGATGCTCTACTTAAGGCAGTTGTCGATCATTGGCAGGCCCTGCGCAACACCACTCCTGACGGTCTGCGGGGCACCTTTCTCTCCCGCTCCGGTAAGATATCTCTGCGCGGCGAGGATCTGCTCCTGCAAGTCGAACCGCAGACCTGGGATATTATGCTGGAGCAATTACCCTGGGGCATTTCGATGATCAGGCTTCCTTGGATGGAACGAATGTTATGGGTGGAATGGGTATAGGTTCAAATGGACAAATGATGGAGCACTGAGCGAGCCATGAAAGCAGCCAACGCGAAAAAATCCTCGACGACTTCCAGAACGGCCACTCAGGTTGCGAACCAGCCTTTTTTTGCCAAGGCAGGCGGCGGAGATTTTTTTGCACCGGTGAATCGGGCGGCGGCTCCCTCTGTCCAGGCCAAGATGGCGGTGAACAAGCCTGGGGACAAGTTCGAGCAGGAAGCGGATAAAATGGCGGGCAAGGTGATGCGGATGCCTACCCCGTCAGCACCCGCACCGGAGGAAAAGATTCAGAAGGCTGAGCAACCTGAAGAGAAGATACAGAAAAAAGACGACGAAGAGGTTCAGAAGGCTGCGCTTCCTGAAGAGCAGGTGCAGAAGCAGGAACGAGAGAAAGTCCAAAAGGCGGATCAGCCTGAAGAAAAAATACAAAAAACGGCGATGCCGGAGGAGAAGGTACAGAGGAAGGAAGAAGAGCAGCTACAGAAGAAAAACGAAGAAGAAATTCAGAAGGCGGAACCGGCTGAAGAACAGGTTCAAAAAGTAGCGCTGCCCGAAGAGCAGGTTCAGAAGCAGGAAAAAGAAGAATTCCAGAAGGCTGAACAGCCTGAAGAGAAGCTGCAAAAGAAGGAAGAAGAGAAAATTCAGAAAGCTACTGCTGAGAAAGAAAAGCTCCAGCGGCAGGCAGATGACAAGCTGCAAAAAAAAGAAGAAAAGGAGAAGCTTCAGCGGGCAGCACAGCCAGAAGAAAAAATACAAAAAATGGCGATGCCGGAGGAGAAGCTCCAAACGGCTCCGGCTGAAGAAGAAAAAATCCAACGCAAGGGCAACGGCATCCCTGCTGTTTCTTCCAATGTGCAGTCAGCAATCCGCAGCAAAACCACCGGCGGGCAACCGCTTTCCAGCGATGTACGCAGTTTTATGGAGCCGCGCTTTAATGCCGATTTCAGCAACGTTCGTGTTCACAACGATGCAGAATCCGCAGGTTTGAGCAATCAGTTGAGCGCACGGGCCTTCACCCACCAGAATCACATCTTTTTTTCCCGCGATCAGTATCAGCCGGGGACCAGCGAAGGCAAACAGCTGCTGGCGCATGAGTTGACCCATACTATCCAGCAGGGGCATTCGGTGCAGCGCAGCCCGCAGGTAACGACCACAGTTACAACTCCTCCCGTTCAGCGTCTTTTTGGCATTTCTCTGAATCCCCTTGATTCACTTCGAAATTTTTTCGCAGAAAGAGCCTATCTTATCCCCGGCTTTCGTTTATTGACGATCATCATGGGTTTTAATCCCATAAACAATCAATCAGTTGATCGCAACGCCGCCAATATTCTTCGGGGAATGATCGAACTAATTCCCGGTGGTAACCTGATAACCCAGGCTCTTGATAATCATGGTGTCTTCACCAGAGCCGGAGAATGGGTAGAGCAGCAGCTTACGACATTAGGAGATCTCGGCAGCGGTATTGTTGATGCACTGAAAGAATTTATTCGTCCAGGTAATCTCTTCGGTTTTGGTAGCTTGTGGGAACGTGCCAAGAGTATTTTTACCACCCCCATACGACGCATTAAATCCTTCGCAGTCGGAATTGCCCGTGGGATTATGCAATTGGTCAAAGACGCTATCCTGAAACCCCTTGCTGCCTTAGCCAAAGGGACAAAGGGCTATGACCTCCTCTGTGCTCTGCTCGGTGAAGATCCTATTACCAACAAACCGGTGCCGCGCAATGCCGAGACTCTGATCGGTGGCTTTATGAAGCTCATCGGACGGGAAGACCTTTGGAAGAATTTGAAAAAGGCCAATGCCGTACCCCGTGCCTGGGCCTGGTTCCAAAAGACTTGGGTCGGCCTTTTAGCTTTTGCCCACTCCATCCCCGGTCGCATTACTGCCACTTTGGATGCCTTGACCCCGCAGGACATCCTGACCATAGCCGGGGCCTTCAAAAAAGTTGTGGGAACCTTTGCCGGTATCGCCGGGGAATTCATAAGCTGGGGTTTGAAGCAGGTCGTCAGTTTGCTGGAAATTCTCTTTTCCGTGGTTGCGCCGAGTGTGATGCCTTACCTCAAAAAAGCTAAAGGGGCCTTTGTTACTATCCTGAAAAATCCCATTGGCTTTGCCGGTAATTTGGTACGTGCCGGAAAACTGGGCTTCCAGATGTTTGCCGGGAATATTCTCAAGCATCTGAAAACCGCCCTGATTAAGTGGATAACAGGCCCCTTGGGCAAGGCCGGAGTATATATTCCCAAATCCTTCAGCCTGATGGAAATCATCAAGTTGGTGCTGTCGGTTCTGGGGCTGACGTGGCAAAATATTCGCCAGAAATTGGTGAAAATCATCCCTGATCCGATCCTTACGGGCTTGGAGAAAACCGCCGGTGTTTTGGTTACGTTGGTAAAAGACGGCCCGGTTGCCGCATGGGAACAGATTAAGTCTGAGCTGTCTGAACTCAAAGATCAGCTGATCAGTCAAGTTACTGAGATGGTGACCACTAAGGTAGTCCAAGCTGCTGTAACGAAATTGGGGACGATGTTAAACCCTGCTGGAGCGGTTATTCAATCCATCATCTCCATTTATAACACTATTACCTTCTTTATTGAGAGAGCCGGGCAAATGGCCTCTGTGGTTGGCTCATTCATCAACTCCATCTCCGCCATTGCCTCTGGCCGGGTGAAAAATGCTGCCATGCGGGTTGAACAAACCATGGCCAAGACTTTGAATGTGGTTCTTGCATTTTTGGCTAATTTTGCTGGGCTGGACAATATTCCTCGAAAAATCGTCGACATTATTCAGAAGATTCGTAAGCCGATTGATAAGGGGATGGATAAGATTGTTGGGTGGCTTGGGAAGATGTTGAAAAAAGGAGCTAATTTACTCAAGAAAAAGGGATTGGCAGCGATTCAATGGTGGAAGGCAAAAAAAACCATTCCCTCCACTAACCGGGAAAAGCATCATATCTATCTTGATGGAAATAAAAACGCGCCGAAGCTTATGGTTGCAAGCTCGCCCATGGATGCTGAAAAAGCTATTGAAATAATGAAGCAAAATAAGGCGAGCAATGACCAGATAAATCAAGCCGAACAATACAAAACGACAATTTATGACGCAGTAAAACAATTAATCGTGAAAAACAAAAAACTCGGAATCAATACTACACCTGGTAACAAAGCAGTACAAGATAAAATTATCAGTCAGCAACATGCTATTATGCGTAAGGCAATGAGAGGTCTTGCAAAATTGTTTGGTAAGACTGTATTTGGTCAAGTAAAGTATGACGATTTACAAGATACTATAATAAAACCAGACAGCGGCACGGGAAAAGCAAATAAGATCGAAGCTGCACCGTTAACCGCGAAGAGGAAGATGGGTACTATCCCTACAGCTGAACCAGTTGGATGGAAAGCTATCGTCGATGAAGGACTTACCAGTAAAACTCCATATTATGTCAGGCTTCATCTTATTAATAAAAATTTCGGCGGTGGAGGTGATTATACAAGGAATTTGGTGCCTGGTTCAAAGCAAAATAATAGTGATCATTTACATACTATTGAAAATCAATTGAAAAAATTGATTGGAAATAAACCCAACGAAAAAGACAAGCTTGCTCAAGTTTGGTATAAAGCTGAAGTTAACTACCGTGATGACAGTGAAAAGGTCTGGGAAGATTCAAGGCATAGAAATGTCAAAGCATCATACTTTGCAAAATCCATCAATTTTACATGGGGTCGCTACAAGCATGAGAATAAAGAATGGAAAAAAGACGGGACTGTAATTGGAAACTTTAGACTCGGTCCAATTCCATTGCCGAAACTGGATAACGATAAATAGGCTACCAACTTGGGGAAAAAGGGAACAGATTTATTTTTTATCTCCGCTGACCTCAACACTTCATCCGACTTGGAGAAGTCGTATCCAGATTATCTGTGCAGGTAGAGAGGCTGAAATTACCATTGATCAGATACGGACAATCAGCAAAAGCCGCCTGCGGCAAAAAAATGACCGTCTTTCCAAAACAGATACCGTTTAACTGCGGAGGATCATTAAGGGGATGTACGGAGAAAAATAGATACACTCTAAAAAGAAACAACAAAGAGGAAGGGGCAGTACATGCACTAAAAAAGAAAGGAGGAAGAAATGAGCCAACAGGAACAGGTACAGGGAACAAAAATATTCACAGATTATGCCCTTGAAAAAATGATGGACCTGTTTCACCATCATGACCACGAAGTAGGAAGCCAACTCAAAAAGGCTGAACCGGAGAAATATAAGGAGTACACGTCAACAGACTGCATCACCTATGTCCTGAATGTACTCAGCCACGCCTTTCGGGAGCAGGGCGACGATAAATATGCAGGTCGGGTTTGGCAGCTTGGGGCTCACGGCACAAGGCTGGCAAAATATCTGGTCAAAAAACACGACTGGAAGGCTATCTATCTCAACCCGGATTCAGCGCATCCCCGCGATGCCACTGCCGATACTGTCAGGAGATCTGAAGAGCATACATACTCAAGTATTGTTGCTCGCAAACGACATACCTATTATGATATCCCACTGGAATACGCTGTTCAGGACTACTGCGTCACATCGGAGGAGCACGAGAGCTTCCAATTACTGAATCAAAATAAACCGGTCACCCAGCATAATGAAGCAGATATTGCCAGCCTGGAACAGGTCGAATTCGGTTTCGGTATATCGCGGGGCGGTATGCATACCTGGTTGTTCGCTAAAGGAAAGGTCTACGAAGTACATTGGAATTCCGTAGGAGACGGGTTATACGAGGCCACTCCAATACGGAGATTTCCGTGGCTGAGTGGTGCCCTCATTATCCCATCTGAACAAGCTGGACACATTGCACCATCGGCAAAAATCAAATAAAGGACATCATGTCACGATTCGTTGCTCTCCTTCTCTTTGCTCTGCTGACCTCCTGCTCCGTGCATTCGCAGCAGGAGGTTGTCCTGCTGGACTATAACGATTTTGGCCCCCAGATTATTGCCCGAGAGGTTATAGGCATGGAGTGGTGGCAATGGCAGGATCACGGTGATTCCGACGCTGCTGCTGTCTATCCTGTCAAGGTAGCCGTGTATCGGGATATTCCAGTGACTGAGGTAGAACAGAAATATCCTGTCGAACCGGAACAGAAGAAGGACTTCCGCTATCTCGAATATCAACGTGCCCTTGATTTTCTGGATGAAAAAATCGCAGAAAATATTCAGGAGAATGTCACGGAACGGCTCAAGGCCACGCGAAAAAAAATAGTGAGCCAGCTTGGTAAATAGCTGTACCAAGAATGATTTTTTATTTATACTGTCTGGAATAAAATGTAGCTTCCAATCCCGGTTTTGAAAGACCGGGCTATTATTGGCAGTCCCTTCGGGACGCTTTTCCCCGCCGCCCCGGAGGGGCTGATCGAAAATAGCCCACTGTTTTAACGGTGGGCACCAAAGCTGAAAAGCTCAATTTCTTCCTGTACCGAGTATACCATGAGGAAAGAGCGTCTATGACTACAAATGCAGCTAACCTCCAACTCGCCCTTAACTGGCTAAAAGAGGTCATCAGCGGTCGCCTGCGCATGCACCTCGGCCAAAGCGAGACCTTTGAGGTCAGCCCGCTCAATTTATCCAGCGAACCATCAAGCCTCTCCGCATTTCTTGAACATTACGATCCCGATTTTGCAGAATTCACCCTGCTACTGCTGACCCTTGCTCCGCACCTGCATCCGAACTTCTTCAGCCAAATCATTGCCGAACATCTGCCTGAAGGCGGAGACTTCCCGGAATTTGGCGGAGTAAAGGCGACTCATCATCGCGGTATTCTGCCCACCGGTGAAACAGCCTTGTTCATCCTTGCCGGTGATAACCTGGAAAAACGCCTCGAAGTGCAACAACTCTTCAGTCCTGAACACTGGTTTGCTCAACACCATATCCTCGGACTTGAGGCTGTGCGTGAGGGCGAGCCTGCAATGAGCGGTCGGCTGATTCTTGATTCGGAAATGGTGGAACTGCTCACAACCGGTGTTGTCAGCAGGCCGCGCTTCAGTATAGACTTCCCGGCAGAATACATTGAAACCAAGATGGAATGGGAAGATCTGGTACTGAATCCCAAGACCCTGCGCCAGATCCGCGAGATTGAGACCTGGATCAGCCACAACGCAACCCTGATGAACGATTGGGGGATGGGGAAGAAGATCAAGCCCGGCTTTCGCGCCTTGTTCTACGGCCCGCCCGGCACCGGCAAGACCTTGACCGCCACCCTACTGGGCAAGCAGACCGGCAAGGAGGTGTTCCGCATTGATCTTTCCAGAGTGGTGTCCAAGTACATCGGCGAGACCGAGAAGAACCTCTCCCGACTCTTTGACAAGGCAGAGCACAAAAACTGGATACTCTTCTTTGATGAGGCAGACGCTTTGTTCGGCAAACGAACCGACATCCGTGATGCCCATGATAAATATGCCAATCAGGAGGTTGCCTACCTACTCCAGCGAATTGAGGGTTACAACGGGCTGGTCATCTTGGCCACCAATCAGCGAAGCAATATTGACGATGCCTTTATCCGCCGTTTTCAGACTATCATCCATTTCCCTCTGCCCCGCCCGGAAGAACGTCTTCTCCTCTGGCAAAAGACCTTTCCCCCGCAGATCAGGCTTGCCGACGATATTGACTGGGGCCAAATCGCAACTCGCTTTGAACTCACAGGAGCAGGTATCCTCAACGTGACCCATTACTGCGCCCTGGAATTTTTGTCAGAAAAATACAATACACTGAGTGGAAAGCAACTGGAAGCGGCCATCTTGCGTGAATATGTAAAAGAAGGAAAGGTTGTCTGACCCCCCTGCCCTGTCTCTACTACACTACCTGTTCTTCCGCCGCTTCTGAAATTTATACACAGACCCGGTTATGCTCTTTTAAGGTCTTGGCTCACCTAGCAGTGCGCTTTAAAACTGATGAGTGGTAAGCGTCCTGCCTGAAGGTCATCCTTTCACATAATGACAGGTAGTTTTCTTTACGGCTGCTGTTCTCCCGGAAAAATTTCCGTGTTTTGCGGTTGGATTTATGACGGAGCATTGTTCCCCACAAAAAAACGAAAACAAGACAAAGTGTGGGAAATACGGTGTGGAATGAAAAATGACAAACTTTAGAACGTTCTCTAACTTACTGTTTTACTTGGTGGGCGAGGCGGGATTCGAACCCGCGACCTTCGGCTTCGGAGGCCGACACTCTATCCAGCTGAGCTACCCGCCCGTATGTTTCGCTAAGAAATGCTGTCAAGAAGTCAGGACGCATAAGAATCAATACGCAACCTCTAGCATTCAAGGATCCAATATAGTATTATTGTTTTGTGTCTGTAAATAAAAAAAGCTATATCGGTTCAGAAAACTGAGCTATTTCATTTCGTGACTTCCTCAAAGAGGGCCCAAACAACTTTTTCAAAGTTGGAGCTGTGAAGCTGTTGTTGCCCTTTCAAGTTGTATTATGCATAAAAAAAACTTTATCGAACCGGCAGTTGTCAGTCTTGCACTCCTGTTGATCAGCGGTATTCTTTGGATCACTGACGCTGATCGGTTTATGACTTCCCTTGTCCCGCGTGATCATATTATCGCCGCAGCTCTTCCTGAATGCAACAGGGCATGGCCTGTGGGTAATCTCTTTCCCTGGAATATGCTGTATAAGTTTGCACCGGTTCCTGCCGTGCTCCTTGGTGTTTCTGCCTTGCTTATTCTTTTGATCGGTTTTTTTAAAACGCAGCTTTCCTCTTGGCGCAAAAAGGCTCTATTTATCCTTCTCCTGCTCGCTCTTGGTCCAGGTTTAGTCATCAATGTCGTGCTCAAGGGACATCTCGGTCGGCCTCGGCCACGTCAGATTGTTGAATTTGGAGGTACGTATGAATTTACCCAATGTTGGCAGCCAGGCACGGGTGGCAGCAACAGCTCTTTCCCCTCCGGTCATGCTGCAATCGCCTTCTTCCTTATGGCCCCTTGGTTTATCTTTCGAGATAAGAAACCGCGTTATGCTGAGGCCTTTTTAATAAGTGGGCTGCTTTTCGGAACCTTGGTTGGAATAGCCAGAATTCTTCAGGGGGGACATTTTGTCAGTGATATCTTATGGGCAGGCGGGTTGCTTTATCTCTTAGGAAATCTTTTGGGTTTGGCATTAGGGGTATATAAGGGCGGACCTACTGATCATTGCAACCATTCCAACAAATGAGTTTTTTATCTACGGCGTCTTTTTTCGCCGAAGGAATATGATAAACCCAGGAAGCGAAGCAATAACTGACACAAAACCGTACAGCAGGGAAAAGGTCAGTACCCGAGATTTTTCAGCACCGATGAGGAGAAAAAAGGCGACCATTGCGCCTTCGCGTACTCCCCAGCCAGCCAGTGATATGGGGAGTAGAGTCAGCAAAATGACCGGTGGAACCATGACCAGATAGACCTGAGCAGGGAAGTTAAGTCCTACACCTTGACCAAGGAGGAAAAAGGTACTCATAGAGAGCAGGTGGATCAGAATGGAAAGGCCAAGCTGGCTGGTGAGAGCGGGGAGCGATGAGTAGACTTGAAAATAGCGTTCAGAGAGCCGACCAAGAAAACCGAGGTACCTGCCAACAGTAAAAAAAGAAAATTTACGCAGGAAAAAAAGGAGAAGCAGGCCGGTTGCTAAGGCAATGAGAATGAGTAAAAGGGGATAATAGATGTGCGTCGGCAAGAGGGTGCGGTTCAGAAGTAGGGCAGCGATGTTAAGCAGCAGAAGTCCTGCTAACCCTATAACACGATCAATAAATACCCCGAAAAAGGCATCCTCGGCAGAGCCAATCATTTTTGCGCAGTCATAGACGCGTACCCCATCACCCCCGATACTGGTGGGAAGCCCTTGGTTGAAAAAGGCTCCCTTAAAATAACTGCCCAGGTAAAAGGCGAAAGGGGCTTTGAAGCCCAGTCGATTGACGATCAGCTGCCATCGATATGCGGCGACAGTGAGACAGGCCAATTGAGCAAACAGGGCCAGCAAGAGATGCCCTGGAGAAATTGCTGTCACTGCCTCAAGCACCTCTTGAGGATGAATACTGTAAAAGATGAGAAAAAGCAGGAGAGCGGTGACTGAGATTTTCAGTGCGTATTGCAGGCGTATCTTGGTCATTTGTTAGAATCGTATTTTTCAGCCTGTGTCTCGCAGTACGGACAGGGGGTAAATCCGGCTTCGTAGGCGACAAGGGTACTGTTGAACTGAAGCGTACAGTTCTCACCATGATATTCTTCGCAGCCTGGTAAATGAAATATTCGCTCTTTTGTGTCTGCGTGGACAAGCATTCCTTCCCAAGTTGGCTCTTCTTTTTTCTTCTCCTTGCTGTTGCCGCCTTGCCTTTTGCTCAGTAACGTGCTGAACAGATGCGAAAGCCGTTTAAGCGGGGTAAGGAAAAGAACGTCAATAACGGGTTCAAGCCAGCGGGTCAGGTGTTCAGAAAAGATTGGTCGTTCCTGCTCAACTCTCCAAAAAATAATTCCAGTTATGACCGCAAAGATAATATTGGGCAACCACATGCCTGCAAGAAGGGGGAGAGCCATGTCCTCTGCCATTACCCTGAATAGAGTGAAAACGATATAATAGAGGACAAAGAACCCCAATCCAAGGGGGATGCCGACCGCTTTTCTCCCTGGTCCGGCCTGAAGGCCCAGAGGTAATCCTAAGAGGCTGAGGATTAAACAGCCTACCGGGAGGGCAAGGCGATGATGGTATTCTGTCAGATAAGTGATACCTGCGTGGCTATCAACACCGTACTCCTGGGCAGCTGCCAGCAGTTGTTCCTGGGACATGCTGCCTCGACTCAGCTGGGTGACATCATCTCCGTCAATGCGGGTGGGTGGTTTGAGCGGGATATGAAGCTGATATCGCTTGAAGCGAACAATCTGGCTATCCAGTCCGTCGGTATTATGTAGCGTTCCATTATCTAAAATAATTGTTACAGACATGGTTTTGATATTTGCCTTCATACGGCCTTTTTTCGCCATTATGATAATCGGCTGCTCTCGACCACGCATATCCGAGACATAGACCCCGTTCCAGTGTTCCTGTTCATCAATATCATCGACATAAACGACCAGATCACCAAGGGCCTCGGTAAACTTTTTCTCCTTAATTCCGCTGTCTATTTTCTCCTTAGCCAGCTGAAACATGAGTTGATGCATAGCAATCTCACCGGCAGGGATCAGGCGGACCGAGAAATAACCTGTCAGGGCTGCGATGAATGTTGAGACAATGATAACTGGAGGGAGCATTTGTCGCAAGCTGATGCCGCAAGCTTTGAGAGCAAGAATTTCCCGTTCGTTGGTTAAGCGAGTAAAACCGATAATAACCCAGCCATGCTGGCCATAGGAATAACATAGAGCAGCATGTGGGGGAAGATATAGGAAAAAAGACGAATGAAGTCAGGAAGATTTATCCCGAGTTCAAGAACGACTTCCAGCAGCGGAATGAGTCTGATCAGAAAAAAGACCCCGTACAGAATAAGAAAACTGGCAAAGAACGGAGCAAGAAGTTCAGTTGCCAGATAACTATACAGGAGGAGTGGAATGCCTTTGCGCTGCATATTTTTTGATCGGGCGGAGTGCTTTATTGAATAACATTATTAATATTGACGTCAATCCAATGTTGGTCCCACCATTCAACCGGGGTGACAAAGATGCCATGCACCAGCATGGAAAAATGAAGGTGGTCTCCTCCGGCCATCCCGGTGGTGCCGGAGTTGCCGATGACCTCTCCTTTTTTCACCATTTGTCCCGGCGTAACAGCAATGCGGCTGAGGTGAGAATACAGGCTGGTCAGGCCTTGACCGTGATCAAGCATGACCATGTTTCCGTAAATTCCAAGATAGTCGGCAAAAATAACTTTGCCCCGATTTGCCGCCTCTATAGTAACCCGGGCTGTTGAGGCAATATCCATCCCCAGATGGGTTTGATGATCAATCGGCTCTCCCTTGTAATAATAGGTTCGTTGATCAGCAAATCCGGCCTTGCCAGCTCCTGGCATACGGAGAAATCGATCCTGCCATAGCTGTTCACTTGTCGTGTTGCTGCTGAGAGCAGCAATCTTTTCCGCATTACGAACACGAATGGTTTTGTTAACAAAGAGGTATTTTTCCATTTTTGTTCCAGTCAGTTCCGGGTAGCTCTCTTGAAACTCGGGAATTTTTTTATTGAGAAAGCCATCTGAGATATTAATTCGATCTTTCTTGTCCTTGACTGATTTGAATCGTATAGAAAAGGTGCTGCTCCCCTCATTGCCAGCCTGATCTTCTGCAATAATTCGCATTTGCTCCGGCTTATCGCTGTTCCAAGGGAGAGCGATATAGGCGATAAATCTTTTGTTGTCGCCCAACAGGGGGTATCCTTGAAAAAAGGTATCATCAAGCATGACCCCGTGCCGCTTTGAGGGTTCAGAGATACTGTAGACCATAATGCCGCTTCCACCCGGAGTAATATATTGTTGTGCGTGTTCAATATGAACTCGTGGTGCCTTGGTGTCAATAGTCACGGGAAAGACATGGGTTGTTACGTTTCCTTGCAGCCCTTCATTAAGAGAAAAGTCATGGGCAGAAACTATAAGCTTTGCTTCACCTTCTTTTGCACCTGCCTGCTGAACATCCAGAGTAAGGGTTTCCAGTACCTCTCCGTGCCCAGCCTTTGAGAGCCAAGCTTGGCGGAGAAAGCTTTTTTTAAACAGCTGAAATTCCTTTCCGTTTTGCTGAAGGATAATGGACATTTGCTGAATGCCGCTTTTACGGTCAGTTGCTTGAAGCTGTACTTCCTGTGGGCTTCCCAGGAAAAGGAAGTCTTTGTTCAGCGTGACCTGTGGTTTTTCCGTCTCAAAAAGGATAAACCCGGCTGCAGCACCGGCAAGAACAAAAAGTAGGATGAGAACTATGAGGAAGTTGCGTCCCAGCCATTTTTTGTTTGTTGAACGAGAGGAGGTACCTAGTCTGCGTCTGTTTTTCGAGCTCATGGTAACCTTTAGGATGATTGAAGTTTTTGTTATTTATGTTTTTCTTTGAGAAGGTTATTTGTCCCAGACGACCTCGTATCGTTGGACATGAAGATTATATGCCGGGGACACGGTAATCTCTTTTCCTGTGGTTTTTTCGAGATGTCGGAGATGATGCGCTTCATCCTGAGCCAGCGTATTGGCAATATGCGGATGCACCTTGATGGTTATACTTTTCCCATCGGCCTTACGGTTATCCCGATAGATTTTGCGAAATATTTCATAACAGATAGTTTGCCGTGACTTGACGATGCCTTCCCCGCCGCAATAAAAGCAGGGTTCGCACATGAGTTGGGACAGGCTCTCACTGGAACGTTTCCTGGTCATCTGGACCAGGCCGAACTCCGAGACTTTGAGGATGTTGACGCGGTTTTTATCCTTGCGTATGGCCTGTTGAAAGGCATTATAGAGCTCTTCCCTATGCTGCTCTATTTCCATGTCGATGAAATCTATAATGATGATTCCTCCGATATTACGAAGTCTTAGCTGGTAGGAAATTTCCTCTACCGCCTCCATGTTGGTTTTGTAAATAGTTTCGTTGAGATTGTTTTTTCCAACATAACGCCCGGTATTCACATCCACCACGGTTAAGGCTTCTGTGGTTTCAATAATAAGGTATCCGCCGGAACGCAACCAGACTTTTTTGTCAATCGCGCGGGCAACATCGACTTCAATGCCGTAGGCATCAAAAATCGGCACTTCACTGTCATAATAGACAATTCTGTTTTTTAATTTCGGGGCAAAGGTAACCACGAAGTTGAGAAGCCGTTCATGCATGCTCTTGGAATCGACAACGAGTTCGTTGACGCTGTCCGTGAAGAGATCCCGTACTGCTCTCAGAACAAGGTCCAGATCTTGATAAATCAGGCAGGGAGCTGTTGCCCGCTGTGCATTGGATCGGATATCATCCCACAGCAGCAGGAGGAATTCCATATCTGCTTCAATTTCGGCTGTAGTGACGTTCTCGGCAACAGTGCGAACAATAAAACCGGTACCCTCTGGGCGTAGCTGCTCAATCTTTTGTCGTAATTCTTCCCGGATACCCTCATCCTCTATCTTGCGGGAGATCCCAATATGATCGGTTAAGGGCATGAAAACCAGGTTGCGGCAGGGCAGGGTGATATGGCAGGTCAGGCGAGCACCCTTGGAGCCAATGGGTTCCTTTGCGATCTGCACTAAAATAGTCTGCCCCTCTTTAACCAGATTCTCAATAGCCAGGTTCGTTGGGGCATTTTTTTCAACAACAGGACGGACGGGTTCTGGCAGTGAAATTTGTGCCATTGACATTGAGGTGTCAATGTCGTCAACATAGAGAAAACCGGTGCGATCAAGACCTATATCGATAAATGCCGCCTGCATGCCTGGCAGTACCCGAACAACTTTGCCTTGGTATATATTGCCCACCAACCTTTTTCCGTCGGGCGTTCAAGATGGAACTCGAGCAGGTTGCCGCGTTCCACCACCGCTATACGGTTTTCATAAGGTGTGGCGTTTACTACAATGTCTGTATACATATTGTGTGACTTACCAAGGACCGTTATTCTTCGGACGGCAGTTGTTCCTTCAACATTCGTGCAGGCGTATTGACGGTATGCACGGAAATTATTTTTTTATAAAGCTTCAGCGAGGTTATTCAGCGGTAATGAAAATATTTTTTTAAATACGAAAAATGATTTATAATACTCGACAACAAAGGAATTTCCCAGAAGAAATTTTTTGTTCTATTGATCAGGATAGGATATAAGCAAGAATTGTTCTACAGTTATGTCCAGCTCGAAATTTTTGAGATGTATCCTGCCTCGTGTCGTTGTCAGAAGGAAGACGCTGGATATCTTGCACTCAGCTTCTTTTCTGCTGAATATATATTCTGTTTTTTTAATTGACGTTACTTGCTTTTATTGCCATGCCTGTTTACGAAAGAAATAAGCTCGACACTCTGTTTCAGGAGATCAAAAAAGGGGATTTTTTTCCCGCGTATTTGTTTGTTGGAGAACGCTATCTCTGTCAACAGACAGCAGATCAGGTAGCAAAGCTCCTTTGTGCTGAGGGCGGGACAGTACATAGTATTGACGGAGATGCAGAGGAAAGTAATCTTACTCTCTCGAAACTCCGCAGCTTTAGCCTGCTGGGCGGCAAGCAAGTGTTTAGGGTCAATAACACCAGATTGTTTCATTCTAAAAATATAGCAAAGGCTATCTGGAATCGGGCAGCACAGGCTCATGAAGGCAATAAACCGGACAAGGCCTTTAAATATCTCCAGGCAATGATGGAGGCCGGGGGCTTGGAGAGCAGGGAACCGGAAAATGACCCTGGTGGTCTAAGTGCTGCCCAATGGAAAAAATGTTTCGGTTTTGCCAAGCCTGATGGGAATTTGAACTGGACAGGAGCATTGTTCATAAAATATTCCGAGCAATCGGGAACAGGATCCGGTTCTGCTCAATCCACCCGAAGTGCCGGAGAGAATGCCGGAGAAATGATCTTGGCAGCCCTTGATGGCGGGATACCGCAGAATAACATCCTGATGCTGCTGGCTGAAGAGGTGGATAAACGTAAAAAACTGTATAAATTTTTTAAGGAAAAATATGCGGTTATCGATCTCCATGTGGATACCGGAGCAAGTGCGCAGGCCAAGAAGGAGCAGCAGGTTGTGCTCCGTGAACAGGTAAGTACTGTGCTGCGGAAGATGAACAAAAGGATGACTGCGGGCGTTATGGAGCAGTTACTCGAACGAGTTGGATTCCACCCCGTTGCCGCAGTGATGGAAACCGAAAAATTGGCCTTGTCTGTAGGGGCGGCTCAGCAGATTACCGAGGAGGATCTTAATTGCATGGTGGGGCGTACTCGACAGGAAGCAGTCTTTGAGCTGACCCAGGCGATCAGTGATAAAAAGGTAGACCAAGCCCTACTTATCGCCTCACGCCTTCAGGGGAATGGGCTCCATGCCTTGGCTATTCTGGCAACGTTACGGAATTTTACTCGGAATCTTTTGCTCTTTCGTGTTTTGCTGGAACAGGAACAATATAATTTTCGTCCCGGTATCTCAGCAAAGGTTTTTCAGGAGCAATGCTTGCCTGCTTTAAAGCAGAATGAACGCTGGAAGACGGAGCTTTCCGGCCATCCCTTTGCCTTGTATATGCGATTTAAGGCAGCAGGTACTTTTTCTACAGATATTCTTCGTGCTTGGTTGCGTGATATTCTTATGGCGGATATGCGGTTAAAGGGATCCTCGATAGCTACGGATACTGTTCTTCAGCATTTGATTCTTTCTATGATGACCACAGTCGAGAAAGTAAGCTTGCAAAATCATTCTTGAGCATTACAATATAGAAAGGAGAATCTTTGTGAGTAACGCCGGACAGATCGGATCGTTTTATAATGTTCCGATAAGCATGAGTATGCTGATGAATGAATGGCGAAAGATTGACATTTGAGATTTTAACGGCATATAATCAAGAAGATGGGAAAAACAGATTCAGGACATAGGGAAGAAATACTGACCAAGGATAAAAAAGATTTTCAGGAACCTCCCCTGTACAAGGTACTTCTCCATAATGATGATTATACCACCATGGAGTTTGTGGTTATGGTGCTGGAAACTATTTTTAGCAAGGACACCTCGGAGGCGACCACGATCATGCTGAATGTCCACCATCAAGGGATGGGGGTAGCAGGTGTTTATTCCCGTGAAATCGGAGAGACTAAGGTGTCGGAAGTGCATCAGACAGCCCGCAAAAATCAATTTCCGTTGAAATGTTCGTTGGAAAAGGCATAACTGACCTTTCGGCATTTACACGCCACCTTTTAGCCATAATACTGATATGTTGAGTCGAGAATTAGAATTGGCCTTGATAAAGGCTATAAAAGAGGCTAAGGCAAAAAAACACGAGTATGTGACTGTTGAGCACATGCTGTGGGGACTTTTGCATGATGATCTTGCTGCACATATTATCAATAAATGCGGCGGTGATAATAATTCAATCAGGGAGCGACTGAAGGAGTTTCTTGCCGGTGGTGTACCGTTATTGGGTGCGGGTAAGGATGAACCCTCGCAGACGGTCGCCTTTAATCGGGTATTGCAGCGGGCTGTCAATCATGTGCAGAGCTGCGGCAAAAAAGAGGTGGATACCGGGGACGTGCTGGTTTCTATCTTTGCGGAACCGGATTCTCACGCGGTGTATTTTCTCGGCAGTGAAGGAGTCGGTAGATTGGAGGTTGTGGAGTATATTTCTCATAATATTCCAGAAAATCTTCAGAAAAAGCCTGCACCCAAACCGGGGGCTCCTGCTTCAGATAATAAGCAACAAAAGGGCAAAGAAGATGTTTTGGAACAGTTTACCGTCAATTTTGCTGAATTGGCAGAACAGGACAACATTGATCCATTGATCGGTCGTGCCCGTGAACTTGAACGGATGATGCAGGTCCTCTGTCGTCGTCGAAAAAACAACCCTCTGCTGGTTGGTGAACCTGGGGTAGGAAAAACCGCCATTGCCGAAGGGCTGGCTCTTCGTATTTACGAGGACGGCATTGCCCGGAAAGAGGAAAAGCCTGCTCCAGAGAAATTGGTACCGGCCCTGCTGCGTGACACAACCATCTATATGTTGGATATGGGCGCTCTTGTTGCTGGTACCAAGTATCGGGGCGATTTTGAAAAAAGGCTGAAGGCTGTTGTAGCGGCTGTAGAGCAGAAAGACAATGCCATTCTCTTTATCGACGAGATGCATACCATTGTCGGGGCCGGTGCCACCAGCGGAGGGTCTATGGATGCCTCAAATTTACTGAAGCCAGCTTTACAAGCTGGAACAATTCGCTGTATCGGCTCAACGACCTATGAAGAGCATAAGAATTATATTGAAAAGGACAGAGCTTTGTCCCGTCGATTTCAGAAAATTGATATTGAGGAACCCTCTGTTGAGGACACCTGCGAGATCCTGAAAGGATTACAGTCTCGTTACGAGGAACATCATCAGCTGTCCTATTCACCCGAGGCTATCGCAACAACCGTTGAATTGGCTGAACGATATATCAATGACCGTTTTCTCCCGGATAAGGCCATTGATGTTATGGATGAGGTGGGTGCCTCCCTACGACTTGCTGGAAAGACCGGAGAAACAGTGACGGTTGAGGACGTGGAACGCATAGTTTCCAAGATGGCAAGGGTTCCAGTGGTTTCTGTGAATAACGATGAAACGGAAGGCTTGCGCCATCTGGAAGATGAACTCAAAACGGTCATCTTCGGTCAGGATGAGGCTGTACTCGAAGTGGTGCGGGCGGTGAAGCGCTCCAAGGCTGGCCTGGGAAATCCGTTTTCCCCCACAGGTTGTTTCCTCTTTGCCGGGCCGACCGGTGTAGGTAAAACCGAGGTGGCAAGACAACTGGCTCAGTCAATGTCCATTCATTTTGAGCGCTTTGACATGAGCGAGTATATGGAGAAACATGCAGTTGCTCGCCTTATCGGTGCTCCTCCAGGCTATGTCGGCTTTGAGCAGGGTGGCCTATTGACTGACGCTATCCGCAAGCATCCGCATACCGTGCTGTTATTGGATGAAATTGAAAAGGCCCATCCAGATGTCTTTTCCATTCTTCTCCAGGTTATGGATCACTCTACCTTGACGGATAACAGTGGCCGCCGTGCCGATTTTCGTAATGTCATTCTTATCATGACCACTAATGCCGGTGCTCGGGAGATGACCGAGCGGACTATCGGTTTTACCGGCAATTCGAAAGGAAAAGAGCAGAAGGCCCTCAAAAACCTCTTTACCCCGGAATTTAGAAACAGGCTTGATAGTGCAATCACCTTCCATGCCTTGGAAATGGATGCAGTTGAGCGGATTGTTGATAAAATGGTGATTGAGCTCCAGAAGCAGCTGGCAGATAAAAATGTAGTCATTTCGCTGACTGTTGCTGCGAGGCGCGGTTTGGCAGAGAAAGGATATGATCCGGCTTTCGGTGCCCGTCCCTTGCGCCGTTTGATTATGAAGGAAATTGGAGATGTGTTGACGGAAGAGATTCTCTTCGGCAAACTCAGTAAAGGTGGGAAGGTGCGTATCGGTCGACGTAAGGGCAATATGACGTTTTCTTATCCTGAATAATTTTTCTTCACAAGAAGAGAAATATCCGTACAACGGAGAATGAAATGGTTAAAAATATTATATATATTGTTATTTTGGCAGTTATCGGGGTACCTTCTTGGCAGATTGGCACTGTTATATTGGAAAAAAAGCAGGTAGGTTATATGTTGCAGGAGCAGGCCAATTCGATCAAAAGATATCAGCGTCCTGATCTTGTTAAGAAAGGCATAAAAGAGGGATTGGCCGCTATGGAACTTCCAGAGAAGTTCACTTTTGAATCCCTTGGACTAAAAAAAGTCAAAATAGGTTACACGTATTCCGGGGATGCTACAGTTTTCGGTTATACCTATTATGACAAAACAGTTGATATGGAATTTACAACGGAAGATGGTGCGTGGGATTAATCAGTGATACTTTTTAAGTTCAGCTCTGAATCGGGACAGGCTCAAATCGTTAGACTGTCCCGATCATTGGTGAATCGTTCTGTGATCTTTCTCTTTTGTTCCCTCGCCCCCTTGTTTTTCTTGTCTTTCCTGCCTTTCCTGTATGAACCTCATTTCTATTCGTTGCCATGATCGCCCGTATTTTCAAAGTGTTTGTCGTCTGCTGCTGGCTCGCCTTGCTTGTTTTTTTGGTGCAACGGGATTTTTTTGTTAGCACCCTGGAGAGTGATGAGCAGGCGGCACTGATCCAAGCCAAGTATCAGCAGTATTATGGTGTGTATCTTCAAGATAAGCGGATTGGCTATATTATGGAGGATGTCCGACCTGATGGGGAGAACAGTTTGCATATTCTTCAGGAGGCGTCGCTTCGACTTAAGGTGCTTAATTCCGTACAACCAATCAAGATGAATCTCACGGCAACGGTGGGGAACGGCTTGCAACTACGTACCTTTGAGTTTCTTTTTTCCTCTCCGTTCTATAGCACCACCGCAAATGGCCGGGTGGAAGGAAACACGGTCCATTTCACTTTGGATACCGGGGGAGCAACAATACAAGATACGATCACATTGCCAGCCCCCCCAGTTTTACCGCTTAATCAGCGAAGTTACCTGTTAAGCAAGCTGCATGAAAAAGGTGATAAACTGAAAGTTCCGTTTTTTGATCCTTTTTCCCTTACCGCAAGGACCTCTGTAATTACGTATAACGGCGAAGAAAAAAAGCTCCTCAATGAGCGGATATATCACCTGCGCCATTTTACGGAGTCGTACTCCGGGATGCAGGTCAATTTTTGGTTGGACAACGAGGGAAAGGTTATTCGTGAGCGATCACCAGCTGGTTTTGTTTTTCAGGCAGAACCAAAATTTAAGGCAATGGATATTCAGGACAGTGGCGATGAACTCTTGTCCGCAGTTGCTGTACAATATACTGGTAAGCTTTTAGAAAAAAATAATAGGGTAGCAGCGTTTCGCTTGCAGTTCCCTGAAGATGCAGAGGTTACGTTGAACGGAGGACGGCAGCATTTTGCCGAAGGTAGGTTGACTCTAACAAAGGAAGAATTTCCTCCGTTACTGAAAGATAACGAATTAATATCGGGAAACAGCTGTGTTGGCGATGAGCCGACCTTATCGGCCAGTCGCTATGTTCAGTCCGACAATCCAGATATCAAGGAAAAGGCCAAAGAAATTGTTGGAGAGATTGCTGACCCTGTTCGTCAGGTATCCCTGTTGGCTGAGTGGGTCTACGAGAATATTGAAAAACGTCCGGTTATCGGCCTGCCCGATGCCTTAACCACGCTGAAGAGCGGCAGAGGAGATTGTAATGAGCATGCAGCTCTTTTTGCGGCCCTTGCCCGAAGCCTCAATATTCCCACAGTGATTGCTGCCGGGGTCACCCTGCATAACGATGCCTTTTACTACCATGCTTGGAATGAGGTCTGCCTCAACGGACAGTGGGTCAGCCTCGACACCACGGTTAATCAATTGCCAGCGGATCTTTATCATATCCGTTTTACTCGTGGCGACTTGGAAGGGCAGCTTGCAATTGGGGCCTTAATCGGCAAATTGCAGATTGAGATTCTGCCAGCCCAAGAATAAGAAAACACCGCGCTTTTGCCCCGAAGGCGGATAGCACTGTTTATAGGACTAAAAAATTTAGAAATTAAGGAGAAAATTATGGCTGATATTAGTGTGAAAATTCATTCTTTATTTGATCTTACGGATAGCAGGGAAATTCGTCCGGGTGAGAAGTTTTCCTTCAGTGTGACAGCAACCAATTCATCTGAGGCAGACGCTGTTCGGCTTGAGAATGTCCGCTATCATATGAAGGTGGAAGATCCAACAGTAGCAAAACTGCTCGTTCCTCCGACAAATCCTGATGCAGAAGGTACCGGCTATAAGGGGATAGATCCTGCTACCGGCGATCTGGTCGAATTGGCTCCAAATGCGGAGGTCGATGAGATATATCTTCACCCTCGTGCAACTATTCGTGGTGGCGGGCCGGTAGTTATTGAGCGGGCCGGTGATCTGGATATCGGGGACAGCGATAAGCTGACCCTGCGAGGCAAGGCCGTTACTGTCGGTAGCACCGGTTGACTTGCCAGGTGAGCGGTGAACCTGATATGGAGATTCCTTTGGCGACAAAGCCGCTGGAGATTGTCTAGCCGTATTTATCTGATAGACAAGAATATTTTTTGTACACAGGGTGCCGTAAGGGCGACCGGCGGTCGCCCTGTTTACCTATCTCCGCCGCTTATCTGCCTTTGCCCTCCTGTTCTGCGCCCGTTTCTCCTCAAGCATCTCCTTCAGCAAATTCTCAGACCATCGACGAACAGTCTCATCCTGTTCATTCTTCATTTTTTTCATTTGAAGAACGTGTTGTAAACAGGCCTTTGCTGCCGGATAATTGCCATATCCTTCCCAGAGTATCTGCGCCTTGAGAAGCAGTGCCTCTGGATAATCTGGCAGTCTGTGAAGCGTGCTGTCAACAACTTCAAGGGCCTCGTCAAAGCGGGCCGACGCTTTCATCAGCCGCGCCTTGACCAGCTCACCTGCAAGCTGGTCATGCACACTTGAGGGAAAACAGCCATTGAAGATAAGCTCGCTTAACCTATGAAATAAATTATCGAAGGGCATAATGATAGAGATTGCAGCGTTGTAGGTTATACTGTTTTCTTCCGTCATTCACGTTGTCCAGATGGAGTCCAGATGGGTATCCCGTCGTTCAATGAGGATTTCTCGCGCCTTGCTGATAGGCCGAACGGTCTTTGATCAGGGAGCGGGCCTTGATATTAGGGGCTGGCTGTACCCAGGCTCTCCACATCTTGGCGGATGCTGATCTTATGGGCTTGGTGGTGTTGAATTTTTTCAAGATTATTGGTCAGGAAGCTCTCTGAAGTTCGATTCGTTTTTTGTCCAGATAAATAACCTTAATGATTATGGAAATTTCCAGACCGACTGTGAAGCAGGTTGTAAAATCCTCTGGCAAATTTGATTTATGAAGAAGTCCTGTTACGCCACTATCCGCCACGGTGATGAATAAGCCCATCCATGATATGCTCTCTATCGTCCCGTTACAAGTATTACCTGCTTCATATCGTTGTACAAATTGCTCCCATTGCTGCACTGTGCATGCGAAATCACGTTGTTTGCTTTCGTTCTCCACCTTTTTTCGCTGATTACGGATATAAATAATTTTTGTATCGTTATCACTGGATTTGGTCTTGTTTATATCAAAAAGCTTTGTTGCCTCGATCAATTCACCGAGTTTTGTGCAACCGTAATTCTTTGGATCAAAGTCAGGGGCCTGTTTCGCAATATTCGTTCCGACGGCACTTAACCGAGCCCACCCTTTTTCATCCGAAGTTGCATCAACAGCCCGCCTTAAAAGATTAACCAGTTTTGCGTCGCCTTTTAAGATGTTGGCTGTATGCGCCGGTTGAGGAGATGTTTTCTCTTTTTCCGCCCAAAGAATTTCAGTATAAACAAATTCATCACAGGCTGAGACAAAAGCTTTCGGAGTTTTTCGTTCTCCAAACCCATAAACAGGTATCCCTTCTTCCCGAATTCTTGCTGCCAGACGAGTGAAATCACTATCGCTTGAGACCAAGCAAAATCCGTTAAACCGTCCGGTATAGAGCAGATCCATAGCATCAATAATCATGGCGCTATCTGTAGCATTTTTTCCGGTCGTGTAACGAAATTGTTGAATTGGTTGGATTGAATAATCCAGCACAATAGATTTCCAACCAGATAAATTTGGAGTTGTCCAATCGCCGTAGATACGTTTGACACTGGCAATGCCGAATTTGGCTATTTCGGCCATTAAAGCCTCTGTGATAGATGGTTGCGCGTTGTCTGCGTCAACAAGTACAGCAAGCATTTCTTGGGATTCTTTCCTGTTATTTTTCAACAACTTTTAACCCCATAATTTATCTTTTTAGCTGTTCACTCATGAATTCGTATACAGAGACCCCCTGAAAACCAACAAAAAGTTGCCGGATTTCAGCAATACTGCCCAGCAGATTTCGGCGTAGGGCCTTGGCCGCATTGAAAGATACCTTTCTCAGTCTTTGCCGGAGAGACCGCCGGGTCGCATCAGTTTGCGAACATTCAGCTCAGTAAAGGAAATCAGGCCATGAGGCCGGAAGATCATGATGAGAATGAGGATCAGGGGAATGATGATCCATTTGAAGAGTTCCAGCGGGCGCAGGGCCTCGCTGAGCACAGAGATGCTGACAGCACCAACAATGGAGCCGACAATGGAGTTGAGGCCGCCGAAATAGACCATGGCCAACATTTCGGCCAGTCTTCTCACACCAAAACCGCCCGGACTTATAAAACTGTAAATATGAGCATACAGACCCCCTGCCACCCCGGCCCAGAAGGCCCCGAACATGAAGGAGGTCATCTTGGTCTTGCGAGTGTTGACGGTCATGGCGTCGGCAGCCGCTTCGTTATCGCGCACCGCATTGAGGGCCTTGCCCATAATCGAGGTGGTGAAATTATGGATGATCCAGATGCAGAGGACAGTCCAGATAAAGACCATAGGCAAGGAAGAATACGTCGGCTGGCTACTCATCCCGCGTGGCCCGCCGATGACCTCCATATTTTCAATAGCGCTTTTAACGATGAACATGAAGGCCAGGGAAATGATCGCCAGATAATCACCTCGGGTGCGGAAAGAGGGTATGGCGACAATCAGCGAACCCAGCGCAGCGATAGCGCCTCCGGCAACGAGGACCAGTGGGAAGAGCCAGGGGCCGAGGGCGGGATTGAGCAGGGCCGGGCCGAACAGCTTGTCGTCGGCAAAGAGCCAGAGGGTCAGGGTGGAGGAGGCATAGGCTCCCAGGGCCATAAAGCCCGGATGAGAGCAGGAAAACTCGCCCTGGTAGCCGTTAATTATATTCAGGCTGATGGTCAGGATGATGGCGATCATGGTCAGCTTAACCACCAAAACCCGGTAATCATTCATCCCGGCCCAGAGATGGAGGATGCCGTAAAAGGCGGCCAGATGAATTAGGGTGGCGGCCCAGACAGGGAGTCGGGCAAGTCGCTCGGCAAGTTGGTTGGTTAATCCGGCGGATAAGCGACCGACCAAGAGGATCGGGAGGATATAGATCAGCAGGTCATAGGCCAGCACCGACGGAATGAGCGTGGGATTTTTCAGCATCATCAGGGTGCCGAACATGACCGGTATCTTGGGCAGGTAAAGGTGGTAGGAGAGCGGGTCGCCAAGATAATATTCCAGTAATGCGGCAACCAGTCCGCCGAGGAACCAGCCAGCCAGCGGGATAACAGTGAAGATCCTGAAGAAGTTTCGTGTTTTTTGCAGTATCTTTTGCATAGTGCGGGGAGATAAACTCAATAAAGTGATTGTACATCGTTGCGATTTCTCAAAACAGAAAGATCCAGATCCAAGTCGAGCTTTCCTTTGTACTGCTTGAGTTCAGCGATCTTGTTTTTCTTCTGTACAATAAGTGGTTTTGCAACGTTAGCAGCCTGAGCTTTGTTATTTCGGAAGGTTGTTGATGATGTTTTCAAGCTCTTTGATTGATAATTTGCCATATTGTTTAAAACATTTAATAGTGTTTGTAGATGCGTTCGAGGGATTATTAATTCCAGCGACAGTGTAGTTACTAACCTTTGCGCTAATATTAGTGGCTTCCAATCCTGTTGTTTTTTCCATTTCCTGGCAATATTTCATTTGCTTACCCCTTGGAAATTTTTCTGCTTGAAGCTTTTTGAAAATGATAAGGCAACGCAGTTCATTCTCGTCATTCCAAAAGGAAGTATCTTGATAACCCATTCCGATTCTCCGTTATAATTGAAGGCATATAAACTTAGCGTTTCCATGCCTACCTGTCGAGAGCTATTTGAGGGTGAAATATGTGGAGGCGAAGCCAACGGCTACGTGTTCCTTTTTCCAGCCCCCTTCACCTGCCGCTGTGCCGCATCAAATTTCCGCAATACCTCTTCCGAGGGCATGTCTGTTAATGCACTAACAAAGATAATTGTCATAAAGGCGATGATAAATCCCGGCAGAAGCTCATAAAGATATTCACTCTCAAGGGTAATATAATTTTTCACAAGAAAGATCGTGGCTGCACCGGCAAGCATCCCGGCCAGCGCACCGTACTTGGTGGTTTTTCGCCAGATCAGGGAGAGAATGATCACAGGCCCAAAGGCGGCACCAAAGCCTCCCCAGGCATAGCCAACCATCGCCAGGATGGTATCGTTGCTGTTCGAGGCAAGAGAGTAGGCAAGCAGAGCAAAACCGACCACCCCGAGCCTGCTTATCCAGGCCCGTTGTTTGCTGCTGAAGCGTTTGAACAAGGGCAGATCCTCGGTTAAGGCCGAAGTCAGAACCAGGAGCTGGGAATCTGCTGTGGACATAAGAGCTGCCAGGACCGCTGCCAGCACAAAGCCTGCAAAAATGGGATGAAACAGGGCGCTGACCAGGGCTAGGAAAATGAGTTCATTATTGCCGCCCGGACTGGCAACTCCCTCCAACGGAGAAATAGCATGATATCCGATGCCGAGAAGGCCGATTTCAACCGCCAGCACAAGGCAGATGATCATCCAGCTCATCCCGATTCGGCGGGCGGCAGCGACGTCCTTAACGCTTTTAATGCCGATGAATCGG
>MTKO01000106.1 GCA_004028505.1 Candidatus Electrothrix aarhusensis
CCAACAGCCGGGATCGGGACCAATAGAACTCCACCGAGTCGTCAAAAATAACGTAGATAGGAGAAACCGAACATGGAGTAGCTGCGCACCGTCTTGACGACCAGGCAGGCCGAGTAGGGACACGGTCAGGGGATAGGTGACCTGGTCCTCCATGTCCTGGGGGGAACGACCAGCCCACTTGGTGAACACGATCTGCTGGTTCTCGCCGATATCCGGGATGGCATCCACCGGCACCGGATCGCGGGGCAGATCGCCAAGATTGAAGTCAAAGGGGGCAACCATCAGACCCCAGCCGGTTACGGCCAAGAGCAGGAGCGCCACCACCATCTTGTTGAGCAGGCAGAAACGAATGATTGCGCTGACTAAGGAGGTGGCTGGGGGGAGTTGTTTGTCTGTTGGGCTCATACTATTGCCGGGAAGGATGATTTGTCATGATACCGTTATTCACGGTGTGATATGAGGTATCATACCTCACTCCTGTGTCAGCTCTCTGAGGGCTTCTCACGATTTTTTCCACCCCTGAAACTCAGAGAGCTTCAGCCGATACCGAGCCACATTGCCCTCGTGCAGACGCTCCAGGCTGTCAAGCAGCATGGTTTTAAAGGTCTCTTTATCCTTTTCCAGAACCAATTCATCAATGAGCTGCTGAATATCCTCGGAAGATATCCTCTTCTGGCCACGAACAACGGCCTGCACAGCCTGGATTAATGCCTCCCGATATTGAATCCGCAAGGGATCCGGTTCGACCACAGTTTGGGTGATGGCGAGATACCGTTGGCAGGAGCGCTCATAGGCCCAGGTAAAGACATCCCGGAGCAAGTCAAGCTGATTGAATTCATAGACACCAAGCGTACCGTCTATATAAGCCTGTTCAGGCACATCAATAAAAGAGAGCGGGCAGAGATTGTTGCAGATCAGGGGAATGTTCGCTCCCAGGCGGGAAACACGTTTATTCACATCCTCAAAGGGTTGAAGATACGGCAGCTGTACCATGATGAAAAAGGCCTGTTCAAAGGGATCTGGTATGGCAGCGGCTTTTTGGAGCAAGAGTCGAAAGCAGTCCTCAATAACCTGGGGCATGGCCAGTGGATGAAAGACTGAACCGGAAATATCTACCGGTCTTCGGCGCAACCGCCCGGAGGCATCTTCATCCGGGAGTAGATTTTCCGAGAGCAGGGCGTGGAGATTGAGAAAGGTGAAGGTATTAAAGCCGACCTGATCAGCCTCTTCGATGAGCATTTCTATGGCCGCTTTATGATTGAGGATCATCTGGGTTTCCCGCAGGTCTTTCCCTGCTGCTTTTTGGCCGAAGGAAATCAGTTTTTCCGTATCAAGACGGTTGTAGGTATTTCCTTCCAACCGGGAAGAGGACCAGGAAAGATCAATGAGAAGTCGGTTAAGAATGTCTCTGGCATAGGTACCAGCAGGACGTTCACCTGTTGAAGTGCGCCCTATCTCATGAAACTGGGCACGTAATGCTTTTGACAGATAAAAGGTGCGGCCCGGCTCGTACTCCTCCAGGAATGAGCGGTGGTAGCCTGCCGGTTTGCGCTGGATCAGCGGTTGTCGTACCAGATCTCTGATGAGCTTGCCCTCTGAAGAGACAGGGATGTCGTCTTTATCCTGCACAGTCTTTGCTGCCGGAACGATAAGCGCAGGCGCAGGTTTGTAACGAAGGGCGATGCTTTCCCCTTCAGTAATAATCCGCTCCTCCCCCTGGAGTCGCTTGAGGCGGCGCTGTAATGCTCGACGATTGATATGGGGCAGGTGGTTGAACAGTGCTTTTTCCAAGGCAGATATTCCAAGCCCTTGGGGATGTTCTGCGATAACATGGGTAATCACATTTAATTCTTCAGCAGCTATACGGCGTGGCATGAATTTTTTACGATAGTGAGTAGGAAAAGATGAACGTGCAGGTTGATTATAACGACGCGCGACAGTATTGCGTGACGGTAATAATAGCACGCTTTACTGTCGTGCGTCAAGGAAAGGGTATTGCAGGATGTTAAAAGTAAAGAAAATTTACTCCTGTGTCAACTGCTCCCGAACCTCACCACAACGCAGCATCATGGTGCCGAAATAGGGATTATTAATTTCCTCCGACGGCGCAAGCCAGGTTGCACCGGTGTTGCCGAAAGCCATCGGGCAGAAATGGACAAACCAGGATGTATGATCATTGCTGCCATAGGCTTCCACTGTCTCGACCACGGCCTGACTGTAGGGATAAAAAGCTGTGCGGATATCCGCCAGAGTTTCAGCTCCGGCAAGCCCCTTCATGCCTTCAGCCAAGCGTTTGGCTAGCCCGATGGCATCCTCACCCCCGTTTTTTTCAAGAGCAGTGACTAAGGTTTCAGTCAGCGGGGCAAGGGCCTCCGCAGAATTCTTGGCAACCTCTTCATTATCAGCTGCAAGGTTCTGTTGGAGGATCAGATATTTTTTGAGGAGCTTACCCACCTTTTTCTGCAATTCCGGGGAAGAGGTATGGGCAGGCGGCAGATCCTCAATGGAAAAACGCCGCCTGAGCTGGTGGAAATGTTCTGCAAGCTCAGTATAGAGGGTCCGTATCTCCTTATCTCCTTCTGCTTCCTGTAACAGAACGATATCATTTTTGAGGAGCATGGAAAGCTCCTGCCAGCTCAGGGTTGTCTCCTCATCAAGCCCATTAGCGCCTGATTCTCCTATAGCACGCAGGGCCTTGCTGAATTTTTTCAAAGCTGTGGGATACTGCTCAGACCCCTTTTTATGAACCTCTCTGGACAGAGCAACAAAGCCTTGATTGAGGAGATCCAGCCTGGAAACAAAAAGTTGCGGTAGGGAATCCTTGGCTTTTTTTGTGCTTTCGTTGTACGGATTCATCATAGAGGGACGAGCCTGGAGCTGAATGGCCGAGTCAATTTTAAAATTACCGCGCACAACAACCAGTTCCCCCTCCTTGAGCCCGTCTTTCACCTCGTAATACTCGCCCCGTTTTGAACCGAGCACCACCTCCCGGCCTACATAAGTACCCGGTTTGTCCGGTACCTGTACATAGACCAAGGCCCGCTTACCCGTAAGCAGGGGGGCAGAGGATGGAACCAGTAAGCGAGATGTCCCGCTTTTATCAGCGACTGCGGAGAGTTCAGCCCGGACAAACATGCCGGGTTTTAACGTACCTTTTTTATTATTAGCATTGAGGCGCACTCGCACCGTCCTGTTTTTTTCATCCACCAGCGGATCAATATAGACAACCTTGCCCTGGAATTCGGTGCCTGGATAGGCCTCAACCGTAAAACCGACGTTCTGGCCCATACTGACCGCCTGAAGATCTGTCTCGTAGACCTCAAGAATCACCCAGACCTTGGTCAGGTCTGCCAGAGTATAAATGGGCTTGCCGATTTTGACATACATGCCTTCATTGACATGTTTTTCAATAACAATACCGGATAAAGGGGCGGTGAGCGTGATGTGGTCGGCAGGCTTTTGTTGCTGTTCCATGGTCTGGAGCTGTTTTTTGCCAATGCCCAGTAGACGCAATTTCTCCCGAGCAGCATCAAGAGTTCGGGCGGCTATTTTTTTAACCAGCGCGTTGCCGAATTTCCTGGTCCGTTCAAACTCCTTGGAAGCCTGGATAAGCTCGGCCTGGGCAGTGAATAAATCAGGGCTGTAGACCTTGGCCACGGCCTGCCCGCGTTTTACCGGAGAACCGGTGTAGTCAATAAAGAGTTTGTCGAGCCGACCATCCACCCAAGAGGTGATAGTGCTACCCCTGGTCTCGTCGTAGTCAATTCGTCCGAAGATCTGAATTTCAGCAGACGCCGTATTATGTCCTCGGATGACGCTCCGTACCTCGACCTCGGCTAATTTCCTCTGCCTACTGTCCAGAGATATCTGGCGCAGGCTCTGTCGGTCCTCATTGCTCTGCTTTTCGATCTCGATCAGATCCATAAAACAGAGAGGCACTGGCCGGATTCTGGGAGCTGGATTTGCGGATGCATGGAGCAGGTCCAGACGGTTTCTGGGTAGTGCGTGTGTTCGGCAGCAGGATCTGTTTCCGCGTGTACCGTGTGTAAACCTCCCGGCAGGAGCAGGAAGCAGCAACACAAGTAGCACAATATAACAGTACTCAGTCGAAAAAGCAGATCCTGCATGATACGTCCTTGTGGTTTTATTTTACGTGCCCGGAATGGCCTTCATGATCGGTATGATCCATGTCTTCAGCCGGGGCCGCATCATCCGCCGGGACAGCCTCCGGCTCTATGCCAGCCTCTTTCAATTTGGCGAGGTATTTTTCTGGATCTTCTTTGAATGTTGAGATACAAGCTGCACAGCAGAAATAGACCCGTTTTCCCTCATGATCAGCATAGACTTCCTTGTTGATATCCCCGCCCATGACCGGACATTTAGTCTGCGGGGCAGCGAAAACGTTGCCTGCGAAACTCAGCAGCATGAGAAGACACAGACTGACAAGGCTGAATGTTTTAAGAATACGCATGATGAACTCCTTTATGTTTATGTTGGTTGGATAACAGGCAGTCGGAACTGTTTCGATGTTTCGACCGCCTGGACAGCTTTATTTTTTTTCTGGTTCAACTTCTTTTATATCTTCGGCGTCGTTCGGTTCTGCGACGTCCGGCTCTTCCCAGGTCGCCAGCACAACCCCAGCCTGCGCCTCTAATCCGGCTACGGCTAAGGCCCTGTCAGCCAGGGCTCGACTCACAGCCAGCGAAAAGGTCAGCAGGCTCTGTTCCGCATCAATCATTTCCAGGATGGAATTTTTTCCACTCTGAAATCCGCTGACCGCAACCTCAATCTGCTGTTGGGCATTGGGAAGTAACTCATCTCTGTACAGGGCCACTCTGCGCTCCGCATCCCGGTAGGCGTACAGGCCTTGCTCAATCCTATTTTTCAGGCCCCGCTTCTGCTCTTCCTTTAATGATCGGGCCGCCTTGATATCTGCATTCTGTTCAGCCACTTTTGCACGGCGACGATCACGGAAGATGGGCAGGTTCATGCTGACCCCGGCAATCAGCGGATCAGAACCGCTGTCCGGCGGATCGCCGTATTCGGCAGATCCGGTCAGGATAGTTTTCATCGACACCTTGAAATCAGGATAAAAATCCTTTTTCGCCAATTCTTTGCCGGTCCGCGCCTTGGCAATACGCTCCTGTGCTGCCTGGAGCAGGGGAGCATTTTCAAGAGCAAGGGTGTAGATGGCATGTTCCTTTTTTTTCAGGACAACCTTGGGCAGATGCTTGGGCACGGCCCGTCTCTGCTCCGCTTCAGTACCCAGCAGGTTATTAATGCGGATTCGGAGAGGAGATGCCTGATCTTTCAGGGTCCGAGCTTTGTCCTGTGTCCGGGCCAGTTCCGCTTGAATTTTGAGCACATCAAAATAGGTTGCTTTCCCTCCTGTATAACGGCTACGGGCGACCCCTTCAAGATAACGAAGCAGTTCAAGGTTATCCGCCACAACCTGTTGGGAGCGGCCAAGAAAGCAATACTCAATGTAGGCTGTCTTAACCTGCCGGGCCATATCCAACTCCACAGCCGCGATTTTTGCCCCTGCAATGGCCTCGTCATGACTGCTCAGTTTACGCATCAGGGGAAGTTTACCGAACCAGGGCAGGCCCTGACCGATCCCCAGAGCTGCCTGCTGCGGACCGGTTCTCGTCTCGACAGGTTGGAGATAATACTGGATTTCAAGTTTCGGGTCCGGCAGCACCCCGGCCTGACGCACCTTTGCCGAAGCGGCCCGGAATTGGGCACGCGCTGCCAGCAGAGCATCATTGCCGATAAGGGCCTGTTCAAGATAGGCGGACAGGGTCTTGTCCTCTTCTTCAGCGGAGAAAACAGCGGAACAGGGTAGCATGGCAGGGATCAGGCAGAGAAGGCAGGTACAGATATATCGCTTCATTGTTTATATTTTTTCCGCAGTTGTATTGCTGGAGCTGTTTTGGAACAGAAAAAAACTCTACATTACAATGAAAGCACTTTATCTGGTGGAATTCAAAAAATATTTGCCGTTCCTCGTTTATCCGCAGTCGATGGAGCAGCAGGTATGGGAGATTCTAGAAGCATTTTTGCTGGATCTGCTTTTCGCGAAGGACGATGTTGGAGATAAAGGGGGATGTTGAAATATTTTTCTATCATTTAGGCTTCTAACTCTGTCTGGATCGATTCTGCTTCCTACTGATTTTAGAAAGTTCCTTCAGGAGTATTTCATTTCCAAGTCGGAGAGATAAGGGATGATCCGGATCTATTTTTTGGAGAAGAAGATAACAAAATATTGCTCTGGTCATATTACCTGATCTGGCATGTAAGGTGCCGATGATAGAATGAAATGAACGGACTTCACTGATGTGGTAGGTCGTGCGGGAAGCGGGAAAATGATAGTGTATTTCCAGCTTATTGTTGAAAATGGTTCGTACTTTCCTGTGGTTGCCTCTCTTGAGGTGATATTCTGCCAGCGTTATTTTGCCGAACAGGTAATCGGGAAATAATTTCACTGTGTCATGGAGTATTTCTTTGCATTTGTCGGGTTGTTGAGAATGTTCATAAGCAACGCCGAGATAATTGTACAGTACCGGAAGGTTAGGGTGTTTTTCTTTGAGTTGTAATAAGATGGGGATCTGTTTGGTCGGCTCTGTATAAACTCGTTGGAAAATTTTATGGATTTTTTTCTTTTCTGCAACCGACAATTTTGCAAAATTTTCTTCTTCGACAGGCTCAGTTGTCCATTTGATTGGTTGAGGAAGCCCGTCTTTGCTCCTTTTCAGGGACGCTATTATCTTGTGCTCGTTCACCTCTTCCAGGAAAGCCTTGGCATCCGGCCTTTTTCTTTCAAGAACGCACTGAATTAATTTGAACGTGTTAAGGTAGCTCATATTTTTTTGTTTGAGAGGATTGAATGTAAAGCTCGTTTGCCCGTCTATGCATCACATGGAAGATCTGGGCGGGAGCCTGAATTTTAATCAAGATTTTGCCTTTGCTTGTAGGGAAAAGAAACTTCAGCTTGAGGAAAACTGTCGAATGCCGTGACATCGCAGCCGACACGATTGGCCTCCAGGATGGGTGTGCCGCCACCCATAAAGGGGTCGGCTATCTTGAGGCCTGCGAGATTATTGCTCACGTAAAATGCCTCTTGGAGTGGTTTTTCCGAGAATTCGGAGAGCAGCAGGCCACGAAATAAGGTGCCGGGTCGTCTGGTAAACCATTTATGCACGGCGATAATCGGGCGGTAATTTTGCTGGATCTGCTTTTCTCGTAGAGCTATGTTTGAGATAAAGGGGATGTTGAAGTTTTTTTCTATCATCTTTTTGGTTTATAATGCTGTTCTGTAGATGATAAAAGTTTTCATCAACGGGCGGGGCGTTACTGATTCTTCAAATACCATTGTTCGGCAAGATTTTCATGTTTTTTCTTTATTACTACGGTACCTGCCACATAGTCATGCAAGGCTCTTTTGCGTTTATTTATTAACAAGACAATAAATTCACTCCATATCCATATGTTATTTGACCAATGCACAAATTTATACCAAAATGGTGCTAACTGGATCATTAAACGCTGCTGTTCCATAAAGCTCATGGACGAAAATTCGACATCGGTCATGTTTATTAAGGGTATTGATAAAGCAATTGCGGCAAGAATTCCTAAAACGAACTGAATAATGTGTCGCAAAAAAGCTTCTTTCCAGCCAAGAGAAAGACCGTCACTTCTTATTATTTTAATTTTGGTAATAATCTTACCTGGTGTTGCACCCCATAGCTTAACGAAATAGATATGATATATGAAAAAGAAGACATAGGATGGAAAAAGAGTGTATAATAGATTCAACCGTCCAAGGTTGTTGATATAGACGATTCCTATGCTCACTGGAATTACTATAAAAAAATCCACCCAAAATGCTCCGAAGCGTCTCCAGAAACCAGCATAAATTTTTTCATCCAACTCAGAAAATTCCATTGGTAGTATTTCGCTCTTCATTCAATTTTCTCCTTTATAGAGTGTTGACCTTGCACATCAGGGCTTCACCCAACTTTGAATTAACGGGGGAAATTCTTTGTAACAGTGTGGTATAGATGAAAGTGGTTTTGTGATATTTTATGGTGAGTTGACGAGCACTCTCTCAGTCGAACATAGCAGGAAGATTGAAGTTGGTTTGTTCTGGTGATATTTGTATGCGATTTACGGCTACCAGCTTAAGCCGGGACAAAAATCCAGCTCATTAGGGCTCCAAATCCGGCAAGTATCCAGCTATGAGCTGTCTGCGCAACTGCCTTGCTTTACAGGCTGTCCCGCCTTAAGTTGGTAGTCCGATTTCCAATCAACCTATTACGAAATAATGAGAAAAATAGGGGACGTACCCCATTTAAGAACCCCTCACAAAGGTACGGCACTCGGAAATGATCAATTTAAAGAAGATGGTTTCGTACCGCCGGGCGTGTCCTACACCTTTGCCAGCAATTATGAGAACCAGATCCGGGCGCATAAGCGGCTGTCCGTGATCCTGCCCCTGCTGCTTCATGCTTCATCAGCAGGGGGCCAATTTTGTTCTTTGGGCACCACCATGATGGTCTTTTGGCCATCATGGTAGGCCTGGTTGGAGGAGGATACGAACGTTCTGCATTATCAAGTAAGCGAGCGAATAAACGGCCCCACAGCCTCCGGCCCTTCCTTATCAACCAGCTTAATGGTTGCCGTACCAATAACAGCCATATCCGCTTTGCCCTCCAGCAGAGCCACATCCTCACGACTGCTGATCCCAAAGCCAACCGCCAGCGGAAGATCCGTAGCCCGGCGACAACGCAGGAGATACTCAGCAAGGCCGTCGTCCATAGCTGTCTGTTGTCCGGTCACCCCTTTCCGGGCCACACAGTAGACGAAGCCACTCCCCTGCCCTGCCACCTCAACCATTCGTTCGTCCGTAGAGGTCGGAGTAAAAAACATAATAGCAGCTAGCTCCTTTTCCTTGGCTAAACTGAGATATGCCTCGCCCTCTTCTGGCGGTAAATCAGGAAGAATAAATCCCTTCATCCCAATATCTGCTGCCCGCTCGATAAAGGCCTTCAAGCCGTAGCGATACACGATATTATAGTAGGTCATAAAGAAAAAATTGACATGGGGGAATTCCTGCGCCATCTCTTTGGCAAAGGCAAAGCTGTCCTCAACCCGAATTCCAGAAGCCAGGGCATCTTGATTTGCCTTGAGAATAACCGGGCCGTCCGCCATTGGCTCGGAAAAGGGAATCTGGAGCTCAATGCAATCTACCCCGTTGTCCGCCATCTGGCGAATGACCTCGCGATTGACCTCTAAAGAAGGATACCCGAGAACGAGATGGGTCATCAAAAGGATGGGCTTTTTTTGAAGCCGTTGTTGCAGGTCCTGCTGTATATTCATTGTCCGATCCATTGATTATGTTGTTTTAATGTAGAATCTCTTACCGCGCAGCTAAATAAAAGGCCGGCGAAACATCCCGGCAAAATGATGCCGACTGTCCACTCGTAGGGCAACAATATTTTTACCCTGTTTGAGCTTACCGGTCAAATCAACATCCCACTCAAAACGATAGTCGTTATTCCACCAGAGCTTATCCTGTGTACGATGGGCGATTTTTTCACCATTGAGGTAGAGCCAACATTCGTTGAACAAGCCAGGGAATCGGAGATGCAATTTTTTATCCGCCTGCTCTGCCGTGATATCCACCTCAGTACGATACCAAGCGTAACCAGTATAACTCTGCCGATCCGGATTGCGTATCCCCTGGGCCTGCATGTACAGGTCTGTTCGCAATATCTCCCATTCAGTTACCGGGTAATCCTTGAGCAGATCCAAGGTATAGGTCCCTCGATTTGCCTTCCAAAAAGTCAAATCCACCGGTCCAGCAGCGAAATTTTCTTTCACCCCGATATTCTTCGGATCACGGCGAAAGGCCCATTCCAAGGGCAGCTTGAGGACCAGCTTTCCTTTATCATCATTGATACATTGATTCAGCTCACGATATTGTTTCACTTCACCAGGCCACCAGGCATAGCCTTTATCTTCCACCTTCATTCCCTTATAAGTGGTGAAGGTACCGTTCATGGCTGTCAATTTTTCCCGGATGACTAAGGCCTTTTCACCAAGCTTCACCGCCTTTTTATAATTAATATCTGTTCCAGCGGCTTTGATCATATCCATGTATAGGTTTGTTATATCACAGCTCATTCGAGTAAAGGCGATTCGATCCAGGTAGAGCTGCTCATTCCGGGACCGAGATGGTGATTTCTTTTTTCGCACCCGTTCAATCAGCGCTTCTGCCTCCTTCATTTTGGCATTCATGATCTTTAACAGGCCAGGAGTATAGATGGCTGGAGCAATAAAGTATTCATGCTCTGTGACGATGGTATTCTCCCATGCCTGAAATATAACCTCCCAGTACGCCTGCATGGGTTTAGCTGCTGGTCCGTAAAAATTTTCGTAGAATTCTGCCAGCTCAGCCTGGATGCCTGCATCCGGGTTCCACATCAGCTGACCTCGAAGATAGAGGTTCAGGAAGGTGGTGGCAATGGCATTGCGGCTTTCCGTATTAATACCCAGAATTCCGGCCTTTCGATAATGCTGCACATCCTGGACAAAGGCCTGATGAGAGGGATTTGGGAGATCACGCCAGACCAGCATACCCTGATCGTAATCATAAATAGCTAGGCGTCCGTCCATCACCTCAGCCCATTTATAGATAAAATCCTTATATTCCTGCCGGGGCGGTGATTGGAGGGAATCCATGCCGTGGATAGGATCAATATCAATGGGGGCCAGCTCACAGAAAAGAGATTTCTCCGCCTTCATTTCCCGCACAGGAGGGATGGTCATATTGGTGTAGGCCAAAAAACCTATTTTGGCCGAGCTGTCTGGGTATTTTTCCTGAAGAATGCCCGCCACATTATTATAGAGCTTCAAAAAGGGATCTGTCACGCTCCAACGGAGATAATATTTATCTCGCTGCAACCGCATGAGCTTTTTATCACCGGGATAGGTAGACTCGTAAACCCCATCCTCCATACTCAGAGAAAAGCTCTCGCCAGCAGCGTATTTTTTCTCCACCTGAGCCGCAATATGTTTTGCTGTTTCCGGTGCTGTCAGAGGGATGCGAAAAACGTTTTCATTGAGATCCCTGACATATTTCCCTAAAGCATGTCCTGTTGGAGGGAAATCTCCCTTGCCAAGGGTCATGAAATTACGCCGTTGAAACTCCTCCATGCCGGTGCGATCACCGACCCAGGAAATCCAATAGGTCCGGATCTCAAACGGCGGGGCATAGGCATAATCCAGCTTACCGAGAGTCAATCGAGATTGCTTCGGGATGCACTCACCGAACTCCGTGGGTAGGTACCATCGGCATCCCCAGCGGCGCAGAAGCTCTATAACAGCATAATAATGGCTGAGATCGTTACTGCCAGCCAAATAAATTCGATTATCTTTACGCCGGAGCACTATGGCGTCGCTGCGTAAAAGTCCCTTCACCGTGACCGGTTTCTTCAAAGCAGCGACAAGAGATTTATCCGCCTTAAGGGCCTCTTGACCAATAATAATGAGCGGTTGTTTTCCCTTGAGAGCTACGGCAATCGTCTCTGGAGTCTTGGCAATTGTCGGAGTTGCGCCGGACATCATCTCAATGTACTTTGCCAAATCCTCAGCAGCTAACAGTTCATTGGGACTGGCCTGTTCAGCAACAACGATGACTGCTGAAGTTTTGTCCTTATCGACAATGACCAGCTCCGGTATATTTTGTATAGATTGAGCTTCCTGTCCGTTGCTCTTAACAGTCTTTTGTTCTGCCCAACCTCTCGCTGATACAGCAGCCATGCTCAGGAGGATGGTGATAAAAAACAGCACCAGTCTTCTTATTCCTGTTATCTTTCCTGGATTCATACTGATCACCGGCCCAAAGCCCTTGTAATAAGATACACCCAATACCCGATATACTCCTTGATCCCCTTGGTGGTCATTTCCAAGGCTCCTGCCTGGGGTAGCCAGTCAAGAAAAGACGGGGCACGGTCAACCAATTGATAATCGGTTGCTGCCGGAAGAACCGACACTCCAATGCCTGAAAAAATAGCCTCAGCTCGACGCATATGGGTAGCAGAAGTCACCAGTAAAATCTTTTTGATTCCTTGCTGCTGGAAAATCTTTTGGCTGTACAGTGCGTTCTGTTGCGTATTTCTACTCTTGGTCTCCAGTAATATGCTGTCAGCCGGTATATCCATGAGTTGCAAAATATCTGCCATATCCTCAGCTTCAGATCGGTATCCCGGCTCATTACCACCGGATAAAATCAGAAGAGGAGCCTTCCCGGCCTTGAAAAGTCGGGCAGCATGAATGATTCGATCTGCACCGCCCCCGAGATCGGTCAGGCCAGTCCCCGGAACTCTCCCCCGTGTAACGCCGCCCAAAAGAACAATCGCATCCGCAGTCGGTATTTCTTCGAGAGAAAGCGGTGGATAACGACGTTCCAGGGAGTGCAGAACAAATTCGGCAGTTACCTGGGTCGAGCTGGCCCAAAGCAAAGCGACCGATATGAGCATCAGCAATCCGGCACTCCGTTCCCTACGTATCCAAAGCAGAAAGAATCCAGCAAGAAAAAGCATGATCGCCATGCCCAAAGGATAAACAAATAAGGGCAACAGCTTAGTGAGTGCAAAGCTCATATTTTCTTAAGAGAATAATAAATATTTTATTCAGCTCAGCCCAAACAGTTTGCAGGGTATTCTCATCTCGCCACCACTGTTCATCCGGTGCAAATCGACTGCCAAAGTCTCCTGAACTGACCACAGCTACCTGGACCTCGCTTTCTGCAAATTGTGCTGTAAAAATCAAGGATGCTCGACGGGTATGATAGGGATCAGTCACCACTAGCATGCTTTTTATATTATTCGTATAACAATACTTTTCCACCAATTCAGCATCGGTAAAGGTATTTCTTGATCCTTCTATAATGGTTATTTTACCTTCTGCTGCGCAGTTCGGGCAGAAACGCCCTAGCATATAATCCCAAGCATTCTTTTTGTTATCCACCAAGACGAGATGCTTTACCAGACCGGCCTCATAGAGCGATAAACCCTTGCGAAGACGACTCCCTCCCCCGCCGCCCAGCACCACAGCAATATCCGCCTGTTCAACCGGCTCGTCAACAATAAGCAAAAAAGGAGCATAACGCATAAAAAGGATTCCAGCAGCAAGGGTGAGCAAAATACCGAACACGGTGCCGCACAGAAAGGAGGGTAAGCGCGTTTTCAACATGGGCCTCTTGTCGCTCTATTTCCGTAAAAAAATAATCAGTCCTTCTGCAAACCGCCGGGCGTACAACCAAGGCAATATCAATTTTTTCTTTTTATTATAGCGCCAGAGCATGAACTCTGCCGGAGGGAAAAGGTTTTGCAAGATATACGAAAAGCGTTCTTGCCAACCGGATAAACCTTTCAGTTCAAGCAAGGTATGCTTTCTGATACCGTGGCGTCTGCCGCTTCCAAGGAGCTGAGCAGCAGCTTCATTTTCGGTTTTCTCGTATAAAAAGAGCTTTAATTCTTCAGGACACACTGTGCCGAACCAGGATTGTGCTGTGGTTATGGCGTTGGCACAAAGCGAGATGATCTGAAGCTCCTTTACTCGTTGGCAAAAGGCCGTTACCTCTTGTGCTGTCAGCGCTTGACAGAGTAAATGGATATCGTACAGCCAAATCAGCCGATCACCGCTATGGGAAAAATGACCTGCTCGATGAAAGCAGGAAAAAATCAATGCATCCACCTTGCTCAGGGTTTGGGCATTTTCTCCCAAGGCTGGAAGAGCCTCAGCGTTTCCAAACAGTTTCCCGTTGACAAAATCCCGGCTGAACTGGCGGTTACAATTACTCACCTGCCAATGAATATCATAGCAGCAAGAAAATCCTTGCGCTGTTTTCTTTGAATAGCTCATCTGGGTATTTATATAATCCACCTGCACTTCATGAAGTGGAGTGTAACCCAACTTTTTCATCAAGTTTGCTGCCTTCTCTCGGTCTTCCCCTGAGATGAGCAGATCCGTATCACATCTCGGACGCAGGCCCGGTTCCGGATACAGGGTATGGGATAAAGGCGTTCCTTTGAGGAGAAGCGGGCTGATACCAACTTGCGCAAAGGCGGCAAGTAGATGACGAAGATCCAGCTCAGCTACCAGTTCAAATGCGGCCTGATGCAAAGCTGTTTTCCGCAGGCGGAGCAAAAGGGACTCAGGCCAAGCACTAGCATTGCTGACTTCTGAGGCGATCCTCCGAAACAGGAGCGGAGCCATTCCTTGGGAAATAACATCCTCACAAAAGACCTCTTCTGAGAATTCTCTGCTTTCCTGCCACCTAGCCCCCTGCCCAAGAAAAACTCGACGAAGCAGCTCACCAGTCTCAGGGTGCAGTCCTCGAACTGTCACCGTCATCCACCTCTTATCGATTTGTTCAGGATGCCGAGGGAGCGATAGACTTCCCAGGTTTGACGAAAAACGATCTCCTGATCAAACTCCTTGCACACCTTTTTTCGGCCTGCTGTACCGAAACGAAGGCAGGTTTCTGGGTGATCTAGGAGATATTCAATCTTTTCAGCCAAGGCAACAGTATCACCTACCGGCACGAGAAAGCCATTTCTTTCATTCTCCACTATTTCCCGACAACCGGGTGCATCAGTGGTGATAATGGGCAGAGCCATAGACGCCGCTTCCAGAAGGCCACGCGGCGTGCCTTCTCGCCAGCTCGGTAGAACCATGAGATCCACCTCTGTCATCAACTGTTGCATATTTTCCACATGTCCGAGCACCGTTAACAGGCCGGATTTCTGCCATCTCATCATGTCCTGCTTCGGTACTGCACTGGGATTACCCGGATCGGCAACCCCGGCAAGCAAAAATTCTAGCTCATCGCTCCTATGGGTCAATAACTCAGCAGCTTCCGCATACTCCCTGATCCCCTTTTCCCAAAGCAGCCGAGCAGCAAGCAAGACTCGAAATTTCCCCTTACGCTCTCTCTGTACCGGAGCAAAATGCTCAATATCCACCCCAGAACCGCGAATCAGATGAATGCGTTTCGCTTCAGTCAGTTTATGCTTGAGAAATAAACTCCTATCATCAGGATTTTGTAGGATCAAATGACTTCCTTTTCCTCGCAAGGCTTGCCTCAGCAACCCTTTCACCAGCGGACGAAGGATACGGGCTCGCATAGATTGACTGATAAAAACATGCCCCAAGCCTGTAACAGCATGGATCCTGTTTTTGACCCCTGCGGCTTGGGCAGCTAAAGCACCGTAAATCACACTCTTGATGGTGAAGTTATGTACTGCATCCGGTTGTTCTTTTTTATATATCGAGCAAATATAACGAAGTAATTGGATTTCACGAAAAGGATTAAGGCTACGCCGTTCCATAGGCAGGGGAATCCAACGAAATCCTTCAGCTTCTATTCGAGAACCGTACTCACCAGGGGGCGACATCATAATCACTTCGGCTCCTTGCTCACGAAGAGAGCGGGCAAGCGCCAAGCGAAAATTATAGAGATACCAATCTGTATTGGCGAAAAAAATAATTTTCATGAACCGAAGTTGGCTATTCGAACAAAATATTCCGATACGGAAGCCAATACAGAGCATGGGTGGCAAAGTTCAACCAGACAAAGAGCACCGCTCCATAACCGAATAAAATCCATACTGTCATTGTATCAGGATGATATTCTTTTCTGGCAAGAAAGGGGAGCCGGGAAAAGACAACCACCTGTAAAGGAGTGAGATAAAGAGCAAGCCGATCCACAGCAGTAGTGGCAAATCCAACCACAAAAATGCAGGCTATCGCGCCATAGGCCATCCATAACCAAAGTAATGCATTGGGATAGATCTTCTTCCACTGCTTCCAATATTTCAACAAAAACACAGCAGCGACACTGTTCATCGCCACTCGAATAAAAGCACCCTGAGAGTACATTTGTTGCTCAACATAAGCGCTCCAGAGATGATCCACCTCCTTCTCCACCAGAGCACTCCATAACCCGGCAACAACCAAAGCAACAGCTACAATTCGATACAACCACCCTTGACGATAGAGAAAAACACCCAGAGGAATCATGATTACTGCTGTTTTATGAAACAGAGCAGCAACAACAATGAAGAATATATAGGGGATGAATTTGCCCTTTTCAAGATAGGCAAGCCCCAAAAAAATCAGACCAAGCGCCACCCCTTGACGGGAGTATCCCATTGCCACCACAACCAGCAAATACGGCACCGCCACCGCAAAACCCAGCCAGGAACGATATAGGCCCCGACAAAAGACTATCAACCCACTAGTGAAGAACAATCCGCAGACAAAATTAACCCCATATACTTTCCAATCCCAATGGGCCATCAGGCGATTTAACAGGATATAACCGGGATCACCTTTTATGGGGTCAGTAAATGCCCTGCCAATTTCTTGATCATAGTACCGCAGATAAGCTCCCCAATCACCACCGACCTGAAGCCTGAAGCCGATGCAAATCGTGAAAAAGAGCCCCAAGAGTATCCAAGGAGGCCAAGAACGTTCCCGTGAACTATTCGACAAGGCCACAAGAGCTGGAATAGAGTACATCAGCCAATACAGCCACATCTCAACTCTTCTCCTGTTGTGTTTCAAGCCAGGCCTGAAACATTAATATGGACCACAGGGAATGCTCCCAATTACGCTTACTGCTCATATGCTCCTGCCATTTTTGCCGAATTTCTTCAGGGCGAAAATACCCCTCTTCAGATAAACGAACAGGATCCAGCAGGTGCTCGGCCCAATCACGCAAAGGTCCGCGCAACCACTCGCCCAGCGGTATGGCAAATCCCTGCTTCGGTCGTTCAATCAATTCACGCGGCACATATTTATACAGAAGCTGCCGCAAAGGCCATTTTCCCTGGCCGTTACGAATCTTCATGTGCAAGGGTAAGCGCCACGCCATCTCCACCACCCGATGGTCCAGGAAAGGCACCCGTGTTTCAAGGCTTACCCCCATAGCGGCCCGATCCACCTTACATAAAATATCATCCGGCAAATAGGTCATAGCATCTAGGTACATCATGCGTTCTTCAACTCGCTCCAATTGCGGCCAACGTCCCCTATCGGTCAGCAGGGTATCAAGTTCCTGACCAAACAGAACCATATCCTCCGGTGCCTGCCATTCCGAAACCAAACTCTGATAAAAATCATCAATATCTCGTACGTCCTGTAAGCGTTGTCCGAGTTTTTGCAGCTTTTCTCCTGCTAGAGCGATGGATATACGACTGGATCCCCCCCAGTATCGCGTCCACAAATCCATTCCAGATGCTCTGATAAGCAGGCGACAGATATGCTGCCGGAGACCATAGGGCATCCAGCTAATTTTTTGCCAGATTTTCGGCGCCCAAAGATACCGATTATACCCACCGAATAACTCATCCCCACCGTCACCGGACAAGGCCACTGTAACATACTGTCGGGCCATTTGCGCCACTAAAAAGGTGGGAATTTGCGACGAATCGGCAAAGGGCTCATCATACAAGGTAGGCAATTGTGGAATCACCTCCATTGCCTGGGCAGCATTAAGATATAATTCCGTATGCTCAGTATGCAAATGTTTGGCAACAGCTTTTGCGTAAACCGCCTCGCTATACCCGTCTTCCTCAAACCCGATAGTAAAGGTCTTGATCGGTTTGGTCGCTTGACCTTGCATCAGGCTGCAATCAAAGAGGAATCAATGCCGCCGGAAAGAAAGGCACCCAACGGAACATCTGCTCTTGATTGTATACGGACCGATTCTGCCAAGGCGGTTTCGAGAGAGGATAAGGCATCAAGATCGTCAAGTATCATACCTGACTCTCTCTTCCTGATCTGATCATGCAGCGACCAGTACCTTTGCAAGGCCCAGCCTGTATCTTTACAGGGGGCATGGGGGGCAGAGGCTGGATCGATATATAAACCGGTGGCATCAACCGTCAGCATGCAGCCCGATTCCAGTTTATATATGCCTTGATAAATAGAATAAGGGGCAGGAATATACGAAGAACGAAGATAAAGAGGTAGTACATCCCTTGCAATAGCGTTGGTAAAGCCGGGATATTGACGCAGAGCTTTCAGCTCGGAGCCAAAGATAAAGCTGCCTTTGCACCAACCGTAATAAAGCGGTTTTTCGCCCATTCTATCACGGGCGAGCGTTAGCTGCCTCTCTTTCCGATCCCAGACAGCAAGGGCAAACATACCCACGAAGTTTTGCAGACTTTTTGTAATCCCCCATGCCTCAAAACAGGCAAGCAGGGTTTCAGTATCTGAATGGCTTTGCCACTCTCTCTGTTGTGCCCCATCCGCCTCCAGCTGCTTTCGCAGCAAAAAATGATTATATACTTCACCGTTAAAAACTATAACATAACGGCCAGTACCAGAATGCATGGGTTGGTGTCCTGCCGGGGAGAGGTCGATTATTGCCAAGCGCCTGTGTCCCAAGCCCACTCCGCATTCCCGATTCAGCCAAATGCCGCTGTCATCAGGGCCTCGGTGCTGAAGGGCGTCGGTCATCTGTTGGACAGAGCGAATGGAGGTGTCATCAGAATGACGTGTAAGGACTCCTGTAATTCCGCACATAGCGTCAGTAAGCGATCAGTGAATTATTTTTATAAAATAACCGTATTATTCTTGGCAGAACAAACATCTCTCGCTGAAAACATACCAGACTAGGAGTATAAAAACATCTTTCTTTCCGCAGAGCAGACATTTCCCGTACAAAAGACCCTTGTATTTTAGCCAAAAAAGGATATTATAGCCCTATATAATTACCAACAGGAGAAAGGAATGTTTCGTAGGGCATTATCGGATATAGATGAATGGAAAAACAGAACTGATCGGAAGCCGCTGATTATTCGCGGGGCCAGACAGGTCGGCAAGACATGGCTCGTCCGAGAGGCTGCCCGGAAACATTTCGAGAATTTAATTGAGATTAATTTCGACAAGACACCGGACAAGGCGCAACTGTTCAAAACGGGAGATATAGAAAAAAGCTTACAGCTCCTTGAGATTGATACAAATACAGAGATCGTTCCCGGAAAGACGCTCATCTTTTTTGATGAGATCCAGGCGGTACCGAGCCTTCTCCCTTTGTTGCGGTATTTTTTTGAAGAACGACCGGATATACACATTCTTGCTGCTGGTTCTCTGCTGGAGTTTTTACTGGCGGAGCATGATTTTTCCATGCCTGTGGGCAGAATTGAGTATCTGCACCTGGGACCTATGGATTTCGAGGAATTTCTCCTGGGCTTGGGCCAGGACAGATTGTCCCACTTTCTAAACGTTTTTTCTTTGGAAGACCGTATTCCCGAGTCAATCCATAATAACTTGATGTATTATGTCCGCTTGTTCTGGATTATAGGCGGAATGCCAGCAGCAGTTAAAAGGTATGGCTCAGAGCAGAACTTTACAGCTGTCGAACGGGAGCATGAAAGCATTCTCCAAACCTATGAAGATGATTTCAGTAAATACAGCCAACGTATTCACTCCGAACGACTGCGCAGAGTTTTCAGGCGGTTACCGTCACTTATCGGCGGTAAATTGAAGTATGTAAACCTTGATCCAAACGAAAAGTCAAGAGACCTTGCGGACACACTGCATCTGCTTGAGCTAGCACGCATCTCTTATCCTGTCAGACACAGTGCAGGTAACGGTGTGCCTTTGGGTGCAGAGGTGAAAGAACGGGATTTCAAACCACTGTTTCTTGATATTGGCCTGGTGACAACCGGTCTCAGCTTAAATCTCGCTGATCTCCATGCTGAAAAGGAACTGCTTATGATCAACAACGGTGCAATGGCTGAGCAGTTTGTCGGGCAGCACCTTTTATACAGACAGCAAAGCTATAAACGACCGGAACTCTATTACTGGAACAGAGAAAAGAGAAATTCCCAAGCTGAGGTGGATTATCTTATCTCTGTCAGCGGACAAGTGGTACCTGTTGAAGTCAAGGCAGGTAAGATCGGGTCCTTGAAATCGCTTCAGGTTTTCATGAGTGAGAAGAAACTGCCTGCCGCTGTCAGATTTAACAGTATGGTTTCCTCATGCCTTGAGACCCGATCCGCCATTGCCGGAAAGGATTCGGTCAACTTCTCTTTTATCTCTTTGCCTCTGTACTTGGTATGTCAGGTTGAAAGGCTACTTCAAAAGCATTTTGCTGGTCTTCACTCGTCCAGTCGATAAGAGCTTATTCCGCTTGCCTTTCCTACCGCACACCAAAACAGAGCCTTATGTTTTCTTATGTTCACCCTTCGTCGTTGATCTCAGAATAGATCTCTAAGCAGGCATTCACTACCGATTCAGCATACAGGGGCTTGGCCACCCATGTTGCAATTGCTCTATTCCGAACCTGCTCATATTTTTGGGGATCATTCAAGAGAGCCAGAATATCTTCGGCTACCCCCCTATCCGATGTAATAAGTAGGCTATTTTTTTGATGTCTACAGTAAGAAGATATTTCCCCCACCGGCGTAACCACTGGTACCAACCCAAGCTGCATCCCCTCCACTACGGACATAGCCATACCTTCCAGTTCACTGGTCTGTAGATAGAAGGATGCATCTTTTGCAAGGCATTTTATTTCGCTGAAATTCATTTCTCCGGCAAACCTGACTGCATGAGTTAGCCCCATACTGAGAATAAGCTTTTGCAGCCGGGCCAATTCTCCTCCATCAGGTCCGATAATAATAAAACGCGCCTCTGGATGTACCGCATGAATATTGGCAAAAATGGCTAAAGCTCGTTCCAATCTCTTTAGGGCGTGAATACGCCCCCAAAAAATAAAGACTGCTTCGACCAATCTTTTTTCTGGTGCAAAAATATGGTGTATGACAAACGATATCACCTTTCCATTTTTAGTTAATCGACAATCAGGTAAACGGCGTACCAAAGTTGCTTTTGAGTCAGCCCATATCTGATGAGAGATCATAGCAGTCAGACGGGTCAATAGACGATCAGGAAAATGCACGTCTTCCGTTGAGTGCAAAAAGAGGACAACTCGTATTCTTGGGAAAATCAATTTAACCAAAAAAGCTACGGCACAGGAGCGCCAAAGAGAAACAATGAGGATATCAGGACGTGCTGCAATAATACGACGTGCTACGTCAAAATAAGGAAAAGGATTGAATAGGGGAAATCGATGTCGACTCACACTGAGAGCACTAAATATATAGTTAACCTGAAAATTAGTCCCATCCTGCTTAAAATCGGCCATCGACCTAGCGGCAGTTTCCACGCCACCTATTCCGTCATAGGGCACTAGATGGATAACTACAGGATAATTAGCAACATTATTTTTCGTCATAATACGGAGTGTATTGGAGTCAAAAAATCTTCACCTAATAGCTGACCATGCCGTGCGAGGACATTTTCTTCCATAAAGGGTTTAATCGCACTTGCAAATAACTCATTGCTAGAGGGAGACTCTAGAGCATGGCTAATTGCGGATGCCATAGCTTCAGGAGCACGCATAGGCACAATCGTGCCAAATTCTCCATCTTGAAGAACTTCCCTTGGTCCAGTAGGACAGTCGGTCGAAACGATTGAACATCCACACATCATGGCTTCAACAAGTACGTTAGGTAAACCTTCGACATAGGAGGAGAGTACAAAAACATCTGATTTAATAAAATATTTAAGTGGATTTTCTCTAAAACCTATAAGATGAACATTAGCATTAAGTCCATAGTTCCTAATTTGTAACTCTAACTTTTCTCTGAGCGGACCGTCACCAAGTATTACTAGACTAGCATCAATAGATTTTCGCACAATTTTGAATGCTGTGATTAGATCACTAAAACCTTTTTCCTGTGCCAGTCTACCAGCACTAATCACCAAAGGGACGGTGCAGTCTGAAATCCACTGTTCGCATATGGGTTCCATTTTTTTTGATTCAGAATCCATGTCATAAATTACGTTGTATGCATAATCATGGCGTGAGTCAGGGAATATAGTTTTATACTGTGCCACCATATCTTTTGAGACGCAGACCAAAGCATCAGCTCTGTGTTGGACTAATGAAATGATCTTTTTAAGAAACCATCGTTTTGAAAGCAACGTATTTGAATAAGTGTCATAGGGTGTAACCCTTGAAGAAACACTGAATTTTGCTTTTGAGTTGGTTATGATGGCAGCAAATAGAACAATTGCATTCAGGTGATCCTCTGCAGAAAATACAATGTCAGGTGTATGGGCTCGTAAAAATTTTGCTATTGGGAAAAAGAGGTTTATAACTCTTTTTTTATTGGCATGAATGAAATTTATGCCAGTTACTGGTGGTATATTCATACCATCCGGTACGTAACCGATAAAAAAATCAACATGATGACCTCTTCGCACAAATGATTTCGCCAAGCGTATCTGTGCAAGTGGTACACCTGAACCGGAAAAGCGTGCCAAAAAAAATAAAATGGTCATGTTGTTTTGTTCCTTAGACGTATTTTATCTACAAGCATATAAATGCTTGGTAGGATGAAAAAAAAACGATCTGGGAACGTTAGAATTTTTATCAATTCAAAACGTTTTTTTATTTTTTTAACATCTTTAATCACATTGGAAAACCGTATGTCTAGTGTTCCAAGCTCGTTATAAAAATATGCCAAACCTCGTGCCGTTCGGATTCTTAAAATTTCGATCGGTATGGTGTGACCAAGTTGCTCCAAGGAACAGTAAAATGAGTACATGTCCATTGCATGTGACTTGTTGTGCTTAGACGTTGTGCTGTTAGGGTTAAATCGGTATCCAATTAGGGGTTGAGGTATGAAATATGCTGTTAAGTCTTCAAGGTAAATATGTGGAATGGTCATCAAGTCTTCATAAAAAACTCCCACTGGGAATTGGCGGTTTTCAAATATTTCTTTTTTGAAGATTCTTGTGACTGGAAACCAAGCACCTACTGCAAATAGTTCATTTCTTACCTCTTTGATATTTAGTAACCCTTTAAAAGTATATAAGGGTTTGTACTTAGCTGTTTTTATGTCTGTTAATTTGTGAAAACGCTGGAAGCCAAACTCTGCAATATCAACCTTATACTTTTTGATAGCATTCAGAATAATAATGAAATATTTGTCGAGTAAAATGTCATCACTATCTGAAAAACCAACATACTTTCCTCGGGTTACAGATAATCCATAATTTCTCGCAGCGCCAGGGCCAGCATTTTCCTGCTCCAGCAGCACCACCTGGTCTTTTTGTAACCATTCCGGGAAATTGGATTTTATTAGATCAATGCTGTGATCAGGGGTGCCATCATTAACAAGGATTATTTCAACTGTTTTCGGAAGCTGTGAAAAAACCGAATCTAAGCATTCTATGATAAACCTCTCTACATTGTAAATAGGTATAACGATGGATAAAATATAAGTGTTAATCATGATAAGGTTGTACCTATTTTGATTTGATTCCTTGGCGGCGAATAATTGCAACCGGAAGAACCAATATTACATTCTTATACTTCGAAACCTAGCTGTTTAACAAAATCTATTTGGTGATTATCAAATATATCTAGGTTATGTTTTTGATATCGCCCTATGGTTTTGGTTTGTTTCGGTATCTTATATAACTCACTAAGTTTTTCTTCTTCAACTGCAAGGCCCGAAAACTCAATAATCCGATCAATCTGTTCTTTAGGAGACTTACAAAAGGTAGAGTGATTGATTAGCAAAAAATTATCGCCAAGTTTTTCTCCTTTTTTTAGTGATTCTTCGGTGGATTTAATCCAATACTCCAACTGCTTATATGCTACTTCGTCTTCTTTTTCGTTTCCTTGAACGTGAATATCATATTTATACCCCCAAGTAAGGAGTTGTTGCTTGTTATTTGAGAAGGCCATATCCAAGCCATGCCTAACCACATGGATATATTTTAAGTTGTCAAAGAAATTATATAGTTCTTCAATATATATCTGGGTATTTGGCTCTTTCCATCCCCATACTTCCCTTTGCTTTGGCACGGTTAGTATTTTGCGGATGACAGTAACCCATAGTTTTCTGTTATCTTTGAAATTCAAATTATCTGTAGATGCCTTGAGTAAAATACCTGCGTCGTGAAAGTTTAAGTGATTTCGTTCCATATATTGTTTGAAAACGTTTAAACGTTCATTTATGTCCTCGTTGCTTGCAGTCTTATGAAACGCAGGATTTTTAAGAAGACGTGTGAATATCAAATTGTCATTTGGATAATTCAAGTTATCTCCCATGTAAACCCCTGCTTCTATTAAGACTTGGGCGATAGCTCTTGTTCCACTCCCACCTAAAGCACCTATGGCAATAACGTTTCCCATATTTATCTACTCACATTGAGCGGGTTACAAGATGTAAAAAATGAGTTAAAATGACAGATAGACTTTTTTACCGCCACCATATGGTAACATGCTATAAATAAATAACAATTCGAGTCAAGCTACTACCTGCTCTTTGTCTTTCACCCTACCATTGCACATTTGATTAGTTACGATTTTAACCTGCTAGAGCAGGGCAAACGCATTTAATTTATAGACCATTCAATACTTTCAGCAAGTAATCGTTATCCCAACCGGCCATGAGTCGTTTATTTTTGATTCCGACCTTAGCTGTTTTTTCCTGCTTTAATAAATTAAGTGCTAAATGTCTCAAAACGGCAAAGTTTTCAGCAGCGTTTCCTTGTCTGATTCTTGATTCATCTTCGCGGAAGGACATGTCCAAAACCCAATGGAGTTCGTTTTCTATTCCCCAGTGGCTTCTGACCGCTTCAGCAAAAACTTTCGCATCATTCTCAATGCTTCCGATATAGCATCGGAATTCGTGGGAATGTTTTCCGTTCCTCTCGCTTTCACATTCCACCATAGCTATCGTCTTAAGTCCTTCCCATTTACTCGCCTCCGAAATTCCTTCGAGAGCGTCAGACGTATAGTATCGCCGTACGGTCTTCCGCCCGTGGGTCAGGTCTTCTTCTGTAAAAAAATCAAAAGAATCAATATGTTGATCACCTTCCCCTGTGAAAAAGTGTTCAACCTCCTTGTGAAGATTCCCTTGGTTACCCTTGAGGCCGAAAACGTAATCTCCTCCTTGGTCAATGATCTGTTCAGCGATCTTTTTCTGACATCCCATGGCATCAATGCTTACCACGCAACCGTTAACATCAAGCAGATCAAGCAGTTCCGGGATCGCTGTTATTTCGTTTGATTTCTCATCTGTCTTCACTTGTCCGAGAACGAGTTTGGTTTCCGTTGCCCAAGCACTTACCATGTGGATAGCAGCTTTGCCGGACTTCCTGTCATGCGAACGGCGCACCGTTTTTCCGTCAATTGGAATTACCTGCCCAGGAAGAATTTCGGCAACGTCCTGTATCCAATTTATAAAACATTCACGGAAAGCTTCCGGTGACAGCAAGCTGAATACCCTGTTGAATGTGTCATGAGAGGGAATGCCGTTGGGTAACTCCAGGAATTGACTGAACCAATCCTGCTTGGCCTTACCAAACTTTTCCATAGCATTCCAGTCATCTGCTCCGCAAATTATCGCACACACCGCAATAACCATTATGTCTATAAGTTTGTGTCGCTTTCTGCGGTTGACCCGAAAATCGGGAATTGTTGAAAAGTGCGTTACCAGGCTGCATATTTTTTTTTCTGTGACATTGGTTCTCCTTATTTGTATATTTGGTATTGGTAAGCTCAAAGCTCTA
>MTKO01000107.1 GCA_004028505.1 Candidatus Electrothrix aarhusensis
GGGGGATTGGCAATGACCCGGTCAAAGGTCATTATTTCTCCGTCTTCAATATGGCGCGGGTCGCGAATGGTATCGCCTTTGCGGATATCCGCCGTGTAGATCCCGTGCAGGAACATATTCATGGTGCAGACAGCCCAGGTGTTCAGGTTCATCTCCTGCCCGAACAGGGAGATATTCGCTGCATTGCGGCGCTGTTCTGCAAGATGGTTTTTCGACTGAATCAGCATCCCGCCGGAACCAGCAGTGGGATCGTAGACCCGCATCCCTTCCTCCGGTTTAATCAGGCGAACCAGGAGATTGACCACTTCCGATGGGGTATAGAACTCCCCGCCCTTTTTACCTGCGGAATCGGCAAACATCTTGATCAGGTATTCATAGGCCGTGCCCAGCATGTCCGGTCGTTCAAAGTCCTGATTACGGAGCCGGTGCTGGGAGAAATGGGAGATCAGGTCACGGAGCTTGGTATCTGAGAGCTTGTTCTTGATATTGAAATCAATGGAAACCAGCACACCCTCCAAACTCGGATTATGTTCTTCAATGGCCTCGGTCGCCTTATTGAGCTGGGCACCGATATCGCTGTGCAGATGCTGGAGATGGCTCCAGCGGGCCTTTTCCGGGACAAAGAAGGTGTCGTATTCATCTTCATCCTGGGCCAGCTTCTGGGCCTGCTCTGCTGTTTTGCCTTTGTCCAGATAGAGCTGCACCACCTTTTCCTGTTCTTCTTCAAAGGCGTCGGACAGCCGCTTGAGAAAGAGCATGCCGAAAATATAGTCTTTGAATTCCGAGGCATCCATATTGCCCCGGAGAATGTCGGCGGTCTGCCAGAGAAAGGATTCGAGCTGTTGCAGGGTGAGCATAGTGAAATATATTGGAATAAGTTACTGAGATTAAGAGCCGGTAGGTGGGCAATATTTCGGTTGATCTCATCCTCTATTGAGGAAAAAACTATCGTATTGTCAAGGTTATTAACATCATTACTCATTGCCCACCCTACTGGAGCGCAAGGCAAGAAAAAAGGGGTTACCCCGTAAACGAGATAACCCCTTGAAATTTCTGGTGCGCCCGGCAGGATTCGAACCTGCGACCCTCGGATTCGAAGTCCGATGCTCTATCCAGCTGAGCTACGGGCGCATAAGATAGTCGGGAGCAATACTACTTCATTTTTATGAAATGTGAAAGCAATTTCTGTCTGCAATAGACAGGATGCCTGTAGGGAGCAAGCCCCTGTGTTCGTCGCCCGGAACCTCGCCGATGTCCCCTTTCGGCATAGACCCTTGCCGAACCCATCGGAAAAATGCTATCTTCCCATCTTTCAGAGAACTTTCAGAAGAGCAATTATCCCTCTCATTCCTATCCAACGCAGCAAAAAATTCGAGGAGAAATACTATGCAATGCAGTCAATGCGGTGCAGAAATCCCTGTCTATAAAAACCCGGCCCCCACAGTAGACATTATTATTGAATTGGAAGGCGGAATCGTCCTTATAGAACGGAAAAATTCGCCCTTTGGCTGGGCCTTGCCGGGTGGATTTGTTGACTACGGCGAGAGCTTCGAAGATGCCGCTGTCCGCGAGGCAAAAGAGGAAACCAGCCTAGATGTGACCTTAGTCCGCCAGTTTCATACCTATTCCCATCCAGACCGAGATAAACGGCAGCATACCGCCTCAACGGTTTTTATCGCCACTACTGTCGGCACCCCCATAGGCGCGGATGACGCCAAGCAGGCGCAAATCTTCAGCAAGGAAGAATTGCCGGAACTGGCCTTTGACCATGCCCGTATTCTTGAGGATTATTATAAAAAGATATACTGATTATTCAAAATATTACCCCTGAAAAAGATAACTGTTACTAATTCCCTTGCATTTACCAGGTGGTTTCATACAATTGAGTTTACAGAGAGGGGGCTTGATTTTTTCCTCTCTGCCTCAGTTCAAAATGGCCACAACTGGTCACAAAAAGCTCATTGTGTCTGGGGTGCATAATGATAAATGCATACTCTTCACAAAGAGCTAGCTCAAATAACTAAAAAAGGAGATGGACCCATGAAGAAATCACTTATTTTCCTCTCGGCATTTGCAGCCTTATTTCTCGCCGGGGCAGGCACAAGCGCAATTGCAGGCAGTGCCCAACCCGCAGAAACCAAGGTTGCAGCGGAAGAGCCAGAACCGACCCTTTATGAGCAATTGGGCGGAGAAGCGGCTGTTAAAGCGGCGGTAGACGGGTTTTACGTCAAGGTGCTGGCTGATGATCGAGTGAATGGCTTCTTCAAAGGCGTTGATATGGACCGCCAGCGAGCAATGCAGACAGCCTTCCTCACCTTTGCCTTTGGTGGACCAAATCATTATGAAGGAAAAGACCTGCGGGCCGCTCATGCTCACTTGGTGGTGAAAGGTCTGAATGACACCCATTTTGATGTCATCCTTGAGCATCTCGGTGCTACCCTGAAAGAGCTTGGCGTGAAAGACGAGCTGATTCAACACGCCGCTGACGTGGCCAATAGTGTTCGCGGCGATATTCTTGGAAAAGAAAAAAAATAGACGTTAAGGATTCAGCGGGGGCGGTTCGCGAACCACCCTTACAGTTCTGTATCGAATAAAAAAGGGCAGGTTCTCTTCAGTGAGACCTGCCCTTTTTCGTTATTTATATTGTTGCTTGCCTCATCAATGCTCCCAAGACCAGAGCAAATCAGCTCCGTTGGTCTTGGCATTGGTCGCGGTCTCAACGGAAAACCCGTACTTCAGATCATAACGGGCCTTAAAGGTTCCTCCTGCTCCGGTGAGATCCTTGCCATAGCTGATATAGAGATCCTTGTAAATTTCTTTGCCCATCACCAGAGACAGATCCGAGGCATCCTCGCCCCCGCCGATACTGAGATCCACCAGCCCCTCCATATTAAGAGTTTTGAGGGGATCAACCGTCTTCAACAGCACCCCACCGCCCACCTTACCCAAGGTGGCCGCAGCAGGAGAGAGCGCTTTATCCTCAGTACCGGACTTGGAGATATCCTGTCCGGTCAGCAGGTAGGAAAGGATCTCTGATTCATCCATAGCTGTGTCAGAAAACAGCTGCATCTCCATCTTCCTGACAGGTCCAGTAAGATGCACCCCCAATTCGACCTTATCTATCTTCCTGGAGCCTGAATATCCAGTCCTGGATTATCAATAGGGCCACCCTGATAAAAGACTCGTCCCTGAGTGAGTTGCAGCATATTGCCCTCAAAATCAAAGGTGCCGTCACGAAGATCAAGATTGCCAAGACCGGTGATCGAACTACTGGGCTTTGCCTTTATCTTGAGACTGCCGTCAAGAAAACCCTTCAGACCAAAGGTGTTCACCAGCACCTCTTTGCCCATGATCACCTTGAGGTCAAGATGCATCGGTGAAGCCCCTTTTACTGCCTGCTCATCGTCAATAACAATAACATCACTGGAGGAAGACACGGCACCGCTGAATCCTGTTGGGGCAATTTCAGCCTTGTCCAGAGTCACTGTCCCGCTGAGCCGGCTTCCTGTTTCCGCATAACGCAAGCGGAGGTCTGGGCTGATAACAGCTCTATATTCCGGGAGATCCGCCGCCTGAAAATTTTTACCGGAGATGGCAACATCGGCAAGCCAATGTTGTTCTGCATCCTGCTGGGCCACGCCGGTGAGCTTGATTTTTCCTTCGCCGGAACGCAGTTCCGCATCTATCGTATTGGAACGGCTATCACCCTTAAAAGCAATCTTGAGTTCTTTGAGCCCGATACCGGCTGCCTGAATAAATATTTCGCCTTCCTTTTTCCCCCCGTCACGTAATGCCAGTTTGCCGTTCACCGTCGGTTTGCGGGCCGTCCCGTCAAAGAGGATTCGTCCTCCGAATTGTCCCGTGGCCTGAACCGCCTCATTAGTCAGGTGAGTAATGGGGCTGAGATCTTTAAGATTCAGATCAAGCTGACCGCTCAGAGGCATTTTTTCCGGCTTACTGAAATCGCCGCAGTTTTTCACAGTGAGCTTCAGGTTGGCATTGCTGTTATCCTGGAATTTAGCCTGTGCGTTGAAATGAGCCGTGTTGTCCCGGAGTCGGGCCTCAACGACATTGTCCGTCCAAACCCAAACGGTCGTGCCGACCTCTTCCCCATCATCCTCAAAACTCTCAGTGGTCAGGGAAAGCTTGGGCAGGTCTAAAGAAAATTCTGCCTGATCAGGAACAGCCCCCTGCCTTGTGCGGCGAACCTTGCCTTTGCCGTGCCATCAAAATCCGGGGCTGGCAGCTTCCATTCCTGCAAGAGCTTGAGAGCGAAATCATCCACCCTGCCCTTGACTTGCCAGCCGCCCTCCTCCTTCCAAGCGCCGTCCAGGAATATTTTAAAATCTGTCTTCAGCTCCTTCTTCTGCCCGTTATGCTTGAGACTGAAATCAGAAAGCGCGGCTTCCTTACCTGATTCCTGGCCCGACAAGCGCAAATCAGCAGGATGCAACATTGCCCATCCACCGAATTGCTCATGATCAAGGGAAAGTTGGGTCAGCCTGCCCTGCCATGTTTGTTCCTTAAGACCACCCGCAGCAGCAAGTTGAACTTTTCCCGGCGTCCCAGCAACAGAGAGTTCCAGCGTATGCCGTTCTGTGCTGCCCTGGATCTGTAGGGATGCGCTGCTGATCTCTTCCTCTTTCACCCGAATCCCGGAGGCCTTCAGGTCTGCATCAATCCTGCCATTCTCGGCAAGATCTGCCTTAATCCTGCCGTTGAGCCGCTTGAGCTGGTATTCCTCATACTTTACGTTCCCGACATTGACGGTCAAATTCAGATCAGGCTGCTGCGCCTTGCCCTTTAAGGTTCCCTGCACTCGAAACTCCCCGCTGGCCCCTGGCAGGAGACCGGCCAGATTCTTTGCTTCCGCCTCAAAACTGAGGTCAAACTGCTGCGCCGGATTCGCAGATCCATTAACCACCACCTGCGCTGAACCAAAACCAAGGCGCAGCTTATCAACTACAATCTCCTTATTATTTAACGCAGCCTTACCGCTCCCCGAGAGCGGAAGATCACGCAATTTTCCACCCAGCTCATTTATTTGAAGCTGAGCAGTCAACCCATCGCCATTTTTCTGACCCTGGGAATAAATCTCGGTCGTGATATTTCCCGGCCATTCTGGAAGAAAGAAGGAGGGGTCAAGCTGCTTCCCGGTCAGGTCAACCTGCCAGGACAGCCCGTTGCTCCAGCCGACTTGCCCGCTCGCAGCAAGTGTACCCTTGTTACCCTTATTACCCAAAACAACGCGCAGCTCATCCACGGTTGCGCCCTGATCATCCCCCTGTAAGCTGAGCTTTGCCTTTACGTCGGTTTGCAAGTGTTGCAAAGGTTGCAGAGTATAATCCTGAAAAGCAAGCTCAGTGCCGCTCAACGAGAGCGTGATCTCAGGACGAGAGGGCTCTCCCTGCGCCTCAATGGTGGCCTGAAAACCACCTTGGATTTCAGGGACAAGAGGGCTCAAATCATCGGACCGAGCCTGAACCGTAAAATGGACCTTCTGGTCGTCTGCCTGCCCGTCAATATCCAGTTGGGTGGAACCGGATTGCAGGTGCAGAGCAGTAATATTTATTTTTTTGCCATCGATTTCCGCCTTGCCGCTCCCGGCCAGAGGGAGGTCGCGTAAGATGCCGCTGAGCTCGTCAATTTCCACCTTGGCGACCAGTTTGCCAGTGGCCTTTCTTCCTTGCGAACGTATTTTGGTCTGAATTTTTCCCGGCCATTCAGGAATAAACAGCCCTGGATTCAGTTGTTCTCCGCTCAATTTCGCCTGCCAGGAAATGCCCTCATGCCAGCCGATCTGCCCGGTTGCGTCCAAAGACATATCCTCATCAACCAGCAGTTTCAACTCGTTGATTTTCATGCCGCTCTCTTCCCCTTCCATGACCAGATCAGCCTTGAGATCTGCCTGAAGCTTACTGAGCTTATAGCCTGCAACCTCAAGTCCGGCCCCCTCCAGAACAAGGTCGATACCAGGATTTTCCTGCTTGCCCGTGGCGGTTCCGCGAAGATGGATACTGCCAGCATACTCAGGAAAGAAGGCTGAAAGATCATCGGACTCTGCACGAACCTTGAGCTCCAGCGAATTATCCTTGGTAATGCGTCCGTCAAGCTCCACCTCCGCAGAACCGGCCTGGATTTGTAAATCATGAAACACCATCCCCTGCGTATCCAGCTCCATACCACCGCTGCCTTGTAGGGGAAATCCGACCAGCTCACCATTGAGGGCATTGATGTTCACCTCCAACGCTGTTCCTGAAGAACTGAGCTTCCCTTGGCTTTGAATCAACCCGCTAATTTTGCCCGGCCATTTTTCCGCAACTAGAGAGGGGTCAATCTCCTTTCCCTCCAGCTCCGCCTGCCAAGAAAAACCGCCGGTCCATTGCATCTTGCCTCGGGTGGTCAAAGTGGATTCACCGTGATGAACAGAAAGATATTCAATAGCCACGCCGCTATAATCTTCCGCAATGACCTTGGCCTCAGCCTGAACCGGTGGATACCCTGCGTAATGGATATCTGCGACCAAGGTTCCCTGGTAGCTCCCCACCGTGCCCGAGGCCTCGACAATGGTTAGGGTGCCGTCCACCGGGACATCAACCTTGATATCGTTGAGATGGAGATGGCCGGTTTTGGCGGCGGCCTGCCAGTGCAGGTCATTAAGGATATCTGTCAGCTTCCCCTCCAAGGTGACCTCAGCCGGGGCAATCAGAGTAAGAAACACAGCCAGATCGTCCAGATCACCCTGGGCATCTAGGGTGCCGTTAAGATCGTTGATACCGGGATCAGCCACCCGCCAAGACCCTTTCAGCGCCAGCGGCCAGGCATCATAAAAGGCAACCTGGCCCTGCAAATCTACCCCGTAATCACGAAGGTCCAGCTTGATCCGTTGAATATCAAGCTCGGTGGCTTGTTGCGGCGTTCCCTGCTGCGCTTCCTGCTGATTTCGAGCCGTGGCCTGCAAGATGACTTCGTTGATGACAAGCGGATTTCCTTTCTCGGAAAAAAAGATTTGACCGTCACGGAGATGCAGCTCTTCCAGGTCAATATCCAGCGGCAACTTGATGGTCGGCATGACAACTGGGCTGTCTTTCTCCTCTTTTTCATCCTCCTGACTGCTCCCGGTCAATCTTACCACCAGCCCCTGCGCCGCCACCTGATGCAAAACCAGTCTCTTCTGAAACAACATCTCAGGGGACCAGGCAAAGGCCAGTTCATCCAGTTTCACATCAACCACCTTGTCAAGATGCACCTGCACCTTGCCCAGTCGCCAGCGACTCAGCAAACGACCCTCTATCTCTTCCACGGAGAAAATAGGGCCGCTCAGACTGTCTGCCGTGCGCAGCAGAACTCGAAAACCAGTTTCTGTAGTTAGGGCCAGAAGAAAGACCGCAGAAATAAACAGGCAAGGGAGAAGAAGGAGAATAAGCCATTTTCGCAAAGGCCTTTGAGTTGGGGATATAGTGTCGGATTTATTATCGGATTTCATCAGGTGATTAACAGATTGATTATGTTACGGACGGGCGGCGGTGAATTCGGAGTATTTCAGTAGTATAATGCAATCATCGATTGGAGGCAAATTGTTCAGGATATTTTTCTGTTCCGCATCATAGTTGCCTCATATCGTATTTGACAAAACGAATTTCTCTGCTATTCTTGATAAATTCTAAAACAGTGCCAATGCATCACTGCCGATAGTATGTAATTTTTTAATTATTAAGCATTGTTGAAGGTGAGAGAGATTAATGGTGAACAACAATCCCACGATGTTTGCACCTGCTGAGCGGGCTAGCGCGAAAAGCGTTATGCGCGACGCTGAAATACTGCAGACCGCCGTATTCGCAGAACACGTTGTGCGTGTACTGCCATTCAGCCTGATGATCCTGAACTGGGAGCGTCAAGTTGTCTATATGAACCAAAGGCTGATGGACCTCCTGCATGCATCATCACATGAAGAAGTCCTGGGCAAGCGACCAGGAGAACTTTTGCACTGCATTCACGCATACGAGAATAATGCGGGATGCGGAACAACGGAATCCTGCCGTGAATGCGGGGCAGTAAGGGCAATCCTGAAATCACAGAAAGATAAGGTCCAAGTGTCGGAAGAATGCAGAGTCACCTCGACATCAGGGGATGCGTATGATCTCCGGGCCTGGGCGTCACCATACACCTTTGAGGGCAGGTCCTACACATTTTTCAGTGTGGAAGACATTCATCAGGAGAAACGAAGGCTTGCCCTTGAACGAACATTTTTCCACGATGTGAATAACACCCTCAGTCCTATAGTTGGGTGCGCTGACCTCATGGGAAAGGCAAGGGACGTAGAGAGCGCCGCAAAGTGCGCCAGCTTGGTTCAATGGGCGGGCAGGATGCTGGTGGATGAGATTGAATCGCACAAGAGATTGCTGCAGGCAGAAAATAAAGAATTGTCAGTTGCCATTTCCACTGTCCAGCCTCTGTCCATACTGCGCGAGGTCATTGGGTTGTTTTCCCAAAATCAAAGCGGCCAAGATCGAAATATCGTTGTGAAGGAGAATTCTGAGGAAATTGAAATCGCGACCGATAAAGTCCTGCTGCGTCGAGTGCTCAGAAACATGCTGAAGAACGCCCTCGAAGAAACACAGGGCAAAGAGGAGGTCTGTCTTTCTTATGCACGAGAGCAATCCTCAGTGGTCTTCAGTGTGCATAACCCAGGCTGCATACCTCGTTCGGTCCAGCTTCAACTGTTTCAGCGTTCATTCTCCACAAAGGGAGAGGGGCGTGGTATTGGGACATACAGCATGAAGTTGTTCGGAGAACGGTACCTGAAGGGCAAGGTTTGGTTCTCTACGTCTGAGGAGAAAGGCACGACGTTTTTTCTTTCTATTCCCATTACCTATGAAGCATAGAGTGTCAGATGTGACCTGACACTTTTTTTGTTTTGCTGCTTTCTATCTCAACTCTTCGGTTCCTTCTTGCCAAAAAATCTCCAGAATAAATGGAAAAGAACACAAAGAAACTCATACTATGACTGAACGACGACGCTTCAACAGAGCAAGCTGTGACACTATAGTTTCATTAACTATTTGCGACACTTATAAGATAAAAAAGCGCAATGACAGTCCAGTGACAAGCGCGATGATCGATTTCAGTCTTCATGGTGCCTGTCTCCTTCCTGACAAGATCGAATACGGCGGCCAGCATATCTTTAAGGCGACCCAACACCACAGTGATTACATTGTCAGGATTGAATACACACCAGACGACAAGGACGATCCTTTAATAATTTACGGGAATTCTTCTTGGTATAACCAATCCTCTCAAGCCGACAGCATACGGTTTAAATTGGGAATTGAATTCTTGAAAAATCAGAATCAAGACATCCTTCATAATTTTTATACCAAACTTGCGAACCGTCAGAATGCTAAAAAAGGATGGCTAAGAAAGCTGTTGAGATATTAAAAGGAACGCATAAGCGTATCCTTTTGGTCGTACAACGAATGTCATGTTAAATTCTACGGTTTCTGCTTGCCAAAAAACTCCCCGGAGCGTAAGAAAAGCCCCCCCTTTTTTTAACCATGTCTAATCACAAACAAAAGCTGATCACTGTCTTACTCCCGGACGGACGACTCCAACTGGAACGAGAGTCCGCTGACAAAGGGATCAATAAAAGCACCAGCCTGTTGCAGCAGGAAATCTTCACGGCCTACAACGAGCAAAAAGACCGTACAGCGAGCCTGTTCTGGCTGCTCCGGCTCGGCTTCAGCGACCAGAATATCTCCCTCTCCCCTTCCCTGGATTTCTGGCGGCGGTTCAGTGCCCTGTTCATCCATCATCTGCGCCTGACCCCTGAGCTGGAGGAGCTGCGGGAGAAGGTTTCTGTCCCGTTGGCTACTGAGGAAATCAACAAGTTAATGGAAACCATTCCCGCCCTGACTGGAGGAGAATATCTCAGTCCCGGCCTGCTTGCCTCTTTCTGGTCCGAACTGAATGACGCTTTTGTCCAGTCTGTAAGCGACTATTCAGGCACGGTTGCGGATTTCTTCCACTCCTTTTCTCCAGACAGCCAGCTGCTGGGCCGGATCTATTTTCATCTTGTGGAGAATAAAAACAGTGATCTCCCCTTTGCCTTTCTCGCCACCTATGCAACCCGGATGGGGACTGAGGGCGAATCCCGTCATCTCCCTCTGAAATACGCTCTTCAAGAATATCAAAACGATAATGCAAAGCTGCTGAACCTGTTGAGCACCGTGCATCGAGCTGCAAGAGAAAGCGAGCTGATCACCGACTTGCTGGAGAGCAACGATCTCTTTTCGCCCTTGGCCTGGACCGCGGGGGAGGCCCATACCTTTTTACAGGAAGTGCCCCTGTACGAGGACGCTGGTATCCTTTGCCGCATTCCAGATTGGTGGCGCACCAAAGGAAGCGGGGTCAGTGTCAAGATCAGTCTGGGCGATCGCACTCCGGCTATGGTCGGCATAACCGCCCTGCTTGATTTTACACCCCGACTTATGCTGGGCGACGAGGAACTTACCCCGGAGGAGATCAAACAGCTCCTTGATCAAGTGGAAGGGCTGGCCTTTATCAAAAATAAATGGGTGAGCGTTGATCAAGAGCGGCTGCAACAGACCCTAGCTGCCTACGAAGAAGCGGAAAAACTGGCTGAAAACGAAGGAATAACCCTGGCCGAGGCTATGCGCCTGCAACTGCACCCGGAGACGATGCTTGCGGGCCAGGCGGATAACGGGATCGTTGAGGTAGAAAACGGCGAATGGCTGCAAACAGTGTTCAGCAAAATGATCAATCCGGGCCAGCTGCCGAAAACGGCCACGGACAAGCATTTTCTGGCCGACCTCCGACCGTATCAGCAAGACGGGCTAAGCTGGCTCTGCGAACTGAATAAACTTGGTTTCGGAGCCTGCTTGGCCGACGACATGGGTCTGGGCAAAACCGTGCAGATCCTGGCCTTTCTCAACATCCTTTCGCAGACGCAGAGGAGTACAGGAAAAAAAGAAAAAACGAGCTACAAGACTGCTTCCCTGCTTATTATCCCGGCCTCTCTACTCTCCAACTGGGACCAGGAAATCAAGAAATTCTCTCCGAACCTCAAGGTCTTTCTCGCTCATCCTGATATGCACCGCCCGCGTCGGGTCAAAACTCCGACCGAGAGCGAACTGGATGAGCTGGATCTGGTCATTACCACCTACGCCCTGAGCCACCGGTATATCTGGCTGCTGGAATACACATGGCAATACGTGATCCTGGATGAGGCCCAAGCCATCAAGAATCCCGGCACCAGACAGAGCAAGGCCGTAAAAACCATCCCGGCCCGTAATCGCATCGCTATGACCGGCACCCCGGTGGAAAATCGGCTGAGCGATCTCTGGTCCCTATTCGACTTTGTCAATCCCGGCCTGCTCGGCACAGCTGCGGAATTCTCCACCTTCAGCAAGGCCTTGGCCGAGCGTCTGGACGGCTACGGACGCCTGCGCAGGATGACCGCTCCCTTTATCCTCCGCCGTCTGAAAAGCGATAAATCCATTATCAGCGATCTGCCGGACAAGGTGGAGATGAAAACCTGGGCCACGTTGAGCAAAAAACAGGCTGTGATTTATCAGCAGCTGGTCGACCGGATCAACGACACTCTGGAGGATACTGACGGCATCCAACGCAAGGGCATGATTCTAGCTGCCCTGACCAAATTCAAACAGATCTGCAACCATCCTGATCAATATGCCGGAGTGGACGGGTACACGGCCAAGGAGAGCGGTAAGTTCAGCCGCTTGCAGGAGATCTGTGAAACCATCCATGAAAAACGGGAACAGGTGCTGGTTTTTACCCAGTTTAAGGAGATGACAGCACCCCTGGCCCGCTTTCTCGAAACCGTGTTTCAGCGGCCCGGCCTTATCCTGCACGGTAGCGTGGCTGTGGGCAAGCGAAAAAAAATCATCGAACAATTCCAACAGGACGATTATATTCCCTTTATGGTACTGTCCCTCAAGGCGGGCGGAGTGGGCCTCAACCTGACCAGAGCCAACCATGTGATCCATTTCGATCGCTGGTGGAATCCGGCTGTGGAGAATCAGGCTACGGATCGAGCCTTCCGCATCGGGCAGAAGAAAAAAGTGATGGTGCATAAATTTGTGACCAAGGGAACCATTGAAGAAAAAATTGATGCCATGCTTACGCAGAAGCAGCAGCTTTCCAACGATGTAGTAGCGGCCAGCGGCGAGTCCTGGCTCACAGAGATGAACAACGATGAGCTGGCTGACTTGTTCAGCCTGAATATTTGATGCGATTACCGGAGAAGAGGCAATGAGTTATTACGGCTACCCCAAATATGTATCTGTGGCGCAAAAAAGGGCTAAGGCGGAAAAGAAGATCAAACAGTTGCAAAAAAAGAACCCTGACATCCAACCAGTGATCATTGAAGGCAACAGTCTGGCCCGAACCTGGTGGGGCAAGTCCTGGAACAAGAACCTGGAAAGTTATGCGGACTACTCCAACCGCATCGGGCGGGGGCGTAGCTATGTCCGCCATCTGGCTGTGGTGGATCTCCAAATCGCTCCGGGCAAGGTTACCGCCCTTGTCCAGGGATCACAGGGCAACCCCTATAAGGTTGTCATTGCCATCAAAAAAATGAAGCGCGAGAATTGGCAGACTGTGCGCAAGGAATGTCAGGCCCAACTTTCCTCCTGCCCGATCTGCTGGCGGGTAAATTCCCCAAGGCCTTGCAGGAAACCTTTATGCGCCAAGGAAAGGGGCTGTTCCCCACCCCGGAGGAAATCTCCTTTGATTGCAGCTGCCCGGACTGGGCCTCCATGTGCAAACATGTTGCCGCATCTCTGTACGGGGTCGGCGCACGGCTGGATGAAGACCCGGCCCTATTTTTCACCCTGCGCCAAGTCAATATGGCCGATCTGATCACCCAGGCTGTGCGGGATAAGACCGCCAGTATCCTCAAGGGGGACACAAAGGGCAAAGGCAATGTCATTGCCGATGATCAGCTGGAAGACCTGTTCGGGATTTCTATGGATGCCTTTGATTCGGGTCCGGCGGTTAAGAAGGCCGCCAAAAAACCTGCTCCAGCGAAAAAGAAATCAGCCGTTGCGGGCAAGAAGCAGGCTCCGGCAGCAAAGAAGCCGAGAAAAAAGGCAGCTGAGAAAAAAGTGTCTGAGACTCCGGAATCGGTTATGGCAGCGACAGATGAGATCTTCCAGAAAGAAGTTTCGCAAAAGAAGCTGAAAGAGGTTGGTATAAAAAAACGTAGCCAAAAGAGGCAGCAGCAAAAAGAGAGCAAACAAACCGGGAAGAAAGGCAAGGAGGAGTTGCAGGGCCACCCGACTGTCACCGCCTTGGTGGCCCATCACCTTGAAAACAGTGCGGACGGCCTGACGACGAAGGATCTGGAGGAAAAAACAGGTTTGCCAGCCCGTAAACTTTATGGTGCTTTGGGCTATTTGAAGAAACAGGGGAAGGCGTGGAACCCGGCCTGGGGTGTTTATCAGCTCCGCTGAAAGAGGGTGGTGAATTTTACCTGGAACAACGGCGTGAGAGGCCGTGAAAAATGACCGACTGTGCTCACAACAAAAATGAAGGCAATTAACGGAGACCGGAAACCCTGCTGTGAAACTCGGCCAACTGGTTCTATTAATTGCCTTCACTTATAAAATAGCCACATGTTCTTGTTTATGATTTTACAATAACAGAAGAAATGTTAACGGAAGATTAACCAGAAGTTTTTTTGTGCGTTTTTTTTCATTGCCTTGAAAAGGCATCTCATTTGGTCGGTGCCTGCATGAGTACATTTCCCCTGCTTTTGGAAAGGTTGTTGTTTACTTTTGTAAGCCGGAATGGTTAGTTCTTTGCAACAGTACCCAACCGGCTTTTAAAATTAAGGAACTTCTGATTTATGCCCCTCTCATGGAATGAAATACGCAACCGGGCCTTTGCCTTTTCTGCGGAATGGAAGGATGAAACCAGCGAAAACGCTGAAGCAAAATCTTTCTGGGATGATTTTTTCAATGTGTTCGGAATATCCCGAAGGCGTGTTGCTTCCTTTGAAAAACACGTCAAAAAGGGCAACGGGAAAACCGGTTTTATTGATCTGCTCTGGAAAGGTACTCTGCTGATTGAACATAAATCCAAGGGCCGTGACCTTGACCGCGCCCATCAGCAGGCAACCGACTATTTTTCCGGGCTGACTGATAAAGAGCTGCCCAAATTTATTCTGGTTTCCGATTTCCAGCGGTTCCGGCTCTATGATTTTGACCGGGGCGGTGAAATCGTTGCCGAGTTTCAGCTTGCCGACCTCCCCGGCAATATAAAACATTTCGCCTTTATGGCGGGCTACACAGTAACGGAAGTTCGCCCGGAAGATCCGGTCAACATCAAGGCGGCGGAAAAAATGGGTCGCCTTCATGATGAGCTGAAGGCTATCGGGTATACGGGCCATGATCTAGAGCGTTACCTTGTCCGCCTGCTGTTCTGCCTTTTTGCTGAAGATACTGGGATTTTTGAAAAGAACCTGTTTCGTGACCTTATCCAGCTTCATACCAATGAAGACGGTTCCGACCTTGCCGACCGGCTGAACCATCTTTTCCAGGTGCTCAACACGTCTCATGAAAAACGACTGGCAACCCTGCCTGAACAGCTGGCCGCTTTTGAATATATCAACGGGGATCTGTTCGCTGAATCGCTGCCCGTGGCCGGATTCAATACCGACATGCGGAATATGCTGCTTGATGCCTGCGAGCTGGATTGGGCCGGGATTTCTCCGGCTATTTTCGGCAGTCTCTTTCAGTCGGTCATGGATACGGAAGAGCGGCGAAACCTGGGAGCGCATTACACTTCTGAAGCCAATATCCTCAAGCTGATCAAGCCTCTTTTTTTGGAAAATTTGAAAGCCGAGTTTGCACGGGTCAGAAAGTCGAAAAAAAAACTTGCCGAGTTCCACAGCAAACTGTCCCGACTCACCTTTCTTGATCCGGCCTGCGGCTGCGGCAATTTTCTGGTTATCACCTATAGAGAACTGCGTCTGCTGGAACTGGAAGTGTTGAAAGTTCTCTATCCGGGCGGTCAGGGGGTGATTGATGTGGGGATGCTGATCCGGGTGAATGTGGATCAGTTTTACGGCATTGAATATGAAGAGTTCCCGGCGCAGATTGCCCAGGTTGCCATGTGGCTGGTTGATCATCAGATAAACCTGAAGGTTTCCGAAGCCTTCGGTATGTACTTTGCCCGGATTCCGTTGAAATCCAGTGCCAATATTGTTCACGGTAATGCACTTGAAATCCCTTGGGAAAGCGTGGTTGAACAAGATCGGCTTTCCTATATTCTTGGTAATCCGCCGTTTGTCGGTTCTAAATATCAGAAGCCGGAGCAACGAGCGGAGATTGCCGCTGTCAGCGGCAAGGTAAAAAGCTGCGGTATTCTGGATTATGTCACGGGCTGGTATTTTCTGGCAGCGCAGTACATGCAGGGAACCGGTATTGAATGCGCCTTTGTTTCGACAAATTCAATAGCGCAGGGAGAGCAGGTCGGGGTTTTATGGAAGAAAATGGCTGTTAAAAATATCAGCATCAACTTTGCCCACCGAACCTTTCAGTGGAACAGCGAAGCAAGAGGCAAGGCCGCTGTGCATTGCGTGATTATCGGTTTTGCTGCGTTCAGCCGCAAGGAAAAAAGGATTTACGAATATGATGATATCCGTTTGGAACCCCATGAGATAAAGGCGGCGAACATTAACGCCTATCTTGTTGACGGCCCTTCCGTTGTTCTTGAGAACAGAAGAAAGCCTTTATGCGATGCACCGAAATTCGGCATTGGCAACAAGCCCATTGACGGTGGCCATTATCTGTTTACGCCGGAAGAAAAAGCGGCCTTCCTTGAAATCGAACCCAAGGCGGCCCCTTTATTCAGGCAATGGATAGGGGCAAGGGAGTTTCTCAACAATATTGAACGGTGGTATTTGTGGCTTGGCGACTGCTCACCGGCTGAACTGAAACAGATGCCTGCTTGTGTTGATCGGGTAAGAAAAGTGCAGGAGTATCGACTGGAAAGCAAGAGCAAACCTACTCAAAAACTGGCGGCAACACCGACTCGTTTTCATGTCGAGAATGTGCCTTCAGGAAATTTTCTTGTCATCCCTGCAATTTCATCAGAAAGAAGACATTATATTCCAATAGGATTCCTTGGCCCTGAATTCATGGCAAGCAATAGGATTAATATTGCCGGAGAATCAACAGGTTTTCATTTCGGGATATTGTCTTCAACCATGCATATGTCCTGGATGCGGTATACCACAGGCCGATTGAAGAGTGACTATAGTTATTCAATTGGAATTGTTTACAACAACTACCCGTGGCCCATCACCGCAACAGATAAGCAAAAGGAGAAGGTCGAACAGGCTGCCCAAGCCGTACTTGCTGCCCGCGCCCTATTCCCGGACAGCACCCTTGCCGACTTGTACGACCCGCTGACCATGCCTGCGGAATTGACCAAGGCCCATACCGCCTTGGACAGAACCGTTGATAAATGCTACCGTTCCCAACCTTTCACCAACGAACTAAGCAGGATGCAATTTCTTTTTGCGCTTTATGGGGAATTAACAGAGGGGAATTAGAGGTTGTTTAGGGTCGCATAATGATATGTTATGTTAAATCCTACGACTCTCTCTTTCCCTGTGGCTATAGACAGTTACGGAGCTGCATTACTCGGAAAGGATTGGCAACGAATCGGTCATATTGCCGATGTTGATGGGGAGCTGGGACAGGCTGCGCCAATAGCAGAAATCGAAACGACCAATAAAATATAAGTTTCCTGCTGGCAGGAGAAAACGGATCCATTGACAGGAAAAAGCAAAAAAAAAGCCTGCCCCCATGAAAGGGACAGGCTTTCTCTGTTTATTCCGGGCTTATTTTTTTTTGCCCTTCTTGCACTTCTTTTTGCTGGACTTTTTCTCAGCTTTTTTCTTGCAACAAGCCTTCTTAGCTGCTTTTTTTTCGGCTTTTTTCTTATCCTTCTTCTTGTCTTTTTTCTTGCTCATTTCAGTAGTTCTCCTTTCAAGTTGACATTGCACCCTGAACTGTACAGGGCACCTTTTACAATACGTACTTTTCTTTCTGTACTTACCACAACATTTTTTTTTCGGTTTGTCAACCGATTCCTTCCCCATAGGTCTCGCTCCGTACTAAGCCGGGCCTCCCAAGCGGAGGCCCCTCATCAGAAGGGATGAAACAAAATTACGCTCTGTTCTTCTTAGTTTTCATCGCTCTTAACGATCTCAACCAGCTCCACCTCGAAAATGAGCAGGGAGCCCGGCTCAATGGCAGGGGGAGCACCGCGATCACCATAGGCAAGATCGGGCGGCAGATATAAGGTATACTTGCTTCCTGGGGTCATGAGCTGCAAGGCCTCTGTCCAGCCAGGAATAACCTGATTTGCCTTGAAGGTGACAGGCTCTTTCCGTTCATAAGAGCTATCAAAGACGGTGCCGTCGATTAATGTTCCTTTATAATGGACCTTGACAGTATCGGTTGCAGTCGGTTTATCGCCCTTACCTTCTGTGATCACCTTATATTGCAAACCGGACTCGGTAACCTTGACCCCTTTTTCTGTTTTATTTTTTTTCAAAAATTCAGCAGCAAGGTCCTTATTCGTTTCCAGGAGTGCCTGGACCTGTTCCACCTTTTTTTTCTGCTGATCAATTGCAAATTGCTTCTGAATCTCTGCTGCCTCCTCATGAGTCAACAGTGCTTTCTCTTCTGTATAAGAGGTTGTGATCCCCTGATAAATAGCATCAAGATCAAAATCTGTTTCCAAGCTTTTAAAATATGAACCAAGATCAAGCCCAAGGGCGTAGCTAAGCTTCTGTTTGTCCGTCTTGAGCTCCGTCACCGGATCTGAAGCCACAGCAGGCCCGGCGACCAGCACAAGGCTAAATACTGCACATACAGCGAGTTTCATTCCTTCTCCTTTATATTATTTTCTTTATAAAAAATATGTGGGTAAAAATGCTTACGACAAAAAAATACTGATCAAAGATGCTGTAATACGGTTCTCCAGCCTGAAGAACATACTATAGACATGCACCTGGAACAGTATCTGCCAATCACAATAAAATTATAGTACCGTATTCTTCTGAAAAAAAACACTAACTTTTCGCCGCTGGTTGCTGAGTCTAAAATTTTATGTAAGTTGTTTTCCTTTCTTTTCTTTTCTAAGTATAATCAAATTGTAACCCTCTTTTTTCAAAAAACTTTCTTTTTCAGGTAAAAAAAACTATACCCCTGCCTTGACAGGTACAAAAAACTGAATTACTTTATCTATTATCAAGCGAGAGATATACCAAGTGTTTCATAACACAGATAGAATACTCTGCATATCTCCTGAAAAGCTTTAGCCAACTTAAGGTAGTGCTCACACAACCCTAGAGAAATATTATGAAGAGAACACTCCACCAAGCAGCGCTCCAAGTTATTATTACACTTGCTTTGTTCCTGACCTTTGGTTGCGCACCAACAAAAGACCTCTCTAGCTGCGATAATGCTCCTTCGCAAAATGAAAACGGTGTAACGATGCCGGACTTCGGGTTTAGCCTCAACGGAACCTGCAATGAAGTCACTTTCGAGACAGATCTTTCAGATGCTTCGGAGCCTGAAGATGATCTTTTAAAAGACATTGAAGAACCTGAAGCGGGTAATCCATTCTTGGATATGGCAGCCACGCTTGGCTTAAGGAAGAGCGACTAGCCAGCTGAGAGTTACAATCTTTTATGTTTTGTCCATCTACATTTAAAAGAAGGGAGAGACGTTTATGCAGCCTTCCCTTTTTTATCTTACCGAATTTGATCAGGGAACTGGGCCTTTTTTGAAAATTTCCCCCATAGTAAAAAAAGTTATACTGTACCCTTGACAAGTATAAAAAACTGAATTACCTTGTCCCGTATTAAACGAAAGCTATACCAAATAATTCATAACACAGAAAGAATACACTGCATATCCTCCCAAAAGCCTCAATCAGCTTATGCAGTGCTCATCAACTCTGGAGAAATATCATGAAGACAACATGCCGCCAAGCAGCTCACCGATTCTTTATCGTCCTTGCCTTGCTCCTGACCTTCGGTTGCACACCAACAAAAGCGTTATCCCATTGCGGTCACGAGCATCCGCAAGATGAAAACGGTGTAACGATGCCGGACTTCGGGTTCAGCCTCAGCGGCACCTGCAATGAAGCCTCTGCTGAGACAGCTCCTTCAGATAATTCGGAACCTGAAGATGCCCTTTTGAAAGATATTGAAGAGCCCCTAGATAGCCCGTCTTCGGATCTGGCTGCCACCCCGGCCCCGCCGATTGAGGAAGCCCAGCCAACCAGCTAAGTTGCAAGCCTAGTGGTTGTAATCCTAGTCAAAACGTACATAAAAAAGGGGGGAGACTGCTGTGCAGTCTCCCCCCTTTTTATTTTACAAAATTGATAGTCGATCAAAAAAATATCAGATAGCCTCAGCTCCTCGCTCTCCGGTCCGAACCCGGATCACTTCCTCCACAGGCAGAACAAAAATCTTGCCGTCGCCGATCTTGCCGTCGCCGATCTTGCCGTCGCCGATCTTGCCGTCGCCGATCTTGCCGCTCAAAGCGGATTTGCAAATGGCTTCAACCACCTTGTCGACCATATCGGCCATAATAACCAACTCAACCTTAATCTTCGGATTAAAATCTACAGTATATTCAGCACCCCGGTACATCTCTTTATGTCCTTTCTGGCGTCCGCATCCCTTAACCTCGCTGACCGTCATACCGGTAACACCCAGGTCACCCAGAGCATCTTTCACGTCATCAAGCTTGAAGGGCTTGATAATTGCCTCTATTTTTTTCATGTTGATATCTCCCTACCACGTCAAATTACAGATGTCGGATTACAGGTTATAGCCCACTTCGTCATGCTGGGACAAATCCAGCCCCATAGCTTCGTCATCTTCGGAGACCCGAAAACCGGTCAGTTTTTCAGTGACTTTCAGGATACCGTAGGTGAGCACACCTGAGTAAACAAAGGTGGCAAGAACACCGGCAATCTGGATAAAAACCAGTCCTACGCCGCCAAAAAACAGCCCGTCTGCGCCGTCTGGATTAATGGCCGTGGAGGCGAACAGGCCGGTAGCAACAGCGCCCCAGGTTCCGCCGCAACCGTGTACAGCAACCACATCCAAGGCATCATCATATTTGAATTTGGTCTTCAACCGGATAGCAAAAAAGCAGAGCACGCCCCCTACCAATCCTATAATGACCGCTGACATCGGTCCAACAAAACCGGCAGCCGGGGTGATGGCCACCAATCCAGCCACAGCCCCTGAAGCAGCACCCAAAGCGGTTGGTTTCCCCTGCACGATCCATTCCGCTACGACCCAGGACACCATGGCCGCTGCCGCAGCAACATGGGTAACAAAGAAGGCAGACCCGGCCACAGCATTGGCTGCGCCTGCACTGCCCGCGTTAAAACCGAACCAACCGAACCAAAGAATGCCTGCGCCAAGAAGAGTCATTCCCAGGCTATGCGGCATAAAGGAGTCACGACCGTACCCTCTCCGTTTACCAATAAAGATTGCTGCAACCAGGGCCGCCATTCCAGAATTCAGATGAATAACCGTGCCGCCAGCAAAATCCAGAGCACCCAGCTTGAGCAGCCAGCCGTCAGCCGCCCAGACCCAATGACAGACCGGCAGATAGACAAGGGTTGTCCAGACCACAGTAAAAAAGATGAAACCGGTAAATTTGATTCGCTCGGCAAAGGCACCGGTAATCAAAGCAGGAGTAATACTGGCAAACATGAGCTGAAAGGCGCAGAAAACCAGCTGCGGGATCGTGGTGGCATAGGTATCGCTGGGTTCCAGCCCCACTCCGCGCAGAAAGACCCAGTCCAGCCCGCCGATAAAACCGCCGATATCCGGGCCAAAGGCCAGAGAATATCCGTATGTAACCCATATCAACGCCACTATACCTAGGGAGAAAAAGCTTTGAACAACGGTTGAAAGCACGTTCTTGGAACGCACCATTCCCCCGTAAAACAGGGCTAGGCCAGGGGTCATAAACATAACCAGGGCCGCCGCAATCATCATAAAGGCGGTATCTCCCGCATTGATTGCACTCAGTTCCATTATACACTCCTTATGAAAAAGTCATGGTCACCGGAAAAACCAGTGGCTTAAAATTGTAAAACCGCCCGAGGCGGTAAATAAAACCCTTACTCCTAAAAAGTACCTTCGTATTCTTATCTGAAGTTCAATTCACAAATGCACAACCCGTGCCACGGGAGCTTCTGTATGTTCAATAACGAGAAAACAGAGGCTTAACAAAAAAGAAACATTTCATCCTTTTTGAAAGGAATAACACTTAATCACATTTTCGTAAATCATTTACTATTATTTAATACAAAAAAGTCATAAAAAGCAAAGCAATCCTCCTTTAAGAAAGGATTATTCAAAACAGATTGGATGTGCAAAACGCCTCCCGAGCCACCAAGCCGTAAACTCAAAACCTTCCCCGAATAAAATCCACAAATTTGCTACTAAGGAACCTTATAGAGATAAAGCCTACAAAAATGTAGGCTCCTTAATAAGCATTCATTACAAGCCGCAATTCTGCCCAGCAATCAACACACTGTTTTTAAATATCATTAATATTTTTCAAATCAATGGCACACACCTTGCTAAACAGAGAGAAACAACAGCGCCCGAAGATCGATTAGAGCATTTAACCCCGGGAAAAAACTATGAGCATTAAGCCCTTACAAGATACAACATCAGATACAGCAACGAAGAAAGCCTGCGGAAAATCCATGCAGATTGAAAGTCTGATTCTGCCAGCTGCCCCGCAGGCAAATAACAGAAAACGTTTTGGCGAGATCGATACACCTGATCCGGCCCTGCTGTCCAATGAAGCCCTGGCCTGGATTAGTGATCTTATCAAAGGAGGTAAAGAGGTTAACGGAATAAATATTTCCGGCCCCGGCGATGCTTTGGCAGCCCCGGATACACTTTTCTTCCTTCTTGACCTGCTCAAGGAGAAGCATCCCGACTGCCCGGTCAAACTGACCACCATCGGTCTCAACGCTGCACCACTTGCTGCGGACTTGGCCGACAAGGGCATTGCCCAGATTAATCTCCAAATCGAAGCAGTATCCGCAGACATTTTAAAAAAAATATACTTATGGATTCGTCCCGACAAAAGAACAGTACCTCTTCATGAGGTCATAGAATTTTTGTTGCAGGAACAGGAAAGGACCATCACTGCACTCAAGAGCGCCGGGATTCGAGTCAATATACAGACCACGGTCTATCCGGGCGTAAACGACGAGCATATAGCTCCTCTTGCTGAAAAAGCTGCTTCCTGGGGCGCATCCTCTATAACCCTGCTGCCCTTTCAGCCGGTTTCTGAGGAAGAAAAATTGGATGCCTGCGATGCTGCTCTGCTTGAGAGCGCGAAGAAGGCAGCAGCAGCTCATCTTGAACTGGCTGATGACGAGGACGTGTATCTGCCACCCCCATCAGGCGGAAATTTTCAAAATGCAACGACTATCCTGCCCAAACCGAGCAAGAAGCGCCCAAACGTGGCTGTGGTCAGCGCAAGCGGCATGGATGTGGATCTCCATCTTGGCCAAGCCGACAGGGTGTTAATCTACGGTCCTCGTGAAGACGGATTAGCCTGTCTGTTGGAATCACGAACCGCACCCGAGGTAGGTAGCGGTGATTCTCGCTGGCAAGCACTTGCCGAAAAATGCCTGTTTGACTGCTTTGCCCTGCTGGCAAGCAATGCTGGCCAAAATCCGCAAAAGGTTCTGGAGGATATGGGGATAAAAGTATTGCTGACCGAAGAGAACATCGAAGGAACCGTTGATGTGCTCTACGGCGGCGGCAAAAAGAAGAAATGTAAAAAATAATCCATTACTATTCCATCCCGGCTCGGAAGGCCGAGATAAGAGAAAAAAGGAGCAAAAAATGGCAATTTCAGAACGGCAGATCCTGCTCTGTCAAAGCTTTCGTGCGGCAGGAGATAAAAAAGGTATCTGTCATAAGCAAAGCGAAGGGCTACTGCAATACATTGAAGAAGAAGTACTGGATCGCGGCTTAGACTGTCTGATAAGCGGCACCACCTGCCTGAAACAATGCGAGAAGGGACCGGTCATGGTTATTCAACCGGAAAACTGGTGGTTCGGCAGCGTGGACAGCGAAGAGGCGGTTGATGCCATCCTGGACGGACTAGAAGACGGCGAACCGGCAGAAGATTATCTGCTGGAAAGCTAAGAGAACAGACCCATGAGCGGGATAATGCCGGACATTGCCGGAAAAATACTGATCCGAGGAGCACGGGAAGAGGACCTCACGGGCTTGGTCTTTCTGCTGGAAGTTTTGTTCAGCATTGAAAAGGATTTCAATTTCAATGCTGATAAACAGAAACGAGGGCTGCGACTGCTTGTACAGAGGCCTGACACTGCGGTTCTGGTGGCGGAACGACAGGGTCGGATTATAGGCATGTGTACAGCGCAACTGCTCATTTCCACCGCTGAGGGTGGATTATCCACCTTGGTGGAAGATGTTGTCATCCTGCCTGCCTGGCAGGCACAGGGCACGGGCAAAAGGCTCATGGACGCCATCGCGGAATGGTCTGCGCTTCAGGGCGCAACCCGCATCCAATTACTGGCTGATCGCAATAATACAAGGGCACTGGGTTTTTATAATCGGATAGGATACCGACCCACTGACCTGATCTGCCTACGAAAGACAAAGGGAGTTGGGTAATGACAACAGGACCGGAGCTTATCCTTAGCGGGAATTGAACCGATCAGGGGCTGGGAAGAATTTCTTCAGGATGGAAAAGGATTTCTGAGCACGGCTTCAGCAGGGTATCAGAAGCGGCAGCAAGTTTTCACCGCTGAGATTCTTTATAACATTATAGCTATGGCTGTGGAAAAATTCGTCATGGCAGCCCTAATGCGACATGGGGCCTTGCCCTACAACCACACTATGGCGGATCTGGTCGAGGCGATGGAGACCACCTTTCCAGGAAAAATGACAGCGATCGGTGCAGGATTACTGGAGATGGATAAGTATCAGGAGATATGTGATCTTGATGGCTTTAAAATCATTCCGCCAGAGATGGAGAAAATTTCAGGGATGCTGGGACTGGCCCATAAGGTGCAGACCTTGGTAACGGAAGAGCTTACTTGCTGAATATATGAAGGAGTACTATGGGATGCGTGAGAAAATACCAATAATGAAACTTGGCATTGTCAAGGAAATCGTGGAAGCAACCGGTATGGGTATTTCCTATGCCTATGAAGACCTTGTTTTTCTCGATCATAATGCCCTGCTCCTCCAATTCACCCAAGACAGTGATACGGTTCTGGTGCATACCAACCGCGAGGCGGCCACGGAACCGGCTGAGGCAACGATTGCGGCCTTGCAACAGGCTGCCCAAGAAAGAGAAATGACCTTCCTTGGCGGCCAGGTGTACGCCTTGATCCAAGGAGAGGATGAGCAGATCAAAATTGAATTTACCCATTAACACAGCAAATACGGAAGGTATTAACCAAACAAGTAAGGAAGGAGGCTCCGATGGCTAAAAAAGACGTTGAAGCATTGTTGATTGCAGGTGGCGAAGACAAACATGTTCGGGCAAAATATGATGTTCCGGGCAATAAAGAAGAGTTTATCGCCTTAGCGGCGGAAGATGGCTATACATTTACACTGGATGAGCTTGATCAGGTGCTCCAGGAAGCCGGGGACGTATTTGATAAGTATGGCAATCCGCCCAAGCGCTCTATCTGGTGGACCTGATTCGGGTTCATTGAGAGTTGATTTATATACCCCTGTCGCAGTATTGCGGCGGGGGTATTTTTTTGCCATGCTGAACAATGCCTCCTCTGATTAAGTACAACCCTCTGTTGACAGTACGGTTTCATTGCTGTTAGTGTGCAGATGGGCAACACAGGGATTACTTTTGACAACACCAATATCATCTGTTATCAGAGAGAGGTCGGTCCTTGCAGGCAAAATTATCCATACGGAGGTCGTTCCATGAGAGCTATTTTTAAACACAGATACGTGTTCACTGCCGTTCTGACCTTGGCAGGATTCCTCTATATTTCGGTGCAGGCGAACGAATATCCGAAAAACGAAAAACAACAGGTTCTCCCAGCAACCGCTTTCCGGGGGTACCATCAATTCGATTATAAATTCGAAGATCGACCTGATCCTTTTCTCCCCTTTTTTAACAGCAAGGAACCTCCAGAAAAAAAGAAATTTGATCCGAATCAAATCTTGACCGAATTACAGAAGTTTGAACCAGGACAGTTAA
>MTKO01000108.1 GCA_004028505.1 Candidatus Electrothrix aarhusensis
GGGGGATTCTATTCCCCCGCATTAACAGGCTTCCGGCATAGCACGAGTCCGCAATAACCAAGACATGTTTGGCCTTGGCAGCCTTCAATTTTTCAGTCACCCAGAAAGTTGAAATCCAGTCGGTCTCCCTGTCCCTCGCGTCTACAGGTTGCCAATACCCAAACTTGCCTTGAGCATCCAGACGACCATGACCGGCATAATAAATCAGCAGGTTATCATTTTCCTGAAGTATCCCTCCGTCGCACCAATCCAATATGGAATCCATGATCTTTCTTCTGTCGGCATTCAGCATCAAATCAACATGATCGAAGCCATACTGATCCGTTAAAACCTTTGCCACCTCTCTAGCATCGTTCAACGGCGTGTGCAAGTTGTCCAGGTGTGTGTAATCTCTATTCCCGATCACCAAAGCATAATAGCGACCAAAACCTGCTGTTTCCCGCCCCATTGCTGCACTGCTCAAAAAAACAACAAGGTACAAGGAACAAAGCAGGAAACATGGTGAACATCTCGTTTTTCGCAACCAACCCATTGCCTGTATCACTCCTGTGTATGAAGACGGTTTTGCATCTCTCTCAACCTGTCCGCATACGATGAATCACGTTGAACAGCGACCTGCATGACCTGCACAGCCTTTTTCAGTTCACCGTTTTCATCCAGCAGTTCGGCAAATAAAACCAGCACCTCGACCTGTTCGCCATACCTTGCCGCCAGCTTTGCCATTACCAAAGCCTCTTTTATTCGCCCTTCCCCCTGCCAAAGCCTGGCAATATTACTCAACGGTTCAGCCGCTTCGGCAGAAATCATGCCGGGCTTGTCCAATTTCGCCCATTCCTGATCAACAGCGATAGCCTCATCCTGTGCCGTTCGAGGCGACTTTCCCGCAGAATCAGCAGCTGTACCACCGCGCATTTCCAGCGTGCTCGTGCTTCTTGAACCGACATCCGTTTTCTCTTGTACTTCCTGAGTTGTCATCTGCGGCGGTCCCTGCCACAGCATAATCCCGATCAGCACAGTGCCGAACAGGGCGAAATAGATACCGGGAAGAAAATTCGTCACACGCAGCTTGAATTCACCGGCCTGAACACCAGCGGAAGATGCGATCTCCGCAAAATCAGCCTGTCCGGGAGGACGACTGAACAAACGAAAACCAAGATAGATAGAAAGCGCACCAATGGCCAGCACACTCAGACGATACACGGTGACATAGAGCAAAAACTCCGTCGAACAAGGCATAGGATTTCCCAAGGTGACAGTTACGAGAAGAGAGCAAAAACAGCAGAAGAATACAAAAAAGAACAGGATTCCGCAAGGTCGATACTGCCCCCAAGATATTACTTCTTTCTCCCCTTATTTCATTTTTCACTTTGCCCAAGGCATCCAGCGCGATATTATACACGACATGATCCCGGCTCAAGGATTATTCAATCAGAACAATCAATACCATCTTGACTTTTTGTACGCACTCATTACGTTATATTATTTTAACAAATACCTTGCCCCCCAGAATGGTGACAAATAGAAATTCCGCGATCACCTCTGAGCTTTGCAAGAAATCCTGATCAAAAAAGGAGATAAGATATGAACCCATCCATTGAGACCTCACCGATTCCCCAGCCTCCGCTGGAACAACACAATACGCTGGATGTCACCCCAGAACAATCTGTCCAGGAGATAAATAAGGCTGTCCAGAACAGTTCGGCCTGGGTCGGTCTGCTGAAACGGGAAATGGAAAAAAACATTATCGGGCAGGAACGGCTGGTGGAACGCCTGCTCATCGGCCTGCTTTCCGGTGGTCATATTCTGCTGGAAGGTCTGCCCGGCCTGGCCAAAACCTTGGCGGTGAAAACCTTGGCTGCTGCCGTGTCCACGGATTTCCGCCGCATCCAGTTCACCCCGGATATGCTGCCAGCAGACATCATGGGCACGGAGATTTATAATCCAAAAAATACCTCCTTTGAGGTTAAACAGGGGCCGATCTTCTCCTCCATCATTCTGGCGGACGAAATCAACCGTGCTCCGTCCAAGGTCCAGTCTGCCCTGCTAGAGGCTATGCAGGAAAAACAGGTCACCATCGGTGAAACCTCTTTTGCTCTGCCCGAGCTGTTCCTGGTCCTGGCGACCCAGAACCCCATTGAGCAGGAAGGCACCTATCCCCTGCCTGAAGCCCAGGTGGATCGTTTCATGCTCAAGGTGGTGGTAGACTACCCTACCCGTGAGCAGGAACGAAGAATCCTGGATCTGGTGGAGCATACCGACTCCAAGATGCAGGTGCAGCCGCTTATTTCCCCAGAGGATATTCTGACGGCCCGCAAGGTGGTGGACACCATTTACCTGGATGACCGGATCAAGGAGTACATCGTGGATCTGGTCTTTGCCACCCGTGATGCAGGAAGCATCAGCCCGGAACTGAAAGATTATATCGAAACAGGGGCCTCGCCCAGGGCCACCATCAACCTCAAGGCGGCTGCCCGTGCTTGGCGTACCTCAACGGTCGCGGCTATGTCATCCCCGATGATATTAAAAACTGCGCCCCGGATATAATGCGCCATCGCCTGCGGATCAGCTATGAGGCTGAGGCTGAAGGGGTCACCAGCGAGGATATTATTCAGCGCCTGCTGGATACGGTTCCGGTGCCATAAAGGCGAACAAGACAATATCATGGAAAAAGCAATAACCAAAGAAATCCTGAGGAAAGTCCGTCGCATTGAAGTGCGCACTCGCCGCATGGTGGACAACTCCCTGGCCGGGAGCTACCATTCGGTCTTTAAGGGCCAGGGCATGAACTTCGATGAGGTCCGGGAATACGTGCCCGGCGATGAGATCCGCTCCATTGACTGGAACGTTACGGCCCGCACCGGTGTGCCCCATGTCAAGAAATTCACTGAAGAGCGGGAGCTAACCATCATGCTGATGATTGACATCAGCGGCTCAGGCGGATTCGGCTCCGGGGACCAGTCCAAGCGGGAAATGATGGCCGAGCTGGGCTCGGTTCTGGCCTTTTCCGCTGTACGCAATAACGACAAGGTGGGCCTGATCCTGTTTTCCGATTTTGTTGAACTCTTCATCCCGCCAGATAAAGGGCGCAAGCATATCCTCCGGGTCATCCGGGAGATCCTCTTTTTTCAGCCCAAGAATAAAGGCACGAATATCTCCGAGGCCCTAAATTTTGTCAATCGGGTGGCTAAACGCAAATGCGTGACCTTTCTCCTTTCTGATTTCTGCCTGCCCGGCGATTTTGATGACTCGCTGGCAGCACTTCGCCCCAAGTTACTGGTCACCGGACGTCGTCACGACCTGATCACGGTCTCAGTCACCGATCCAAGAGAGCAAGAGCTGCCTGATGTCGGCCATATCACCCTGGAAGATGCGGAAACCGGCGAGCAGTTGGTGCTCAACACAGCTGATCCACAGACCCGACAGGCCTATGCCAATCTGGCCCTTGATCGAACCGAACGTTTTGCCCATACCGTACGCAGTGCCGGTCTTGACCTGCTTCAGCTCTCCACTGACCGGCCCTATATCATGCCGCTCATGGGATTTTTCAAGGCGCGGGAAAGGAGGATGGGTCGATGAAATGGTTATGTTTAAGAACGGTAGGGGCAGGTCCCCGTGCCTGCCCGTTTATATCCTGCACCGGACGTTCAGGGCGAACATTGTCAGGGCGAACACAGGGATTCGCCCCTACAGCATTCCTGCTCCTTCTTCTCTTAATAATGATTCCCGCCGCTGTATCTGCCGATCAGGTGACAGTGCCTCTTGCTTCTGCACACAAGACGCAAAAGTCGGCGCAGGGCCAAGCTGCGGGCCAGCTGGACCCTGCGCAGGAACCCGCTCTTGCAGAGAATCAGCTCTATGATATCCGGGAACCCATCCTGATTCCAGACAGCAACCGAATCCTGTGGTGGATTGCAGCGATACTGGCCGGACTCCTGCTGCTCGGCCTGCTCTTCTATTTTTGGAAAAAGCGAGCCCGTCAACAAAAAGCTGTGCTGGCTCATGAGACCGCCCTGCGAGAATTAGAGCGTGCTGGCCCCCTGATTGAGGAACAAAATATCAACGCCTTTATCACCCTGATCGACCAGACCCTGCGCCGCTATATTGAGCAGCGTTTCGACATCTTCGCCCGCAGACAGACCACCCGTGAATTTATCCACGAGCTGGCTGAAGATCAGGAAAACGTGCCTGAACCTTTAATGAAAAATTCTGAAAATCTGAAAACCTGGCTCCAACATTGCGACCTGGTGAAATTCGCCAAAGCTGGCCTGAGCCAAGAGACCATGACCGACATGGTAGCGAACCTACGCACCTTTATTGAATCAACCAAGATGGAGGCGAAGGAAAAATAATGGACAGCCTTCGTTTTGTTTCTCCCGAACTACTCTGGTTGCTGCTTCTCCTCCCTGTTCTGGCCTTCCTGCGAGGGCGACGCGGACCAGCACCGGCCTTGGTATTTTCCTCCATCTCCATTGCTAAAGCAATCTCCGGCGACCGCAAGGTCAGCCCGGTAAATTTCTGGCCTGGTTGCGTCTGGCAGCTATCGGCCTGCTCATCATCGCCATGGCCCGGCCCCAATGGGGCAACACCAAGACCGAGGTGGAGGCATCAGGCATTGACATCCTGCTGGCTGTTGATGTTTCCGGCTCCATGCAGGCTATGGACTTTGAGCTGAAAGGCAGGAACGTGGATCGCCTGACCGTGGTCAAGGCAGTGGTGAAAAAGTTCATTGAAGAACGCCCTAACGACCGCATCGGGCTGGTCGCTTTTGCAGGCCGCCCCTATATGGTCTGCCCCCTGACTCTGGATCATGACTGGCTCCAGCTCCGCCTGGACTCTCTGGAAACAGGGATGATCGAAGACGGCACAGCCATTGGTTCTGCCATTGTGGCCGGGGTTAACCGACTGCGGGATCAGGAAGCTAAATCCAGGATCGTGATCCTGCTCACCGACGGGGTGAATAATTCAGGCAAGGCCGCGCCACTCACTGCTGCTGAGGCGGCAGAAACCATGAAGATCAAGGTCTATACCATCGGCGCGGGACGACGCGGAGTGGCTCCTATGCCGATAATCGACCAGCTCGGTCGGAAGCGAATGGTTCGGGCTCAGGTGGATATTGATGAGAAAACGCTGGGCAAAATCGCCGAAATGACCGGGGCGAGATATTTTCGGGCGACTGATACCAAGTCGCTGGAAAAAATCTACGAGGAGATTAACGCGATGGAGGCCACCACCCGGAAAATCAAGCATTTTGCTCGCTATCGGGAGTTGTTTTCCTGGCTGGTCTTTGCGGCCTTGGTGCTGCTGGGGGTGGAGTTGTTTGTTTCTCGAAGACGGTTGCCGTAGGGCCTGATTGCTTGACTTGTCAGCCTTATGCAGAGATACTGAGAAGAGTATATATATCTGACAAAAAACATGAAGCAACAACTGGATAAAGGAGGGAAGCATGGAGATAAGCACGGAACGTTTCAAGAGTATCTGTTTAAAACTGGTTGACGAAGTTCACTCGGCGAATAATGAAATTGTCATCACAAAGTACGGTAAGCCCTGGGCCAAACTTGTTGCCTTTGACGAAAAACCACCTCAGCCTTTTTTGGGTTCGTACACAGGTGTCGGTAAAACAGTCGGTGATCTGCTTGAGCCCTTTGAGGAAGGTTGGGGCGTGGATTACAAGCCTACTGGTCTTTAGCCACCCATATTGGCGGGCTAAAGTCCAGTTTGAGTAAAGATATAATCGGAAATAAAGACCAGTGTGGTTTTGACAGACAATGTTGTGTGGCATTAAAAACGACACCTAAGCATAAAAGAGAATATCTATGGATATAACATTACCTCAGAAAATAAATCACACAGAAAATATTATCATTAATTCTAATCGAATTGTGGTCGTTGGTGCAAACGGTTCTGGAAAAACCCGATTTGGGACAGAAATAGAGACAAAGTATAATAATCAAACTCACAGGATTTCAGCACAGAAATCTTTATCAATGCCAAAAAACGTAAGTCCAACTTCCAGAGAAAGTGCTGAAAAAGATTTTTTGTACGGTTACGCCACAGGTGGTTTAGGACATAAGATTGGTCAACGTTGGGGTAGCAATCCAAATACTCATCTTCTAAATGATTTTCAAAAATTAATGGTACTTCTCCATACAGAAGAGTACGAAGAATCAATAAAATTCAAACAATCATATGTTCCTGGTCAAGAAGATGATAAACCAATAACTAAACTTGATAAAATCCAAATCATTTGGGAAAATGTACTTCCACATAGACGTTTAATACAAAAGGCAGGAACGATAGAAACATTTCCTGTTGAAAACCCAGACGGCAATTATAATGCCTCTGAAATGAGTGATGGAGAGCGTGTTGTGTTTTATTTAATTGGTGAAGTTATTGCAGCACCAATTAATGCAATTTTAGTCATTGATGAACCTGAAATACATATTCATAATTCAATAACAAAAAAATTATGGGATGAAATTGAAAAAGAAAGACCTGATTGTACTTTTATTTATTTAACACACGATATAGATTTCGCGACTTCTCGTCAAAATGCAACTAAAATTTGGGCAAAGTCTTTTGATGGTTCTATATGGGATTACGAAATACTTGAAAACAATACTGACATACCTGAACAAATATACTTGGAAATTTTAGGGAGTAGAAAACCAATATTATTTATTGAAGGAGACAGTTCGAGTATAGATTATAAATTACTGCAATTAGTATTTAGTGACCATACGACAAAACCACTTGGTAGTTGTCAGAAAGTTTTTGAATCTACAAAAGCATTTAATGAACAAAGTGGTTTTCATCATATAGAGTCTATTGGGTTAATAGATAGAGATAGAAGAACTGATGATGAAATTTCACATATAAACAATCCTAATATTTGGGTCGCAAATGTTGCAGAAATTGAAAATTTCTTATTAGTAGAAACAGTTGTTAAAGAAGTCGCAACGAAGATGATGAAAGATGCTAATGAAGTATTTGAGCAGGTTAAAGACAATATTATTGCATTTTTTGATTCTCAAAAAAATAAACAAGCTTTAGAGCACTCACTATCAAAAGTTGAAAGGCTTTTTAAAAATGCAACGGATAATTCTGCTGTTAAAACTATTGCAGAATTTAATAGTAGCCTAACTGCTTTTTGGGACGAATTTAATGCTCAGAATATTTACACGGAAGTACTTTCAGGATTTCAACAGTTAATAGACAATGCTGATTATGATGGAATATTAAAAGTTTTCAATAATAAAGGGATGATTGCTAACTCACAGGTTATTTCATTATGTGATTTGAATACTAAAAATGATGCTTATCTCAATTATATCTTAAGTCTTTTAAAACTAAACAATGATAGTTCAGAACGAATAGTACAGGCAATAAATGAAAAAATTGAAAAATAACGACCACACAACAATGTATACAAGTTTTTTTCTCAATAAATTATGTATCTTGTACCCAGGGCGAACGCACGACTTCTGTCGCATTTTGCACTTAATGTGCAGTTACTTTTTATTTTTATGCAAAAATATAATTTGCACGGTAATGTTAATGCAATGAACACACTGACGCGGCCCGCTTGTTAAACATTAAGCCTGAATGTAAATATTTATTATTAAATGTAATTTTTAATGCGTTTGCCCTGATCTTGTACCTTATCCCAAATAATCCCCTTAAGGCCCCACGCTGCACCCAACCTCACTCTCCATCCCCAAACAACCTTCCCCGCCAAGCCCTCTGCCCAACCGGATAAGAAAACTCCAAACAATCACGAAAAACACCAACCCGCAAACCACGCCCGAGGTGCAGCTCACTGTTTGCCCTGCCGCTCTCCGCAGCCTTAATCACCAAGAGGATATGATCATAACCGCCCGCCCCCCTATTTTCCAGAGCAGGCGCTCAACCACCCGACGCTGCAAGGCAGGATGCAGGGCGCAAAACGGAGCACGGAGAAGCTGGATTTTCGGAGAGGATAATTCGCTGATTGTTTCCTGCTCCGCATCTGCGGTTAATGCGGCCAGCAAGTCTTCATCTACCGCCAAACTATCTGCGGTCTTACGCAGGGATTTCTTGATTCCCTGCTCAAAATGCTCTTCCAAAAAGGGCAGCAGCTGATGGCGAATCCGATTGCGAAGAAAGCGCATGTCGTTATTGGAGGAATCAAAGCAGGAGGCGATTCCTTGCTCTGTCAGCCAAGCCAGCAAGTCTTTTTTGTCGATATTCAGCAAGGGACGGATGAGATCCCTGCTCCGCATCCGCATCCCGGACACCCCTTCCCGACCGCTCCCCCGCAAGAGCCGCAACAGGATCTCTTCCGCCTGATCATCAGCATTATGGGCCACTGCAATGTATTCCGCCCCCACCTCGCGAGCGGTCGCCCGGAGGGCGGCATAGCGCAAATCACGAGCAGCATGCTCAAGGGAAATCCCTTGCTCGCTGGAACAGGACGCCGCATCCACGGTCCTGACGCAGTTGATCTGCAATTTCTCCGCCGCAGCACGAACCGTCTGTTCTTCTATCGGAGTTTCTTTCGGGCGCAAACAGTGGTCCACCCAGACCGCTGTCAGGTCAAGCTCCAACCGCTTCCGGGCATCTGCCAAGAGATGGAGTAGGGCCATAGAATCCGGGCCACCGGAAACCGCAATAATAATTTTTCTTCCCTGCGCAACCTGACAGGATTCAGTAAGTTCCCGAAAAAAAAGACGGGGTAATGGTTCTATTTTTCTCATGAAAATTATACAAATAAGTGGTAACGACCGAGTGAGGACTGAGTAATACCAAGAACAATTTCAGAACGTAGGAAATAATAATCGCCTGGAAGGAAAGTGCAACAGCATATCTACTGCTATGTTGCTACGGAAGAGGAGTTGAGAAATTTTTGGAAAAAAAATTGCTGCTCAGAAAAAAACAGGTAGAGCTTGCGAAAAAAAGCCCTGTATCGAACTGAAAGAACCAGGGAAAATATCGAACAAGCCATGTAAGGCACAGGACGCTGCTGGCACGACAGATCCTGCGCCGGAAACAGGGAGTAGCAATCAAACGGCTTCCTTGACTGCTCCGTATGATTTATCGTAGTTTTCACTTTGATAAAAATCGCATTTGATGCAGGTAAGAAGCTTCATGACAAATTCACCCTGTACCTTCCCCCCACATAAGGTCCCAGCAACCCGAGCACAACCCTTGCCATGATCAGGGTATGCCGGGCAAATACCTTTTTTCTCTGCATGAATTCCGCCTTTTTCTCGACCGCATTGCTTATATTCCCAACAATTCATAACTCTCCCCCTTGCTCTCGTGTAAAACCCGCCGCGATGCACTGAATTTATCCCCGAACCTCACACTCTGTCTCTTCTCCGCTTTTTTTGAGCGGAAGAGAAAAAAATAATAATACCTGAATATGTAACTTTTGCTATGCTTAATTCATGCCATTTTCACGATTGGAATAATTACCAGATGTACCTCGCCGTAGCATAACGTAAATAATACTTTTTACCAACAGGGAGTGATTCGTCTCGCATGTCACGCTTGCGTATTTTATATACTACAGCGGGAGGCCACTTCGAATATTTTTTACTCGCTATGTGCCAGACCACTTTCTTCCTTTCCGGCAAAAAAATCAAGACCTGCTCGGCTATTGGCCTTGATTAGCCTTGCTCTGCCCGTTTTCATACGGTACATTTCTCTCATGGATACCTTATTGACTATTGATAATCTTTCGCTGACCTTTTGTTCAGATCAGGAGATCGGCGGCGACAGCCAGATCCTCCACGATATTAACCTGACTCTTGAGCAGGGAAGAACCCATGCCTTGGTCGGGGAGTCAGGTTCCGGAAAATCTGTGACCGCCATGTCTATTTTGCGGCTCCTTGAGGATGTGAGCACTGTGCGCACTGAGGGCCGTATCCTATTCAACGGCCAAGACCTGCTGCAACTGAGTAGGAAAGATATTCGGGCGGTGCGAGGCAACGATATTGCCATGATTTTTCAAGAGCCCATGACCTCGCTCAACCCTGTCTACACCATTGGCAAGCAGCTCACTGAGCCCTTGATACGACATCGGAAGATGGCTAAAGAAAAGGCTGAGCAGGAAGCCATCACCCTACTTGAACGAACCGGGATCCCCGATCCAGAGCAGCGACTGCAATCCTATCCTCATCAGTTATCCGGGGGACAACGTCAGCGGGTCATGATCGCTATGGCCCTGGCCTGCCGCCCTGCCCTGCTCATTGCTGATGAACCGACCACGGCCTTGGATGTGACTATTCAGGCCCAAATTCTTGAGCTGATTAAAGATCTGCAAAAAGAATTCAACATGGCTGTCCTGCTCATCACCCACGATCTCCCCCTTGTACGCAAGGTTGCAGACACCGTCTCCATCATGCATCAGGGGCGGATCGTGGAACAAAATCGTACAGAGGCCCTGTTCAAAAATCCGCAACAGGACTACACCCGCAAACTCCTCAACGCTATCCCCCGATTTCATCATCAACCAGCTGCGCTGGGCAGACCGCTTGTAACACTCAAAGATATCAAGTGCGAGTTCGTGACCAGCATGTCCTGGGAAGGATTTTTCAAAGAAAAAAAGTTTAAACGAAAAAAAACTGTGTTCAGGGCTGTAGACAATGTCGACCTGACGGTCCGGCAGGGAACAACTTTAGGAATTATAGGGGAATCAGGGTCTGGCAAGAGCACCTTGGCCTTTTGTCTGCTCAAACTTCAGGCCTTCAAGGGATCAGTCAAGTATTTTACAGAGGGAGGAAAAAAAGAAGGTGTGTTGCTCTCCGAGCTGAGCAATCGCCAGATGCGACCGCTGCGCAAACGGATGCAGATTGTTTTTCAAGATCCGTTCTCCTCACTTTCACCCCGAATGACTGTTGAACAAATTATTGCTGAAGGCTTAAAGGTGCATGACTCAGGACACAGCAAGGCAGAACGTAGCCTCCTCGTCCAGCAGGCCCTTGAAGAGGTGGAACTTGATCCAGATATGGCGAACCGTTTTCCCCATGAATTTTCCGGGGGTCAACGCCAGCGTATCGCCATTGCCCGGGCAATCATCCTCAAGCCGGAGCTGCTCATTCTTGACGAGCCCACCTCAGCCTTGGACACCACAATCCAGGCCCAGGTTATTGATCTGCTGAAACGCTTGCAGAAGAATTACGGCATGACGTATATCTTTATCACCCATGATCTGCGGGTGCTTCGCTCATTGGCAGATGAGTTGGCTGTCATGCGCCAAGGAAAAATCGTTGAACAGGGCATGGCCGATCGTATCTTCAACCAACCGGAACATCCTTACACCAAGGAGTTACTGCGGGCTGCCTTTTATGTGGAGCAATAAGGGCGATCATAAGGATCACCCCTGTTCTCAACCCAGCAGTTCCTCCAGTGATTCAGCAGCAAAGGCATGCTGCATCCAATAACGTAACTGCTCTTCACCTGCCTGACGAACCCGCCGCTTGACCTGCTCCGATAAGGGACCGTATTTACCGACCAGGATAAGAAGGAGGCTTTCGGCCATGCCTTCCTCCTTTCCCTTCTTAATGCCGCGTGCCTCTCCTTTCTGCTCAGCAGAGGCAATCTTGCTCTCCACATCAGCCAAGGATTGCATCCGGGTTTCGTAGACCAGCCGTTCTTCTTCGTTGAACATCCGGTCCACCGCGCCTATGGCCTTCAGGATTGCCTTATCCTCGGCAAGCACAGCAGGAATATTATGCTTTGTGAACTCATGGGCCTTGGTCAAAAAAGTTATCCAGCGATCAAGCGGGTGGGTGAGTTCGCCGTACTCCTTTCTGAATTTGCGCAGCTCAACATAATGCAGTTCAAAAATATCATGAAGACCGTCGTCTTGGCCACTGGTAGTATTGATAATTTTGTAGAGGTTATGAAATTCCGTCTCTCCGGGCACAAAGTTGAAATCAAGAATACTGATGCTCACGGTTTTTTTCAGCTCCCTAAACATTTTTCCTTCGCTAAGCTGTTCGGTAACCAGCTTGGCCCAGTAGTACATAGCCCGCTTGTCAAAATTCAGATCCTCGCTGATCTGCATTTCGATGTTGTACCAGGAACCGTTCTGGTCCTTGGCCTTGATATCCAAAATCGACATCTTACCGGCTTGGTAATCCACAAGGTTATAGGGATTCTTCAGTTCAACATCAGCCACCTGCTCTTTTTCCGAGACAATGGCATTGATCAGAGAAATCAGCAGATCCTTATTCTCTTCGCTGCCGAAGAGCTTTTTAAAGGCAAAGTCTACTCTGGGATTAATGCGACACATGGATTATGCCAACTCTTCCTTTCGCGCTGCCTGCATCCTCTGCATTCCAAACCAGCTCAACAGAGCCATAGTCGCCGCAGGCAGAATTAACCACAACCAACCAAAATGCATGGTCAGCCAAGCTGAACCGACAATGGGCAGGAGCAGTGTTCTGGTGACCGGACGCAAAACCGTGTTACTGCTGATTACGTCAGCGATGGGCGGAGAATAGCGATAGTACAGGCGCACCATAGAGCGGCTCACCGGGTTATCAAGCATGAAGCGATCCCGGAAATCCCGAAGGAGTTGGACTGCGGGGTGAAAAAGGGAACCATAGGCTGCGGTGGCCACGAAGCAGGAATCTGCGGTCTGAAAGCTGATCTGATTACCGTAATAGGTGGTGCCGCCAATCACAGCATAGGCTCGGGCATAGAAAAAGGTGCCTGGCTTGAGGTCTTCCAGTTTAGAGGTGAATTGACCGGTGCCCGATCCTTCGTCAACACTTCCCTCTTCCAGAAAGTTACTATCTTCGGTGTCTGCGTCAGTGGTGTCTGTGGTGCTATCGGTAGTGTCTGTAGTATCCTGGGCGATAGCAGTGCTGACGAACAGGTTGCCTACGCTTTCCAAGGCGGTGGTAAATCCAGCTTTCATGGGGGAGGAGGAAGCGACCTGGTTTTCAGCATAAAAGATGGAGTTTTTATACAGCGAGGCAACATCAAACAAGATTTCTGCTGGAAACGTCGTTACGTTGCCTGATTCGTCATAACAGCCTATATAATATGTATAAGAGGCCGTTGATAATACTCCAAGACTTGCTTTATGAGTTACACCATCCGAGGTAACCATCGGATTCGCCTCATAGTCAGCCATATCAATTGAATAAACGTCACTGTACCCACAGTAAGCCGTCTCATTTGTTGTAACGGTAAGAATAACCTCATCAGTACCAGCAAAGGTACTTGAAGTTGTAGAAGTAATAGTCGGAGCGGTTGAGTCTGTGTCATCGACAGTAAAAGAAATTTCAGTACTGCTGGTATTTGCAACCCCAGTTGAAATACTTTTGCACCGTACATAGTATGTATAAGATTCCCCAACAACAAGACTCGACACTGACTCTGAATGGCTTATTCCACCCGTTGCATCGAACTCTTTCTTCATGTCGTTATAATCCATCCCCGAATCAGACGTTGTATACTTGCAGGTCGCAGCAACATCTGTACTTAAACTAAGAGTGACAGAAGTACTTGAAACCGTACTGCTGGGAGACAGTTCACTACGTACCGGCGCTCCAGTGTCATCCGCAGAGACAGCAAAAGTTACCTCAGTCCCTGCTGTACTTATATTCCCTGATTCATCCTTACAACGTACGTAAAAGGTGTAATCCCCTTCCGTAAGCGTGCCCAAGACAATATGATGCCCGGTACCGAAGGAAGAAGAAAGGATCCCTCCCATTTCTCCGTAATCCTCGTCATACTTAACGTTGTACCGACAGGTTGCATTCTCATCTGTAGAAACGACCAAAATAACCTGCTCTGTTGTTAAAAAAGAGCTTTCGGTACTGCTAGTTATGCTCGGCCCAGTTTCATCGGTATCATCATCGGTTGTTGTATCGTCGGTGGTATCGTCCGTCGTATCATCGGTGGTGCTATCGCTCCCTTTCAAAACAGGAAGAGGATCCGTGCTGAACACTACGCCTCGCTCCGTCACCGTGCCGAGCCCGGAAAGAACCTCTCCCGGAATAAGAGCGGTTGTCCGGGTCACGTTCTGGGCATCGCCAGTCAGGATAGAGGCATTACCAGTGGCTGTGCTCCAGGAAGAACCGGTAACACTTGACTGGAAAATAGTATACTTCCGAACTGCCGCACTGGCTATTTCCTGCGCACCGCTGGCACCGACCACAACCACGCTGCCTGCATCAGCCGCAGCAAGAGAGAAGGCATAATCCTCTTCATTATCCACTTCCGTGGTCACAATCTGAGCAACCGTCTCTGTCTCTTCAGAATCTTCATCAGCTGCCTCAGTTGCTTCTGCTGCCCCTTCTGAGGCAGCCGCCACCTGCTGCTGAAAAAGCTGCACACTGTTCGCGCCATCACCTTGTGCATAGGTGATCAACAGGGCCTCGCGCATCTCCTCTTCGCCTACAGTCACACCAGTTGCTGCGATCATCTTCTCGGTCATTAAAACATCGTAAAAGACCGTATCATTATCGTCATCTGTAATCAGGACGCCCTTATCTCCAAAGGTCCTGTCCGGCAACCCTTCCTCGCCAAAGAGAAATAAAGCGCCATCCGTGTTCCGTCTTCCTCAACAGAGCCAGCAACCAGAATACTGCCGTCATCCCGAATCGCCATACCATAGCCCGCACTGGGTACAAGGCCGTCCAGGGGCACGGTCACACCTTTATGCCCGAAGGAAGTGTCCAGATCGCCGTTTTCATTGTAAGCAAGAACCATGAGCGCGGTCGTTTGCTTCTCGTTTTTCTTCTCCTCACTATAGGTACCGGCAACAAGAATACGTCCCTCTTCGGTCAAGAGCAGGCTTTCAGCTCGGGCATCCGTGCCCACGGCACTGAGGGTAAAGCCCTCATCGGCAAAGGTGTAATCCGGGCTGCCGTTGTTCTGATAACGGGCCAGAACCACCACCCGTCCTTCATCCCCCAGGGCAGTACCAGTCAGCAGGATTTTGCCATCCGGCTGCACAGCTACACCGGTGATCTCGTCATCAGAATCACTGACCGCAGTCACAACCAGACCTTCCAAGCCGAATTCCCGATCAAGCGAACCGTCACTGTTATAACGAGCCACTGCAAAATCCCGACTTCCGTTATTGCTGCTGTATCCTGCTGCAAGGATCTTGCCGTCCCCCTGAAGGGCTAAGGCAAAGACCTCATCATCATGGGACCCGACTGCTGTGGAGATGGTACCATCGATATTAAATTCGCTATCAAGGGAGCCGTCAGCAAGAAGCCGAAAAACCATAAAGTCCAGATCAACAGTATTGGAGGTGGACCCACCCACCAGAATTTTGCCGTCAGGCTGCACAAGCACCGCATTGGCTTGGTCGCCGTATGCTCCGAGATCCACAGCAACCTTCCCGTTATCACCAAAGCCAGGATCAAGGGAGGCGGCAAAAGTTTCAGCAGTACAAAGAGTAAATAACAGCAGACAAAGGGCGGCAAGTTTCATCGGGCATTTGATCGAGAAAAGGCTCATTGGCAGTCTCTTACAGAAGAAAGATAAACGGGAATGGTGTCTTGTTGTCAGGACGATAGGGGCACGCCGTGCCCCTACAGCGCCCAACATAAGGGCAAGGCATTTCTTATTGAAGAAAATATACCAGCAATAAGATATTACACAAGACGAGAGTAATGTACCAGGGATTATTTGGGGTTATTTTCCGAAATTACAGACCGGATACTGGCAATGTTTGCAATTGCGACAAAGACCTCCGTGCCCCATAGCGGCAAATTGCTCACGCCCGATGGTTCATTGGTAAGGATACGAGGAAGGATCAGATCAAACACGGTTATCTTATGAAACATACCGCAGGCAGGTAGGCCAAAGACCGGCACCTCGCCTATCCGGCCCACAAGAAACATGGCACCAGGTAAAACCGGCGTACCGTACACCGTATCTACGGCCCCGGCCTTTCGGATACCGGTTCGGGTTACGTCGTCCGGATCCACGGACATTCCGCCAGAGGTGATAATCAGATCAGCCCCGGCTTCCAGGCAGAGACGGATCTCCTCGGCAATGCGGCTTGCATCATCCGGGGCAAAGCCGACCCGCACCACTTCCGAGCCAAGTTCAGCCATTTTGCCCCGGAGAACTGCCTCAAATTTATCCTCAATCCTGCCGTAATAGACCTCACTACCGGTGACAACCAGCCCGGCCTTGACCTTTTTCAGAGGTAAAACCCGGACGATTTTCTCAACCGACTCCCCTAACTCGGCAGATTCAACAGATTCGGCAATAATCACGGCCTCTTCAATCAAAGAACGTTCCCCCACCAGAGGAATCAGACGGGTCGCGGCGACCTGTTCCCCTTTTTTTACCGGGGTATTTGTATGCAGGGTAGAACACATGATCTCACCCAGCAAATTGAAGCGATACAGCGCCTCTTTCTCAATTTTGAGCAAACCGTCACAGGATGCCCTCAGCGAAGCCTTGCCTTCGGACACCTTATCGGAATACTCCACGCCCTCTCCGGCAAGAGCAGCAGCCAACAGGCGGGCCGCCTCGTTTCATGAATTTCCCCTTTTGAAAGCTCCAAGGCATAAATATGTTCCTTACCCAATCGACGCAGATGTTCAACATCCTCAAGACGGAGAATATGGCCCTTTTTGAAAGCGCATCCTTTAAATTCTCCCTGGACAATTTCCGTGATATCATGGGGCAGAACCATACCGATGGCCTGGTCTACCGGTATACGTTTTTTCATCTTTTCTCCGGTTCCTCTTGTTGTTTTGCTGTCAGCGACTCTTTTTTCTGGTAGAATAGTGCATTCTCGTAATATTAACACCGCTGATACGAGAACGCATCATCAAATCCGATCTCTGCTCTGTCGGTAAAGAGCAGGATTGCCAATCAATCGACGGAATAACGAAAAAATATGAAAAAAGAACTCCTTGATATCCTTGCCTGTCCCCAGTGCAAAGGAAAAATAGAGCCGAGTGAAGATAAAAGCGCCCTACTCTGCCATGCCTGCCAACTTTCTTATGCAATTCGTGATGGCATCCCCATTATGATCATTGAGGAAGCCAAGCCCTTCCCCTCGCAACAATCCGCCTGATCTCCTGTAATATATAACCCTATGAACTTCAGTATCTTACCGGAAGCCTTTTTTCTCTGGTTCAGCACCATTCTGACTGATCTCAGTCAGTATCAGTTCGGGAAACGCTTCACTGTTATCTGCTTTTATATCATCCTGAGCAAGGCGGCTGATATGATTATCAGCAACATTCTGCTGCCGATTGCCATCCGAACCAGTTTTGATGTGGATGAACATTTTGTTCGCTTCATCCGTCGCCCGGCAGTCCTGTCTGTTTTCCTTCTCGCATTCTCCACGCCGCCCTCCTAGAGCCAATATTTCCGCCCCCTTGGGATACAGCTCTGCCCAATGTGATCAAAACCCTGATTCTCGCAGTCTGGTGGATTTCCCTGATCCGGGAAATCACGGCCATGAATGAACATAATACCAGATGGGCTCTGCGAAAGTTCGACAAAACCAGATTCTACATGCTGAAGAACATCTCGCGGATCATCCTCCTCTTTATCGGGATCATTTGGGCGTTGATTATCTGGAAAGTCAATCTAACCCCCCTGTTCGCTTCAGCTGGCATTGTCGGTATCGCCATTGCCTTGGCTGCCAAGGACACTCTAGCCAACTTTTTCGGCGGCATTGCCCTGTTCACCGATGCCGCGTATAAGGTGGGGGATTATATTATTCTCGAAACCGGCGAGCGAGGCGAAGTGGTGGAGTTAGGTATTCGTTCCACCAAACTCAAAACCAGGGATGACGTGATGATCACGGTACCCAACTCTATCATGTCCACCACCAAGATTATCAATCAATCCGCCCCTGATGTGAGCTTTCGAATCCGTATTGATGTGAACGTGAGTTATGACAGCAACCTTCGTACGGTGGAAAAAGCTCTCCTGCAAGTTGCCGAAGCAAATACCGCCCTGGAAAAGAAACCGGAACCAAGGGTCAGGGTACGCAACTTCGGTGAATCAGCCATCCATCTTCAACTACTCGTCTGGGTAGAAGAACCGGCCCAGCGGGGACTCCAAACCCATAATCTGCTCAAAATGATCCATATCGCTTTTAAAGATAACGAAATTGAGATACCCTTTCCTCAACGTACAGTGCATCTTGATACGACTTTTGACACGAGTGGAACAAATCCAGATCTCGGTCTGGACCCGGTCGCTGACCTTACTCGTTCTCCAGAACCTGAGTCTCCGCCTGATGAAAAAATCTGACACCGGTATTGTTTTTACATTTTAAAGAATGATAAAGTGAAGATACTCGTGACCTCAACCTTTTCAATCTCATAGAATGCAAACCAAAAAATACGCCTTCCTTCTGAGCTGTTTACTTCTTTCAACAACCGCAATGCTTCTGGTGATTTTTCCGGCACATGCAGATCCCCTGCCCATCTTTGTCTCCATTGCCCCGCAAAAATGGCTGGTCGAGCAATTAGGGGGCAATCTGGTCAAAACCCACGTTCTGCTCGACAAGGGACAGGAGCCGCATACCTACCAGCCAACCCCGGAAAAAATAACCTCACTTTTTCGTTCCCGCCTCTATTTTACAATTGGGATGCAGTTTGAACGGGAGATCGCACGAAAAATAAGCAACAAAGAGCACTCCAACAGCGGGCCGCAATTCATTGACGTAACAACGAACATCAAAAGAATTCCTATGGTTTCCCATCATCATGAAGAAGAGGAGCATGAGGGGCACGATCAGCACCGATATGAGGAAACAGGCCAGCCCCTTGACCAAGAACACGCGGACCCGCATATCTGGCTTGATCCCCGCAATGTAGAAAAAATAGCCTCCGCCATGGCAGAGGCCCTGATAACGGCTGATTCAAAACATGCTGCAGCCTATCAACAAAATCTCAAGGCTCTCAAAGAACGGTTAACCAAGCTCCACCAGGAACTCGGACAACAGCTTGCCCCGTTCCGAGGCGCAACTTTTTTTGTTTTTCATCCCGCATTCGGTTATTTTGCCCATGCCTACGGCCTACACCAAGAGGCAGTGGAAATCGAAGGAAAGGCTCCTTCTCCAAAACAACTTTATGCCCTTGTCAAAAAAGCCAAGGCGGATAAGGTAAAGATTCTCTTTGTTCAGCCCCAATTTGATCGAAAAAATGCCCAAACTGTGGCCCAGGCTATCAAGGGCAGGCTTGTGGGATTGGATCCTTTGGCAGAAAATATCGAACAGAACCTTAGGCAAATGGCCAAGGCAGTGCAAACTGCGCTCGTGCCCCAATAAGCCCCAGAGAAATATTCCCTATGAGAAATGCCGCTGTCCAGATCAGAGATCTCTGTTATTCCTATGATGATATTCCGGTTTTAACCGATGTTCATCTGGATATTTTCCCAGGGGATACAGCCTCTATTGTCGGACCCAATGGCGGTGGCAAGACCACGCTGATTAAAGTCATCCTCGGCCTAGCGAACCCAGATAAGGGAACAGTCCTAGTATATGGCAACGCCCCTGTGCAGGAACGCACTAGGATAGGATATGTCCCCCAGTTTGCCCGCTATGATCCCAACTTTCCTATCTCTGTTCTGGAGGTGGTTTGCATGGGCCGAATAGGTAACTCACTGAGTGGTCACTATACTCGTCACGATAAGGACGTTGCCTTGGAGCTCTACATGCCGTTAATTTAGCTCATTTGGCCAAACGTTCTTTTTCTGCTCTTTCAGGAGGACAACGACAACGGGTACTCATTGCCCGTGCTCTGGCTGCGGAAGGTGATATCCTCATCCTTGATGAACCCACTGCCAGCCTGGATAGCCAATCAGAAGAGCAACTCTTTACCCTGCTGGCTGAACTCAATAAAAATATGATCATTCTCATGGTGACCCATGAAATAGGCGTCTCCCCTAGTTTTTTTCAACGGGTAATCTGCGTTAATAATCAGGTACATGTCCACCCGACCAGCGAATTGACCGGCGAGCTGCTTCGCGACATGTACGGCGGTGATTTACGCATGATTCGCCATGACCATCGTTGCGGTATCGAAGGACACGAACATGACTGAACTATGGAGCGCACTTCTTGACCCTGACCTGCCCTTTCTCCGTTATGCCCTGATTACCGGCTTACTTGCTCTATTGCCTTCGGCATTATCGGCACCTTTGTCGTTGTCCGGCGTATCAGTTATATTGCCGGAGCTATTTCTCACTGTGTCTTGGCAGGCATCGGAGGAGGCTTATACCTTCAGAACGTGGTCGGCATCCCCTGGATTACCCCTATCCGAGGAGCTATTATCGTCTCCCTGCTGGCCGCCCTGATCCTGGCACAGGTGAGCAAAAATGCTGGCCAGCGAGAAGATTCCGTTATCGGAGCACTCTGGGCAGGCGGCATGTCCATTGGATTTCTTTTCATAGCCATCACACCAGGCTATTTTGATCCGATGTCCTATCTCTTCGGTAATATCCTGCTCATCAGCAAAGAAGACATCTCTTTTGTTATCGTGCTTGATCTTATTATTCTGGCTGTGGTCGGTATTTTTTATAATAAACTGGTCGCTCTCTGCTTTGACGAAGAATACACGCAACTCCGAGGAGTGCATACCCGCTGGCTCTATTTATTGCTTCTCTGCCTAACTGCCTTGACAATCGTCCTGCTTGTACGTATCGTCGGGATCATCATGGTCATCGCCCTGCTCACTCTGCCAGCGGCTATTGCAGGCAACATAGCTTCAGGCATACGCCAGATGATGGCTCTTGCCACACTCCTCTCAGGTCTGTTCATCGTCAGCGGTCTTGGAGTCAGTTTTTCTTTTGACCTGCCTAGTGGTTCGGTTATTATTCTTATTGCTACGGTTTGCTATTTGCTCAGCCTCGGGCTTGGAGGAAAACAGCTGAGAAAACAGGAAAAAACAGGTTCTTCTGCCGAATCATATCAAGAAAAAACTTGAGTATTTAAACAAATTCCTATACTATCCCTATAAGAAGAAGAGAAAAAATAGGAAATACAATCATATTGAATATATAATCTTCAGAAAGCGGGGTGTGTTATGAAGAAACCAGGATTTTTATTTGTTATTGTATTATCTTTTGCCGCTCTGGTACTGAGCGGGTGCTACTACGCACCCCCGACATCACGGACTGTCGATACCTACTCGACCTCAACACAGGCCGTCCGAACCTCCACCCATTACGGTGGGGGAGCATATTCTTACTATTAACACAGTATAAAAAACGTTATATAATTTGAGGAGATGAAGAACTCATGAAGATGACAACATGTTTATTAACACCTGTGCTTGCTGCTGGTTTATTAAGCGCATGTGGATATCCCAGCGGGCCGACATCACGGTCAGTTCATACGTATACCTCAACAACCCAATCCGTTTCCACATCGACCCACACCGGCAACAGAACAGGTCGATCGATACGGCGTACCTATGCACCGGTAGTTCGTTCCTCATCGCCGGTAGTCCGGACGTATTCGCCGGTCGTTCGCTCCTTTTCTCCAGTGGTTCGGAGGTATTCGCCGGTCGTTCGTTCCTCTTCTCCAGTGGTTCGGAGGTATACTTCAGCGGTACGTTCTTCTTCTCCGGTGGTTCGGAGGTATACTTCAGCGGTACGTTCTTCTTCTCCGGTGGTTCGGAGGTATTCGCCAGTCGTTCGTTCTTCTTCACCAATCGTAAGGAGATATACAGCGCGGACATACAGGCCAAGAACAATAAGCAGAACCAGGTACGTTTCACCATCACGCTACGTCAGCACACGGTCTAGTTATCCATCAACAACCGTCACCACCACTCCGGCGACAAAAGTTACGATTCCATCTGTGGTGACCACCCCGACATCACGGATGATCGTGCCCTCAACAATAACTACACCGGCGACAAGGACTTACACACCAACGATAACAAGGTCCTACGTACCGAGGACAACAAGGACTTACACGCCAACGATAACAAGGTCCTACGTACCGAGGACAACAAGGACTTACACGCCAACAATAACAAGGCCCTATGTACCGACGAGGACAACAAGGACTTACACACCGCCGATAAGGTCTTACACACCGCCGATAAGGACTTACACACCGCCGATAAGGACTTACACACCGCCGATAAGGACTTACACACCGCCGATAAGGACTTACAGATCGACCATCATGAGCCCCCGCCCGACAACAACAAGAACCTACACATCATCCATAACGAGACTCCGACCAAAAGCTCGGCCCCAGTATGACGACGGTAGCTACTGCCCTCCGCCATTGCCGAAGCGGGAACCGGAACCGGAACTGGACTACTGTCCTCCTGAGCCTTGCTGTCCGTAATGAAACAGAGAGCAAATAAAACGTTTCGTAAAAATTGAGTAAAGCAAATAACTCAAATCGATTCTGTAAGCGACAGGATCGATTTATTTTCTGCCATCCCAAAAAAGAGGTAAAAGAATCATGAAAAAAATTAGCACCTTCCTTTCCTTGGCAATCGCTGCAACCATCCTCAGCGGCTGCTATGTTGCCCCGTACCATTACCAACAGAATCAGCAACGTACCTACGGATACGGCAATCAATGCCCTCCGCCAATACAGCTGGAAGTTAAGATAAAGAAGAAGGAAGAGAAAAAGGAAGAGAAAAAGCCGGAATGCAAACCTTCCTGTGACTGTGAGCCCGTTTACAAACCAGTGTGTCGCTACTAACCGGGATCGCGGGATAAAAATGGAGCCCAAGCCTTTTTAAAACTCCTTTTGGAGCAAGGGCTCCTTACCTGTTTAATAATGGATATGAGACCATGAAAAAGATCACAACATTTCTCACGCTGACAGCAACGGCGATTCTGCTCGGAGGATGTTATTTTCCTCCGCCGCCCTACCAGCCAGGGGTAGTACGCCCGGCAGCAGCAAGAGTCTATCGTCGTCCTGTGATGGTACCGGCACCGAGGGTTATTGTTCCCCTCCCCCCTCCACCGGTGTACTACTATCGATGAAAAGATGCACTGCCTGCCTGTTTCCCTTTTTTTCTTTGAGGCGGCAGGTGGTGCCTCAGATCGTGCGAAAAAAACCGGGCAGGGAGATAATAAACTCCCTGCTGGCCCTTCTTCCCACATGAGACTTAATTAGACTTAAGATCTTTCAGTTCGGTCAGTAAAAATTCTTTGCAGAAAACCCCAAAGCTTCTTTCCTTTCATCACCCGCCATGTGGTGACCACCACCGCCCCGGTGACCAGAACAGTAAAGGCTAAGGCCATCCAAATACACCAGCCGTCTTCCTTGAGATGAAAGGCATGCATTACATGCACTAAAAAGCTGTAGAGATAATACGGCAGGGCAAAGGCCTCCGCAATCATAGCCAAAATCATCTTGGCGTTTTCATCACGTCGCTTCTGTTCTTTTTTCACCTGCTGTCCTTGCTCGGCAACCCGCTGCTCTTCACCGGACAACAGAATGTCCAACTCCGTCAGGGTGCGGCGTAACTTTTTCACCAGCGCCTCTGTATGCAGCCCTTGGCGTAGGCCGCAATAGTACTGCTGATAATTGGTTAAAAAGGCGGGCTGGGTATTGATGTATTTTAACTCATGCAAGACCAGCTCCTTACGCAGCTCGCGCAGCTGCTCCATGCCACTCATCTGCCCTTCACTGCTCTGTGCTTCTCCGTTCTGTTCTTCATCGCTCTGTTCTTCTATTCCCTGCACACATTTATACAGCATAGCTGCAAGACGATAATGCTGATACACGGCCAAGATAAAGAGCAGCCGATATTCGGTTCGATAACGTGCTGCAAACTGATTACGAAGAAAATCCTGCTGCGGACCGGGTTTCACATGTCCGGCAATCCCTTCATTGGCTGCCATAAACAGCACATTATTAAAGGTCCGCACCGGAATAACATGTCCGGCAAGATCTTCCGCTGAAGGCGGCAGGTATGAGGAACTCATTCCCCTGGCCCGACGGACCAGATCGTCCTGCTCATGCCGACTGCACTCCGGTACCTCGTTTTCAGAGGGTGTTACCAGCAGAGAATTCAGAAGAAAGCGGTCCCCGAGCATCGACTGCCAGCCCGGTCCGGCAAGGGTGGCAAAGATATCTTCAACCGAAATCGTTTCTCCAAGGAGGCCCTTTATTAGGGGCTGTTCCTCATCCACATTTCCCTGAAAATGCCTTTGACTGACCTGCTTTGCCTTGCTGTCGGTAACCTGCTCTGTATCGCCAGTGGCAAACGCCCTGATCAACAGGCTGTTCTTCGGTATGTTTACCTTTCTTTCAGGGCCGTGCAATCCGTGCAACTGCCCGGCATAGGAGAGTCTATTACAGAGGGTGACTGCGGTCTCAGCAAGGAGCTTTGCATCAAACCGATGCGGCTCGACCTCAAGATACAACAACAGATAATCCTCTTCCAGGCTGACCCCGCCTGCTCCAGTAAAGCGGATAGGGAGCTTATCCTGGCCAAGATGCCATACTGCCCGCAGTTCATCAGCCAGTTCCTTGGGCACGGTTCTGAACACATGCCTGTCCGAGGCGAAAATACGGCGGGCAAGGGGCTGGAGCCGGTGCAGCGCACTTTTTACGGCCTTGCTATTCTCTTCCTCTGCCTGCAAAAAAGGGAGACGCTGAGAATCGCCCTCTCTGTTGGTATACAAAAAGGTTGGGTCTGGATGTTTTTCCGTTCGTTTATAGACTGCAAACAGGGTCAGGTGGAAGGAAGCTGTTTCTTTGTGTTTGGCCATGCTCTCCTCTCTGGGTGGTAAGATTCAGGATATCTTCAGAACGTGCAGAAGTCGCCCGTCCATATTATATGTATATGTTCAACCGGGTGGGGTTCTTTGTTGAGCAAGAAAAACAATAACCTGATTTACCAATGCCTGCGAGGAGAAAATCCTGGGTCGGTTTTAGGGCTCTTTGTGCCCATTTTTGCCTGTCAGAGGGGAAAATGGGGTTATTTCGCAAAAAAATTCGGAGAAATCTATTTGAATCAAGGAGTTAAACGAAGTTTTCAGTATCGCTTTATCGCATTGAATCTGCGTCACTATTCGCTAAAACCAACACAGTGTAGCACCTCCTTCGAAATGAGAGTGAAACAGGGCCGTGGAGGGGAGGTACTACAAAAAAGGATTGACAGGGAGCTGAATTTATGGGTATAAAAAGAGGCAGAGTCACAATGACACTCCGGGACGTCCTGGGTTATGACATTAGTATCGGGGATGTTTCGACTTGCAGCATTTTTAGTCACAATGACACTCCGGGACGTCCTGGGTTATGACGGTAGTTTCTAAGGATCTAGTGTGAAAACTATAGGTCACAATGACACTCCGGGACGTCCTGGGTTATGAC
>MTKO01000109.1 GCA_004028505.1 Candidatus Electrothrix aarhusensis
GGTTCCGCTAGTGTTACTTATAGGTTTGGTCTCGGCCGCGCCGGGGGGAACGCTTTCTAACTGTTCACCCCTTGCACCCAAACCGCACCGTAGACACCCGCCGAGAAATTTGCGCGGCCCCACCCTTCTGACACCGGCTAAGCAAACTCAGGAAGCCGACCAAGGGCGTAGGCTAAACGCAAAAGGTTTTTCAGAGACATCCACTTGAGCAATGAGGGGTCCGCTTTCGTTATAGGCGCGTTTCGCGAAACGCCCCTACGGAAACTATATCTCACTTGTATTGAACCACAATTCCTGATATATAAAGATCTCAAAAAGAATGGTGCGAAATGTGAAACACATCAAAATCAAATTAAATGAGTTAAGAGAGCAATGGATACCGAAAGCTTTTTGCAAGAAAATCAGGAAAATTTAAACAATATTCTCAAGCCCTTTCAACAAGAGCTTAATCGCGGCCAGCGGCTGGCCGATTTTTTAAAACAATGTGTGCGTTGCCTAGATCGCAATGATTATCTGCAACTCGAAGAGCTGTTGAACTCCAAGATAGCGCAGAACGTGGAAGATGAGGAAGCCTTGGGTGAGTGTAGGCCTCTTTTCGAGACCTTGCGGGAATACACCAGTGAACAGGTGGATAAATATCGCTTTGAGTTTATTGAGGACCTTTCCCGGCTGGCTGAGGAGGCCGAGTTGCCCATTGCAATCGATTTTCCCCGTTTCACGGTCCTCAAGGGCATTGAAGGCGAGATTGATTTTAGTAACCGCGCCACCACCATCAATAAAAAAGTACTCAAATCCATTGATCCCCGCCGCATTGTCACTGCGGTACTTCGCTTGAAAAAGCAACTCTATGATCGCCCCTTAGATCCGCAAGCCTTTGTTGACGGTCTGTACCAAACCTATAAAAAGATCAATCAACAAGAGGACGCAGCACCGGGGCATCCGGTGGCAATTCACCAATTTTATCTGGAATATGTGATTTCCCTGCAAAGCAAAGCATTTTTCATCAATATGGATAAAAGCAAGTTTCGGGGCTACAGCCTGGAGCAGTTCGGCGTGGACCTCTGGCGCTATTTTGAAGCGGGTATCGGTGGTACGTCCAATGGCCTGATGTTGCAGCTACGACCAGGGCGTAACAATTCCCTGTGGTTGATTGACAGCGATGGCGAGCGTCGGCAAATTACCGGAATTTCTTTTCAGAAGAGTGAGGAGAGCGCGATATGAAAAGTATGGAGGAGCTGGATCAATTAAAACCCTTCCAGGCCCGCTCTATTATTGAGGAGTTGCGCAAAGGCAGCGTTCCGGCTGATTATGTACCGTTTTTCACGGTGGGCCGCAAAAATTGGCTCACCTTTATCGAAGATGATTTGGCCAATTACATCGCTGAGGGCGGGGCCAAGGTACGCTTTCTCAGCGGCGATTACGGCGACGGCAAAACCCATTTTATGTCGATTATTAGCCACCTTGCCCTGCACAACGGTTTTGGGGTTTCCTTTGTGGTTCTGACCAGGGAAACGCCGATTCATAAGTTTGAGGCGGTCTATCAAGCCATTACCCAACAGCTTCGTGGTCGTTTCGAGGGTATTGGTATTCGCAATCTACTCCAGCAGTGGTTGGATAATTTGGCTGAAAAAGAGGTGCCAACCCCTACGCAACTTGCTGACATGGCAGAGACCCTGCGCAATCTAGCTGGCATGAACATCAATTTTGCCAACGCACTCGCCGCACTGGCCCATAATCGTTTTATGCCCTTACACGAGGGAGAGCAGCAGGAAGAGCGGGACACCAGTCAGGAAATAATCCTCCACTGGTTTGAGGGCGGCAAGACGACCAAGCGTGAGTTGAAACCCTTTGGTATTTTTGAGGTGGTCAACAAATCCAATAGCAAGCAGTTGCTCAATTCTCTGAACGTTTTCTTACGGCATTTTGATCACAAGGGATTGATTTTACTGCTTGATGAACTAGAGACCGTTATTGCCCAGTCTGCTTCGGTGCGCAACGCGGCCTATGAAAATGTGCGTTTGCTAATCGATAACTCAGAGAATTCTGAATATTTTCATATATTTTTCTCCATTATTCCCGACGTGCTGCTCTCGGAAAAGGGCTTTAAATCCTATGACGCCTTGTGGAGCAGGGTACGTACCATCGGCCAGAAGAAACAGCTCAACTACCGGGGCGTGTTGATTGATCTGCATCGCACCCCTTTGGCCTCCAAAGAGTTAATAGAGCTGGGCAGCTGTTTGCGCCGTATTCACGAGATATCCTACCGCTGGGAAGCTGCCAATTCGGTGTCGGATAAGCTGCTCAAGGATATCTGTAAAAATCAGGAAAAGATGGGCTTGCTCAGTGAAGTGCGCTTGTTCATCAAACAGCTCATCAGCATTCTCGATATGGCCGAACAGGGTGAAGCACCGGTTGAAAATCTTGATCTTGAGCAGCATATTGTCTCCAGCCAGCAGGCAATGGAGCAGGAAAAAGTGGAACAACTTCAGCCGAGCTGGGACAAGTAAGCAATGAGTAAGAATATGCCATCTTTTTTCCCTCTCTTAGAAGAGGCAGATAATTTTACGTTGCGACGGGCCGTGGAGCGCTTGCGGGAAGGCCTGTTCGATCCTTTTGGGGTGAGCCTGCTGACCGCTCGTGAAAGCCAATTGAACACGATGTTTGATCAAGGTGCGCAGGCTTTGGCTAAGAACAAGGGCGCTCATCTCTGCGTCTGTGGTTCCTATGGCCAGGGAAAATCCCACAGCCTGACCTATCTTCGGCAACGGGCACTGGAGCAGGGTTTTGTGGTCAGCTCAATCAATCTTGACCCCAGAGAAGTGCCTCTGCACGACTTTCGTCAGGTGTATCGCGCCTTGATGAGTCAGATCTCCTTTCCAGAGGGCGATGACTCGCTGGTGGAAGTGTGGGCGCGTTGGATCAAAGGCGGATATAAAAAACAGCTCAAAGGCAAAAAGGCTGATCCCTTAACGATTATTCCCGAGTGTATGCCCCATGTTTTCAAAGCAGTGCTCACAGCCCTGGCCAGTGACGATATGGAGCTTTCCAAGCGGCAAAAAGCATTGAAAAAACATGCCACTTTCCGTCCCCGCGAATTTCCCTGGATCCTGGCCAATAGCCTGAACGGTAATTCGCCGCCCCTGGTTCGGCTCAGGCAGGCCCTGAGATATCGTGAGGTTTCCTTTTACAAGGAGCAATCTCTGACGTGTAAGGGCTGGGAACCGTACGTGGACATGGTTGAAGCTCTGGGTCTTATGTTCCGGCAGATGGGTTATAAGGGCTGGGTGTTGCTGTTTGACGAGGCAGAAGCCATTGCCCAAACCCGGATTAATATGCGCCGCACAAGCTACGCTATTTTGCAGCGCTTTTTTTGCCCGGATGCACAGTCAAGTGGCCTTTATCCTGTGTTCGCCTTTACCGATGATTTTTTTGCCACCGTTAAGGGCGAAGATTACGACCGACTGGATACTCGTAAAATTTTCGAAGGCAAGGAGCAGCCTTATTTCGGAGAAAACTATGCCAAGGCTTGGAATCGTCTCAAAATCTATGATTTGCACGATCTGTCCAGTAAGGAGTGGCAAACCCTGGCCGAAAAATTGATCTATTTACATGCCAAAGCCTATGACTGGCAACCGGAACCGAAGGCATTACAGAAGCAGTTGGCTGTCACTCTCAAGGAAACAGGGGCGCGGGAGGCTCGGTTAAAAATAAAGGCTTTGGTTAATCAATTGGATTTTGTTCATCAGGGTATTGTTTTGGGGTGATGTTGCGGCGCGGATAGCTGTACTTGACCTATACATATATTGTATGTATAATTTCACTATGAATATAACTTGGGATCCGAAAAAAGCAAAAATCAACCTTGATAAGCACAAAGTGCGTTTTTCAGATGCGGAAGCCGTTCTTTTTGATCCCATGACCTTGACTCGTGAAGATGATGATACAGTCTATGAACAACGTTTTGTGAGTGTCGGCCTTGATTCCTTACATCGCACCCTGGTCGTTGTTTACACCTACAGGGGCGAAAATATTCGCTTGATTTCAGCTCGCCCTGCAACCCCGAAAGAGAGAAAACACTATGAAGAAGGAATATGATTTTTCCGCCGCCAAGCGCGGCTCGGTCATTCAACAGCCCGGAAAAACACGTATCACTATGTACCTCGACAATGATGTACTTGAAGATTTTCGTGAACGGGCAGACTCGTCAGGGTCCGGTTATCAGACAATGATCAATGAAGCACTTCGTGAATATCTTCATAAGAAGCAAGAGCCTGTCAGCGAAACAACCCTGCGGAAGGTTGTTCGTGAAGAATTGGAACGAGTTGCTTTGCATTGACAAAGTTGTCCTCCTTTTTCAGCCAGGATCACCTAAATTAAATAATCAAATTAGGGGTCAACCCCGTGCATTCGATATGTATTAAAATAAATAATCCGTATCCGTGTCCGTGTCCGTGTCCATCAAGAAAATTTAGGAGCCTTACGCTATGAATGCAAAACTCACGTTAAAAATGGATGATACTGTTATTGCGTCAGCAAAGCGATTTGCTCGTACTCACCATACATCTCTATCAAAGCTGGCAGAAACATATTTTAAAACGATAACTCGTGAAGCAGCACCTCAAAAAAAAAGTCTCAGGAGTAGTTGGAGAGCTTGCAGGTTTACTTAAAAATAAAGAGGTTGTCTCAACGAGTAAGAGTGAGTACATCGATTATCTGGAAGAAAAATATAAATGAAGAAAGATAAAGTCTTTCTCGATACAGATGTGATTCTTGATGTACTCACAGAGCGAGAGCCTCATTTTGAAACTGCGGTTGAGCTGTTTCTGCAAATTCAAGATAGAACAATACAGGCTTATACCTCTCCTGTTATTGTCGCAAATATATTATATATACTCAACAAGCACTTAGGCAGAAAAAAGGCAATCCAGTCACTCATTAAACTTAAATCACTTGTTAAGGTACTCAACTGTGGTGACCGCGTGATTGAACTAGCTCTCTCATCAGATTTCAAGGATTTCGAAGACTCCATTCAATACTACACAGCTCTTGAGAATAATATTGATATTCTTATCACGCGAAACGTAAAAGATTACAAAACAGCAAATATAACGATCTCAACTCCTCTCGAATATATTAACAGCAGAGAGTAAACGAGATGACAGCAGCATCACACAATAAGAAAAAATAACATATGAGGCGTAATCATGGATTATGATGTTGAAGCACGATTATTGCAAGAAATAGATGCGCTGAAACGAAAAGTTCAACTACTGGAAGGTCGCGAGGAAACTCCGCTTCCGACATACCAGTACAGTAGAATACGTGATCGTGATCTCAAACAACTCTTTCAAATTGAGCAGGTGCTTGCCGAGCAGCGGTTTGACGCCTGGTTTCAGCACCCAGTTCAGGTGGATGAAGCAACAATCACCTTTCTTTCTGAATTACTTGAGGATAACACGGCGCTAATTGAACGATATAGCGAAGAAGATCTCAAGATCAACTTTATTGCGCCGCTCTTGAAAAGAGTCCGATTCAAATCCTTTGAAAAAAAGATTCGAGAATATTATGAATTACCGATGACCTATGCTACCGAGTATTTTGTGCTCAATGGTACTGTGGATTTTGTTGTCTCGGAAGGATTACTGGAAAGTAAAAAACCGTATTTTTTTATTCAGGAGTTTAAACGCAGCGAGGAACATGGCAATCCTCGCCCCCAACTTCTGGCGGAACTCATCAGTGCTGTTGAGTTGAATGGCTGGCAGGAAATAAAAGGTGCCTATATCATCGGGGCAAGTTGGCATTTTGTGATTCTTAAAAAACTTGCCGACTCGACCTATCAATATGCTCTCTCGCCAAACTTTGATTCAACAAAACTTGATGATCTCTGCGCTATTTATAAGCATCTTGTGACCGTGAAAGATGAAGTTTTTAGTATGATTACAGAGTATTAGTAAATCCTAAGTCTCCTGCTCGATTTTCGCCCAAAGAACTACGTAAACTTCGGAACCCTTTCAATATATTAATTATTATGAAAATTAAAAGAAACCAACCTTGTCCTTGCGGTAGTGGGAAAAAATTCAAAAAATGCTGTTTGTTTTCTGAAACTCCCGTAGCAGCTTCCTGGCAAGATGAAAAAGGGCTTCACCTTGTATCCGACGGAGAACCTTCTTCAGAGGAAGATCTTGAGCTCATGACAAAAAAATATCAGGAAAAAATCCGACAGTCTCCGATGTGGGATGAAATGGTGAAAGAGTTTGGTCAGGAGAAAGCTGAGGAGCTATTGAAGCAATGCAAAGCAGAGCTTGGTTAACTGGATTTATCCTCCCTCCTTCCCAGCACCTATCGCGCCTTTTACGGCGCTTTCCAGCAGCAGCATCCCATCCAGCAACAGGCCATTGCCTGTCCTCCAGCAAAAATATCTTATCGTTTAATCCGCCACCGACTCCGCTTGATTTGAGCACATCTTTTCCTGGGAATGGAGGCTCACAGATTTTAGTGGGGGCACTTCTTAACTTTTTGTTTTCTTGACATGAATCTTTATTGATGGTAGAGGGCTATAATCCATAATTTCGGCTGAGTCTCAAAAAAACGATTGATTATCACGACATCTAGTCGTTGGAATTGGCTTCAATATAGTGTACTTTAGAAGAGTTTTTAACTTCAGCAACCGAGAGGAAAAAACCTCTAACACATACACATCTCTTGGAAGAATATATTGGTTAATAATAAAAAAAAAGGATCGTTTTTTACCCCAGAAAAACTCTCTAGGTATGTGTGTAGCAATCTTTTAACCAGCATAGCCGGGTATCATGGCAAGCTTAATGTTTTAGAGCCCAGCGTTGGGCATGGTTCATTTATAAAAGCACTAAACGGTATTTCAGAAGAGGGAAGTCTTGATATACATGTAGATGCCTATGACAATGAAGTTGAGTTTATTGATCACTGTCAGGCTAGTTCGTTTTCGAATATATCTACCTCTTTCTTATGCGCAGATTTCACAGAAATTGAAGAGCCATCTGGGAAATACGATGTTGTTGTAGGCAATCCACCTTATGTTAGTTATAAAATCTTAGACCAAGATTGCTCATCGAAGTGTAGAGACTATTTCAAAAAAAACGGAGTTGAGAGTAAAAACTTTAGAAACCTTTGGACATTCTTTGTTTTAAAATCTATCAACTGTCTTGCTGATGAAGGGTCTTTACATCTTATAGTTCCTAAAGAATTGCTATATGTAAATCATGCAGGTTGGTTGAGGTCACTATTAATAAAAACATTCCAACAAATAAATTTACATATTTTTGATCATTTCCAATTTGACAGAATCGAACAAGATGTTGTTGTAATAGAGTGTTATAAATCATCTGCTAATGTTGGTTTTTTCGTATGTGACAATGCAACTAATTTTTCAGGAAAACCCCGCCTGCAACAAAAAATCATAGATCAAAGTATTTCAAATAAATGGTCACAACTATCTGTTTCCGAAAAAGATTTAACATTTCTCCACAAATCGATCGATACACTCCTTTCGGTCAGTGACTATTGCGTTGCAGTCGCAGGCATTGTGACTGCTGCTAATAAATTTTTTATTCTAGACAAGGAAAAGATAAATTCATTTGGTGAGCGCAATGTAAGTAGACCAATAATTCAAAAAAGTTCAGACATTCAAGGCGATGTTGTTCTAGATAGAGCTGCCTTTGAGAAGATTGAAAAAAATGGTGTGGCTTGCCACTTGTTATGCGACTTCAACATGGTAGCCCCTCCTCTGCCTATAGCGGAGTACCTGAAGGAGGGGGAATTGATGGGGTTAACTAATCGCTTCAAAATGAAGAGGAGAAATCCTTGGTATAAAATACCAGTGATATGGGAGAGTTCAGCATTCTTTTTCAAGAGAATACATGAAATTCCAAAGCTAATTCTCAATGAAGCAAATGTCCTTGTAACTGATACGGCATACAGGGTTACCCCACTTGAGGGAGTTGATATACAAAGCGTTATATATTCTTTCTATAACTCACTTACTATGGTGTTCTGTGAATTGAGAGGTCGCAGCTATGGTGGCGGTGTACTAGAGTTAACTCCTAATGAGTTCAAAGACATTCCAATACCGTACCAACGTGTCGACAATGATGCTTTTGCAAAGTTCCGGAGGAAATTTACAAAAAAGAGCTTTGAAGAGCTCTTAGCTCACCAAGATAAAAAAATTTTGACCCAAATAGGCTTGACGAAAACAGAAATAGAAAATATTCAGGAGATAAGAAAGTCTCTTATTGTGAAAAGGATAAAGAGGAATTTAAAAAATGGCGATTGATCGAACACCAAATCAACTAGACTTATCTTGGTTCTTAGATATGGAAGGCCAAGAAAGACTTAATCTCGACCCACCTTATCAAAGGCGCAGTGTTTGGGCAGCTAAGGATAGATATTTCTTTCTGGATACCATTTTTAATAATTATCCTAGCCCTGCCATTTATTTGCAAAAGGAAAACACTCCCAAGGGGCCTAAGTATAATGTCGTCGATGGAAAGCAACGCCTTCAGACTATTTTAAGGTACTATCATAATAAATTTGCAATTCCAAAAAGCTTCCCAATTATTGAGCTTAGAGGCAAGAAGTTTAAAGATTTAAATGAAGTGTATTCTTCAAAATTCTACAACTATATTTTTTCGGTTGAACAATTGCGCTCAATACTTGATGAGGAAGATTGGAACGAGGTGTTCTTTAGGGTTAATAGAAGCCAGAAACAGCTGACTCCACAAGAATTAAGGCATGCAAGATATGATGGTTGGTTTGTCAATCGAGCAGAATCAGAAGTAGACGACCTGAAGACTCTCCCTGGCCTTTTCTGGAAAAACATCAAAGTCTCTTCTACTCAGAAAAACAAGCGAATGAAAGATGTTGAATTTATTTCAATTCTTATGCTCTTGATACTGGAAAAACGATTTGTCGGCTTCCCCCAGAGCGATATTGATGTTCTATACGGGAAGTATAATTTCACGTTATCTGAACTACCTGATAATGAAGATGAGTTAGTATTGGATCCAAATGATGATGAGCCAGATTTTCTTCTGACCAAAGAAGAGATCACGGTTTTCGAAAATAATTTTACTTCTCTAAAAGATTTTATTTCCAAAATGGAAGAAGAGAACCACTGCATAACTAATCATGCTAAAAGGTTAACCACTGACCTATACTCTCTTTGGGCATTATTAGTACTTTCAGATGTTGCCTCTACGCGATCACCTGAAAAGATGGCTGAAATATTTGACGCCTTTCTCTCACAAGTTGATGAAGTCTTTGTTAAAGTAAAACAATCTGGAGATATATCGACATACTCTGAGGTTGTAATGACTTACACATACAGCAGTATGGGGGCAGCCACGGAAGAGGGCCATAGGGCAAAGCGTCATAACTCATTATTGTCTTTTGTAAAAAGTTATGAAGGTTGAGCATTCCATAAGAGTTAAATACCAGGAACTCTGGGAGAAATACTCTGCTTTGAAAACAGAGGTAGGTGATCTTCTTTTAGAATCATGTGAAGAAAACGGTTGGTTCTTTGAACACCGACTAAAGTCAGAAGAAAACTATGCTTCAAAGTTGTCTACCGGAAGATATAGTGATGCTGAAATCGACGATTTTTATGCATGTACCATTGTAGTGCCAAATTTACGGTATGTCCCCAATGCAGTGGAGCTCGTATCGGCGTGTTACGATATATTTGACAAAAAACCTGGGGAGACTGTTAAGTCTAGACCAACTGATTTTTCTTTCAACAGCATCCGAATGCTTTGCAGGCTTAAGAAAGGGGTTACTGAAAAATTTTTAGATAGCTGTGTATTTGAAGTACAGGTTAAGACCTTACTGGAACATGCTTGTAGCAAGGCAACACATGATTTTTCATATAAGGGTGGTACTGTAAGTTGGGGTAGAGAGAGATTGGCTGCACAAATTAAGGCTGTTCTTGATAACGCAGATTTATCAATATTGGAAATGGAGAGTCTGTCGTCTTCTAGCTTTCTAGATCAAAAAAATGAGTCCTATGAAAAAATGAAAGCCATTGTTCTTTTTATAAGAAATGAATGGGAAGATTCATCGGATAATATCATGCCTTCTGACTTGAAAAGGCTTGCTGAAGTGACGGCAAAGATACTTTCAGCAAGCAATTTAGACATAATCCGTCTGAAGAATGCTGTAAAAAAAGAAACCGACGAAGGCCGTGGAAAAAACACCAAAAACCAGTCAATATATTCAATCCTTTTGCAATCTTTAATTAACCAAGAACGAAAAAATGTCATGAAATATTTACAGGGGAAAAAACAAAAATGCAAACAGCAGATTTTAATTCCCCCAGAGATAGAGCTTCCAGAAGGGACAGATATCAAGACACTAAAGAACGCAGTCTTTCTTCCTCGTTGATCTTCGTAATTGGGTCTAATTGAGGTCAGAGCCCGATCAATCAACTCGTTTGTCACCTCCTCCAATGCCCAAAATAATCGCAACTGCCCCCCTCCACCCACATCCCCTGTACCACCACAACAGTTGTCCTTCCGTAAAAATAAGAATATACTGATGGCGTTCATACTATCAGAAAATTACAACATGGTAAACCGCACCAGAGCACTTGGCAACCTGTAAAAAACACAAACAATGCTCACCAAAGAACGCTCACCAAAGAACGCTACATCAACCTGTTCACCGATTACGGGTTTAAAAAGATCTTCGGCGAAGAGCCGAACAAGAACCTGCTACTGGATTTTGCCTTTGACGAAGACAAAGACCAACCTCATCAGGTCAATTCCCAATTCGCCAAACCGTATCCATTGAGATTCCGGTGAAAATTAAATATACTGAGAGCGATGCGATTTTGAGAGGATAAAATAAAAGGTGTTTGGAGGTGAATAATACAATGAATACCCAATCAATATCATTAGACTTTCCCGCCGATATTCTCCTAGCCTTGAATGAGACGGAAAACGAACTGCGGCAACGCATTCGCCTTGCTCTGGCTGTTCAGCTGTATAAAGCTCAGAAATTGACTGTCGGAAAAGCCGCGCAGATTGCCGGGCTTTCCCGGTTGCAGTTTGAAACCGTCCTGTCAGAAAACGAAATCCCGATATCCAACCTGACAGATGCCGAGGTTATGGATGACATCGCGAAACTCAAGTGAGAAAAACGGTCTTGTTATTGCGGATTCCGGCGCAATATTTTCACTAGCCAATAAATTAAATCTCCCCATCAGCACCGTCCTGACTTGATCCATCTCCTCCCCAACACCTATCGCGCCTTTTACGGCGCTTTCCAGCAGCTGCATCCCATCCAGTAACAGGCCATTACCTGTTCTCCAGCAAAAAGATCTTATTATTCAATCTGCCTGCCACCCTTGTTTTCGTTCCTCAGCGCATATATCTACCTGCAGGCTTTTTCTAAACCCCGCCTGACGGTAACGCTCTCGGAGTCTGTGCTTACCTTGCATTTGGTGAGTACTTTTGTTATCCTTCACAGGATTACACAGGAACACTTACAGGGGATTTCTTCTATAACGCTGTGCAGGTGAGAAATTATGCCGAAAATAGCTGAAAGAATTCCAACAGCTGACGAACTGGCTGAAATGGCGGATAGAGGGGAAGATATTTCAAAATATTTTACCGGTGATGGTAAAATGAAACCTCCTCTTAACAAAGCCGGAATAGAATGTGTCAATGTCGATTTCACTTTGGAAATGTTGCATGAATTGGATAGTATTGTCAAAGAAGTAAATATCAGCAGACAGGCTGTTATAAAAATGTATCTACGTCAAGCACTTGATCAGTATTACATAGCTAAAAAGGCGATAATTTTGTAAAACAGCAAACAGGGGAAAAGGGGACGGATTTATTTTTTTATCAAATTTTATGCCATTATTCATACGAGTGTTGAAAAAATAAATCCGTCCCCTTTTGAAAGCCGTTGATCCTCCTCCTCCCCAACACCTATCGCGCCTTTTACGGTGCTTTCCAGCAGCTACATCCCATCCAGCAACAGGCCATTGAACCGGTCCTGGCGCGAAAAGATCTTATTATCCAATCCGCCACTGGCTCCGGCAAAACCGAAGCTGTGTTGGCCCCGTGTATGGAAGGAGTCATCCGTTCCGGCTCCAACGAATCCGTCCTCTATATCGTCCCTACCCGAGCCCTGGCCGCTGATATTTATCGACGTTTCAAATCAATTATAACCGAACGCCTAGGGCTTGGCTTTGCTATTCGCACCGGTGACGTCAAACATACAGGCGGTGGCAGCCCGGCCTTGATGCTCACCACGCCCGAGTCGCTGGACGTGATGCTGGGCAGTTCAAATCAGGATCTGCGTGGTTTTCTCACACGGGTGCGCACCGTGATTATTGATGAGGCCCATTCCTTTATCCATCAATATCGTGGTCGTCAATTGGTCTATCTGCTCCAACGTTTGGAACGGCGTATCGGCTCAAGAGTGCAACGAATCGCCCTATCCGCCACCCTTGCCGATCCCGAGGAAGTGGGCCGATTTTTGGGTTGCTCCCCTGATACCATGTTTCTGGCCGACAAGGTGAGTCGGGAAATCGTGCCCAGATTGGTGCATCTTCAAAATGATGAACAGGAGCTGATCGGATTGCTGGATGATCTGTACCGCGAATGGGACTATCACAAGATTTTGATCTTTGCCAACAGTCGGGGGCGGTGTGATAAAATTTTCGGGCTGTTGAATCGGCTCGGTTCGTTTCGCGGCATGGCGCATCTGCATTACTCCAATCTCACTGCCAAACAGCGCCAACTCGTAGAACGCAGTTTTCGCAAGCAAAGCAGATCGATTTGCATTGCCACCTCGACCTTGGAGCTGGGAATCGATGTGGGGGATGTGGATGCGGTGCTCCTGTTTGAGCCGCCTGATTCGGTGGCCGCCTTTTTGCAACGCATCGGTCGGGCCAATCGGCGGCAAAACGCCATCCATTTCTGGGGTGTGTGCCGGGGCGAGCGGGCAGGACAGCAGGTCTTGCGTTTTCTCGCCTTGCTCAGCTTGGCCCGGCAGGGACGGGTGGAGGCGGCATTGCCCAAGACCTTACCCAGCGTGCTGAGCCAGCAGATCATTTCATGTTTGTATGAAAAAAAGCGTCTTTCTTTGGCAGCAGTGCAGGATCTTTTTATTGATCCGAATGCTGATCCAGAAAACGATCCAGACAATGAGGAAGCGACAACTTGGCTTGAAAGCATCTTTCAATCGCTGGTGGACAAACAATGGTTGCGCAAGGACAGTCTCAAGGGCTTATATACAGGGGGCTGGCGCTATTGGGATGCCCTGGTGGAGCATCGAATCTGGTCCAATTTTCCAGAAACCGAGGTTGCGTACAAGCTGGATGTGGCGGGTGAGTCGGTGGCTGATATCCCTCAATCCATTGTCAAGCAGCTTGATCCTGGCGACAAGGTCTTGCTCGCCGGTCGGCGGCTCCGTATTTTATGGATTAACACCAAGGCTGATAAACGGGTTCTGGCCGAGCCTACTCAAGAGCGGCTGGATGACAAAGAATTGCTGTGGCTCGGCATGGGCTGTCATGTTTCTTTGGAGACGGCGCAAGCCATGCGGGCGGTGCTCAAATCAACAGATAGCGGGGATAACGAGGCTGCTGCCGGGCTCTTTTCTCGCAGCCGCAAGTTAATCCGTGAGCAGCTGGCCCAAGATGCCAAGGCAGTGCTTCTTGATAATGGCATTGAGGTGGTTCTTGCCGACAAAGGATCTTTTCAATACCGCACCTATCTGGGCGCGGTGGGGAATATGCTGATGGCCTCAAGCGTTAAGGAATATTTTGCTGCACAATCAGAAGATATTGAGGTCGTGTCTGATGAGATCGGCTTCGTGTGCAGTCAGTGGATTCGTTTTGAAAAACTGTGCCTGCCCTTGCAACGCGATGATTTCATTGATTGGATCAAACGCCATTTTAAGGTGATGCGGGCGATGTTCCCGCTCAATGCCTTTTGCACGACCCTGCCGCCGGAGATCTTGCAGCGCGAACTCACTGATTGTATCTTTGATCAGCGGCTGATTAATTTTTTCCAGCAATACAAGGACGGTTCTTCCGAAATAGTGAAAGGCGATCCGCGTAATCTTGAATTTCATCCAGAGGGGGCCGAGGAACAAGGGTCCGCCTTTCTTGACCTCCCTTGTCACTGCCCATCCTTCTTATCTTTGGAAAAAGAACGGCATGGAGGTGATAGAGCTGTTGCCTCGGTGGCCCCTCTCTTCCTGCCTAGTAAGGATGCACGCTACCGGAACAGGCCCTTGACCGGCACCATTATCGGTGAATATTTTCGTCATCACCAATGTCATCGCCAGTTTTGCGCTTCTTTTCTCCGGCCCGAGGATCAGCCGCCCCGGCAAAGCCGAAAGGACGACGAGTACGCAAGTCTTCGTTTAGCAAGGGGCGTGGCCTTTGAGCGGGAGATTATGGCCGAGCTTGCTGGGCTCAAAGAACAATTTCATATTGTCCGTGAAAAAGATGCGTCCGGGATGCCACGTTCTTTGGAGTCCCGTTATGCGGAAACTCGGGATTGGTTGCAACGTATTTCCGGGCAAAAGGATCTGGCAGGAAATTACTATCTGGCCCAAGGCGTGCTTCTCTTGCCCGCGCTGTTGTCCCCTTTGACTGGGTTATCGGACGTTGGCCCAGCTGGCAAGGGACAACCCGGCGTAGATACGATGAACGTGGACGGAGTCGGTATTCCTGATCTCATCCGTGTTTCATCCGGAGATGCAGCCGGAGAGCAAGATATCCTTTTGGAAGTGGGCGACATTAAAAGCGTTGCCAAACCGCGTTATCATCAAAAATGGCAGGTGGCGTTTTACGCATTTTTGCTCAAGACCTTTTTGGACGAGGAGAAAGAGCTGTTCGGCACGAACAAGGCCGCCCAAGTTGCCGACACCGGTTTCCTGCTCATTCGTTCGCCCCTTGATGATACGCCCCAGCGTCATACCTTTGATTTGCAGCCTTATCTGGCAAGCTTACCCGCTCTTTTGCGTAATTTTGCACACTGTCTCTCGCATCCTCCAGATCAATCCGGGTGGCAATTGCAAGCCCATTGCCTGAGTTGTCCCTATTTTGACTCCTGTTATCAGCAGGCTTTGCAGGAGGAAGATATCCAGTTCATTCCCCGGCTCTCCAAAGGTGCTTTGGAGAAAATGCGGGGATTGGGCCTGCGGAATATTGGGGAGGCCTCGGCTTGGTTTGCCGGACATCGTAGGGGACGGCGCGCCGTGCCCCTACAACCGTGAACACCGATTTCAGCCCCCTGCAAAGAGAGCGTCTGCAATACGCTGTCACCGCCTTGGAACAGAATAAAATTGCTCTTATCAAGCAAACGACGGATCTGTTCCCGGCGCATATTGCAACCTATTTTTTCGTTCATCTGCTCAATGATCCCGTGACCATGCTGCCCAAGGCCGTGGGCTTGGGAGTGGGGAACCGTGGTGAGGGTGCTGAGGCTTTACGGATATTCACCTGGGTGGCTGCGGATACATCAGCTAAGCGCCGTAGGGGCGAACCCCTGTGTTCGCCCTTGCCTACCGGGCAGGCACAGGGGCCTGCCCCTACAGTTTGGCGGGATTTTTTCACCTGTTTCCTCGATCTCTGGCAAGAGGCTGTTGAAGAAAATGGAGCGCCGCATATTTTCTTTTTTGGTTCAGGAATCCGGCAGGGTATTGATGATTGGGCAACGATGATGGAGGATGGGAAGATGCGCAATCTTTTCCGTCGCAGCCTTGCTCCTTCTTGGACCGATCTTGCCCAGGTGTTGCGCAACCATTTTGCCCTGCCCATTCCGGCCACGCTCACCCTGTATGATCTGGCCTGCGTTTTGGGTTTAAGTAGGGGCGACCGGCCGGTCGCCCCTACATTACTGGCTCCTGCCTCCCTTGTCCATTTTGATCCTTTGCCGGATCTGACGGGAAGCAGCGCAGAAGACCACCTTGCCGCAGTTCTGAACATCGACATGCAGCTGCAACAATGGATCACCTCACATCTGAGCAGTGATTGGAGCAGGGAAAGCGGGGAAGCCGGGGACAATCTGGATGATCCTGCGCAAACCGGGTTAAACCGAGGCCAGGCCCATCAACATTTTATTGAGGCAGAACGAGCTTTTCAGGAAAAAGATATCAGAGACTTGCAGGAGTTGTCTCTGGCCGAGCGGGTTGAGCGATTTCGAGCCCTGGGGCCGCTCAACTTTAAGGGTACTGGTCTGGATGATGAAGGTCGCTTTCTCTATCTCTTTGAAGTGGCGGATGGTGCAGAGTCCGGGGTTTCCAAATTTCGCCAGGGTGACTTTTTAAAGCTGGTTCCCCGGGGCGTGAAGGATCTGCAAAGCGGCATGCCGGTGGTCGTGGACAGCTACGAGCCGCACCGGGGATCAGTTGCCCTGTCTTCGCGACAACGGGGCACGCTCCAATTGCAGAAAAATCTGGCCTATTCGCTGGAAGAAGACGCGGATGATTGGACCACTCCCAAGCTCATCAAGGTGGTGCAAACCGTTTATTCCGACAAAGTCCATCATCCTTGGTGGATCTGTTTGCCGGAGCGTGGAATTTTCCCCAGCCTTCGCAGTGGCAGGAATGGATCAGCGGCTGGCTGCGCACTGAGGGCAAGGTTGCTGGCTTGAATGCGTCGCAACAAAAAGGGCTCCAAATGCCGTTTCGCCATGCCTTGAGCCTGATTCAAGGGCCGCCCGGCACCGGCAAGACCAATCTGCTGGGCTGGATATTGATTGCGCTGATCCGCCACGCCCAAGCAAACAACGAGCCGCTCCGCATTGCCGTCAGCGCCTTGACCCATCAGCCATTGATCAAGTGCTCACCAAGGTGGTCAAGCTGGTCAATCAACATGGCTTATCCGATTTTCCGGGCCGTTGCTGCAAATGGGGCAGATGGGACGGGCCGGAGTTTGTAGAAGACAGCGACGAGATGCAGATAGAGCCGCTGGAAGATCCTGAGCAGCTGATGCTCTCTTCTCACCTCATTCTTGGGGCCACCGGCTATGGTTTGGCTCATTTGCAGAAAAACAAAAAGCTGCCTGCCAAACCCTTTGATTGGGTAATCTTTGATGAGGCTTCCCAGATTTTAGCGCCCCAGGCCATGCTGAGCCTGGTTCATGGCAAGGGGAATTTTCTTTTTCTGGGAGATGTGCATCAGCTGCCGCCGATAATCCGTTCAGCCCCAGTCGAGAAAGAATCGATTGACTACCCTGACCACGTTCACGTTGCGCATCAAGGGAATCATGAGAATGATAAAAATCTGGAAAGCGAGGTTCGTCGTTCCCTGCTCACTCTCATGCTGCACCGCTACCCGCAACAGAGCGTGTTTTTGGATCTGACCTATCGGATGAACGCGGAAATTTGCGCATTCCCGAGCCGAACTTGGTACGATTCCAGGTTACGCCCGGCCCCGGCAAATGCTTCTGCTCGCTTGTCGCTCAAGGGCAGGCTCAGCAACGATCCCTTGGACAGGATAATCGATCCAGAGAAACCGGTGGTGCTGGTCCATGCCGATCATCACGGCTGCGGCCAGGAATCAATCATTGAGGCGGAAATCATGGCCTGCCTAGCCCATCGCCTGCTGAGCAAACACGGTCTGCACAAGGAACAACTGGCTCTCATTTCGCCCCATCGAGCCCAAAATAACCGGATAACCCGTCGTTTGACGGAGCTGTTGGGCGGTAGCGATGACCTGCCCCTCATCGACACCGTGGAACGCATCCAGGGCGCAGAACGTGAGGTGATCCTGTTCGGCTTCACCTGCTCCGACCCGGATCAAGTACTGGGCGAGTTTCTCAACAACCCCAACCGCTTCAACGTTGCCATCACCCGCGCCCGCCATAAACTCATTGTCGTGGGCAGCGAGACCTTTTTCACCGCTGTCGCCCAAAACGAGGAGAGCTTGCGGGCCAATGCTTGTTTTAAGGAGTTTTTTGGGTGTTACCCGTCTTTTGATGGGGCTGATATTTTCTGACTCTAACGAATCCTATCGACACGATAACGATTGTTGTCAACAGCAAGTATGAGAATACTAAGGAACAGCCCTTGATTGTTTCCCTCCCCTTTCACAGCGTATTCAAGTAGCTGCATCCCATCCGCGCCACCAGCTCCGTTTGATTTGAGCATATCTTTTCCAGGGACTGAATGTTTACAACCTTTTGTTTTCTTGACATTAATCTTTATTGATGGTAGATAAACAAATGTCCTTTTTGAAATTTTGTCCTTGCGGAGACTACTTACAGCCTTGTCAGGCGTTGATAAAACTAATTCAAGATAGAGGGAATAGTGGTCTGTCCCTTCTACTCTGTAACCAGCTGAGATACAAACATTATGCAGGCAACCCCACGCGAGATAACTGTTCCCTACCGACCGATTCCGCTACCGATTCCAGAGGGCATAAAGCCCAACGAGTTCTTCAATAGCGCAGAGAATCTACACGATCTGGTGCAGAACAACGGCCTGCTGCTCACCCCGGAAAATTTGCTCCTCTACCGCAAGGCCTTGGGGCACAGCCGGGAATTTGATACCTCCATTATATACAATACCTCCAAGTGCATTCTTGATCCGCTCGGACGGCCTGCACGCCGTACTCAAGTGCCCCCGCCGGTACGGCAAATCTGGAACAGGATGAATCAGATCATCATCTCCTATATGCTGGAGCAGTATTCTGACCCGGACGCCTGGCTGGTTCTGGCTGGGGAAGCCAGTCTGGACCCAACCTGGTCCCTGACCTCACCCGGTGTGCCGAGTATACGCATGCTCCACAACCATTTCATTGTCTTCAGCAAGGAGGAGCTGCGACAGGCGAAACTGGCTGACCCAAATAACCCGAACCTGACCGACGGCGAGCAGCACAGCCTGTTTGCAGAGCATATGCCGCATGTGTACCGGGAGTTCTTTGCCAAGGCACTGGATTTCGATATTTTGCAGGCAGTCGACAGGGAATCGACGAAGATCGGGCTGACTGGATATCCGCAGGGGCTGCCGAGCTGGGAGGTGCGCGGCGGTGTGACAGCCCTGCAGGACATCCGCTTCTGGCAGGAATATGATATGGTGCTGAAAGGCTTTCTCGACTTTTACCGCACCTTCTTCGGCCAAGTATCGACCCGCAATGCGCCCATGCCTAAGCAGGTTTATTTCCCGGATCAGGTCGAGCAGGTGCTGCTCTTTAACAACGATTTTCTCAAGACTGTCAAGAAGGTGCGCGACCGCTGCATCGGCGATCCGAAGTACGCCAACAGCATCCGCTGGCAGCCTGCCTTTAAGCAGCTCATCTATCGTAATGATGAGGGTAAATTGATCGTCACTATTAGCCAAAACTCGGTGGGCAATGCAATTACGGAACTGCTGGGCGTGGTGGTAAACCGCGTCCCTGATGCCGCAGGTTATGCGGAGATTGAACCGAGACTACTGGAGCGGCTCTGTGCGCTCCGTCAATTGCTGGTTGAGGCAGACCTGGGGATGCCGGTCAAGAATCAGTACTGGCAAGGACAAGGTGCCGAGATGCGGTAACAAAAGTGTTTGGGCACCTTTTTGATAGTGCGGAGATTGCACGTTTTACCCCGGATCAATTTCGTTCCTACGATAAGAGCCTGAAGTATTACCAGACCAATGTTTTTTTAAGAAATTTTTTGCATGTCATCCATCTTTTGATGGGTCTGATATTTTCTGATTTTAACGGATTTTGCTGACATGCTCAGACTCCGTTTCCTCGCATCACCCTTTCCTCTGACCATCCTTTTTTAAAAAACTTGCCTTTAGAGTAAAAAATACTCATCTCCTCTTTTGACCAATCAACACCTGAAGTACAGATATAATTTCGAGTAAAATTAATAGACTGAAATATAAATATCGGAATAAATATTACTACCCTTTAGAGTTACGATGTAATATGTTGTTTTATTTAAAGAAAAATATTGACATATCTGTGTATATTTTTTACAGTTAGATTTACAAAAAGGGTAATTTTTATACATTACCTGCTTTCCGGTCGGAACTGGAAAGCTGATAAAGCCACAACCGTCGCGAGGCGGTGTCGGAAAGCTACGGGTCTCCAACGAGACAGCCGGGTTACCTGCTTCTATTACACCGGAAAGCATATTATGATCTCCGCCACAAAACCACCCAAACATAGCTGCCTCATCTCCTCCTCTATCGACAGCAATTTTCCTGCTGCCATATTTTTTACGTACCGCTCAAAAAAATCTTCAGCCCGACTGTCGGAACGGTGTCAGCTTTCCGCTTCTGATCGCAGCACAGTTCCCGACAAGGACTGCTGTGCATTCTGTATCAACGTCCCAAGCGATCTCTTTCCAACAAACCTGAATCTCCCTCATTGTACATATCGTCGAAAACAGGAGGTGCGCCCCCCTGTCCTTCTCAAGGAAACTCGTCAGATATCTGTCATTAAAGGCCGCCTTCCTGAAAGAAAACAAAGCAACACGAACGGTTCTACTGTTTTTTCATCCTACAAAGCACCTTGCGGTGCGGTACTTTTAACGTCATTCAACAAGGAGGAAATCATGCAACAAAAACCCGCGCGAAAAAAAAATCATTAATCTGCCCGGCAGATACCTGCTGATCGGGGGAGCCCTCGTCATGCTGTTGCTCGGTTCAGAGGTATCGGCAAAGGTCTCAACTGACGATATTCATAATGTATCCGAGATATGTATGAATGTTCAACGGGTATTAAAGGATTACGCTCTGATCGGCATGAAAACCTCTTTTCATGATCATCTTCAGGAGGATCTAGCAGAGATTGACGAACATATCAATGACATCAAGGTAATAGATGATCTCGACAAAAAAAAGGCTGCCGAAATTCTTGAAATTGAAAAAATTTGGACTGCGGCCAAGCCCAAATTCCAAAAAAAGCCGTTTAACAAAAAAACAATGCACGAGCTTCACGAAGTGATTGATGAAGAGCTCACTGAACGGTGTGAAAAAATTATTAATGAGATGTCTGCTGATACCGGAATCAAAGGTCATGAGCATGTCGTTCATATAGGTCAACTGGGGGTGGAATCTCAACGGCTGGCCGCCGTATACCTGCTCAAGGCATGGGGAATTGATGATCCGCATTACGCAAAGGTTGTTCAGCATACACTGGACGAGATTAATCAAATCTACGAAAAATTGATGAGTGCGGATAAAGAACTCGTCTCCACGGAAATCAAAGAAGAGTTAAAAGAATCGAAAAAAAAATTTATTGCCTTTGGTTTTATGGCCAAAAGAAAATCAGGGCACTTCATGCCAGCGGAAGCTGCTAAAATTGCGGACGATCTCTATGAAATGCTCAGAGAGATTCTCTCTATGCAAAGAACCCTCGTCGAAAAAGATGCATCATATTTCATACCTGTCACGGACAAGAAAAATGCCGATACGACACTCAGGATAATCACAGATTTCGTATATGTACACGAGGAGGTAAGGTCATGAAAGGACGAACAGCTCTGAAAACAACGGTTGCGGTATTTTTCATCTGCGCATTATACATCAGCACCGCTTTTGCGGGCGATGATAAAAGACATAAACTGATCATGCTGAAGGCTGCAAAGGACGTTGAATACCTCAGCCAGAAAATCGCCAAGGCATATTTTTATAAGCAGCAGGGGGTACGTCCTGATTCAGCGGTAGAAGACCTCAAAAAAGGCATCGCCCGCCTGCAAAACAACCTGATCATCATTCAGAATGGAATAGAAAAAGGAGACGAGGAAGAAGAGACTGTAGCAATCTTTCTTGACTATACTTATAATGAGCTAAAAAATATACTCAATAAGCCCTACAGCAAAGACAACGGCGCACTCATCATTGACTACAGCGAATCTCTGATGGAAGGTGGTGCATTTATCGCGGAAGGGCATATACATAAAGAGAGTCCAGAAGAGGTAATGCTGGTTATGGTGGAGCACATGCTCTTTCTCCTGGAGCGCATAAATAAACTGTATATCGCTTACCAAGCGGAATTCCATGATTACACCAATGTGGTCCAGCTGCAAAAGGCTGTGAAGGAATTTAATATTGATCTGTCCAAAGTGAATAACTACAGGAACTATTCGGACAAAGCCCTAAAAAGCCGCGACAAGCTCAATGAATTCTGGCCGGTGGCCCAGAAATTCTTTGGGGCTGTCCAGAAGACCGCTCTGCCTGTGATTGTACTGGCATCAGCGGAAAAATTACAGAATGAACTCGAAAACCTGGACGCCTTTCACCATAAAGCAGCCAGAAAATAACGCTCCAGTTTTTTGGAAACAACCGTCTCTGATCCGGACTCATACGATTCGGATCAGATGACGGCTGTTCTTTTTCCGACACGCGCAACCGGGGTTTCCTGCCCTCTTCAACAGCAGGACAGACGCCGAATTCACCGGCCCGTTTTCTCCTCGTGCTCTGTAAAATCGTGGTTGTTATAAAAGCAGAAACAGGATCTAACCCCTAAATCTTTAATAATTCTAAAAAACAACCTGCCCCCATTGGAAACAACGGCTGTGCATTCAGGACAAAAAATGGCAATTAATTCTTTAGAATTGAATATACTTGGCTGGAACTCTTGGTTTGACGACCAAGGCAGAGAATACTGTCAACCTGAACAGCAAATGGCACGGGTAACAGCGGTTGATCGTGGCTGGTATACCGTGCGCAATGAGGCTGGGGAAGTAGCAGCACAGGTAACCGGTAAATTTTTACACACCACCAAAACAACCAGCGAGATGCCTTGCGTTGGTGATTGGGTCTGTGTCCATTATGATGCAAAAGATGCCGCAAGCATACATGGAGTGCTCCCCAGGAAATCTTTCCTGCGCCGAAAAACAACGGGCAAGGACACCCAGTTGCAGATGATCGCAGCCAATATTGATGTCGCCTTCATTGTCCAGTCCTGCCAATACGATTTTAATGTGCCCAGGCTGGAACGCTATCTGGTGATGGTGAGTGAAGGGCAGGTTAAACCCGTGCTCGTGCTCTCCAAAACAGATTTAATCACTGCCGCTGAGTTAGCCCAATACATTGAGGAAATCCGGTCAGCAGGGATTAACGCCCGGATTATTGCGCTGAGTAATGTGACCGGCGCTGGCCTGGAAGAGATCAGAGAGCTGATGATATCGGGGAAAACCTATTGTCTTCTGGGTTCATCCGGGGTTGGCAAGAGCACCCTCATTAACCAACTCACGGGCCAGGATATCCTGAAAACCGGCAGAGTAAGTGCTTCGGGCGAAGGGCGGCACACCACGGTTCGACGACAACTCATCGTCCTTGAGCAGGGTGGCATGATTATCGATACCCCTGGCATGCGGGAGGTTGGTGTTGTTGCGGCCAAGAAAAGCATGGAGGATACTTTCGATGATATCGAAGAATTGTCAAATAATTGCCGGTTCAACAATTGTAGCCACAGTAACGAACCAGGCTGCGCAGTGCTTCAGGCAATACAAGCTGGAACGCTGCCGTCGGCACGGTATAAAAATTACGTAAAACTTAAGCAGGAGACAAAGTTGCATGCACGCTCCCGGAAAAAACGTCCCTGAGTAAGGAGGGGTAAAAAAATCCACTCCATCATCATGTCCCCCACCCCGCTCTATTTCCTGACCAGCGTATTAACAAACTCAATAATACGATTTGTCCCCTGCACATCCCCCATCGCCATAATATGAATGCCGTCAGTATGGTCGATGATCTTTTTTATAAAATCACAGGTGATCTCAATCCCGGTTGCGCCTTGATTTTCCATGCGGGCAATCACTTCATCAGGAACATCAATACCTGCGACATGTTCGTTCATAAACCTCGCCATTTTTACACTCTTGAGCGGCATCACACCGAGTAATATCGGTTTACCCAGCTTGCGGGCCTCTGCAAGAAAGGCTAGAGTTTTTTCGGCATCATAGACAACCTGAGTCTGGAAAAAATCCGCGCCGACCGCAATCTTTTTGCTCATTCTTTCCAGCTCGCCTTTGAGATTACCACCCGTGGGCATGGCCGTACATGCGATGGCAAAGTCTGTTGCACCGCCGAATTCTTTGCCATTACAATCCAGCCCAATGTTCATCTTTTTGATGAGCCGAATGAGTTCAAAGGTATTGTAATCATAAACCGCCTTGGACAGATAGGGGCCGTGTTTGGGAGGATCACCGGTTGTCACCAGTAGGTTACGAATACCCAAAGAATGAGCACCGAGCAGGTCTGCCTGAGTCCCGAGGAGGCTCCGATCTCGGCAGGTGAAATGCGGAACAGCTTCGATATTCAGGTTATTTTGAATCAACGTACCCATAGCAACCGAATTGATGCGCAGATTACCCATAGGACAGTCATGTACATTAATTCCGTCAAGAGGGAGATAGGATCGAGCTTTTTCCAGGGACTCGTCCGTCAGCATACCCTTTACTGGCCCGAGTTCAGTAGTAACAACAAATTTCTTGTCCAGTTTTTCAATCAACGTCATAAAATTCCCCTACAAATCATGGTTCGTACAATGTTGGTCACAGACGCATACATGGGCAGATAAAACACAGCTTTTCAAAAAAAAGCAAGATATTGTATATTGTCGGTAGACAATACCCCTAAG